>CALODD010000093.1:0-13987 GCA_942491945.1 uncultured Gammaproteobacteria bacterium | reverse complement strand
GGGTCGACTTTCTGAGACAGATCGCCGGGTAAGAAACCAAGGCGCTCGCCAGCTTCGACTGCCGGTCTCGCCAAAATCACCCTGCGAACTTCATCGTGTTCTAGCGCATCAACGGCACAGGCAACTGCGAGATAGGTTTTACCGGTACCTGCAGGACCAACACCAAAATTAATATCATGAAGTTGAATGTTTTGTAGATAATGATGCTGATTTGCGCCACGGCCTCGAACCTTTCCGTGATGTGTATTGATCACGACTGGCTCAATGTCCAGTGCCAGCTGCTCTTCATGTTCAGCCACAATTCCCTGCTGCTCGCGTAGCGCCATGTGTACATCTTCGGGCTCGAGCTCTTTATCTTTTGTCGTTTTATACAGTGATAACAGCGTATTTTTCACCAGTTCTGCATTTTTAGACTCACCCATTAGCAGAAAATGATGTCCACGATGATGTATCTCAACCAGCATTTGTTTTTCCAGGTATTGCAGATGTTCATCAAACTGGCCGGAGAGATTAGCTAATCGCTTATTGTCAGCGGGATCTAATTCGAGATCGATTTCTACGGTTTGTACTTGAGGGGCAGATTCAGGAGGCAAGACGCTTCTCGTGCTGAGTAGGAATTAGGGTACCACGTAATGAATTCGGTAGCGCCTCATCGATTTGCACATCGACAAATTGACCAATTAGCTCGGCTCGTCCACGAAAATTTACGACTCGATTATTCGACGTTCTGCCTGCCATCATGGCTATGTCTTTTCTGGAAGGACGCTCGACCAGTATTCGTTGCGTCGTCCCCACCATGGCCTGACTAATCTCAGTGGCACTTTGCGCCAACCTCGCCTGCAATATTGCCAGCCGCTGTTTTTTGACATCATCTGGCACGTCGTCTTCATATGCTGCTGCGGGCGTGCCCGGACGCTGGCTATATACGAAGCTAAATGAAATATCGAAACCAATATTATTAACTAACTTCATCGTCGCCTCAAAGTCCTGCTCTGTCTCACCTGGAAAGCCTATAATAAAGTCAGAAGATAGACTCAGATCAGGTCGCGCCTTACGAAGTCGCTGAATAATCTCAATATATTCCTCGACCGTATGATTTCTCTTCATGGCAGACAAGGTATCGTTTGAGCCACTCTGAACCGGCAGATGAAAATGACTGGCCAGTTTGGGGATTTCCGCAAAAGCTTCAATCAAGGTGTCATTAACCTCCATTGGATGCGAAGTCGTAAAACGAATACGCTCGATTTCCTCAATTGCCGCCACATGATGTAACAATAGTGCGAAATCTGCGATTTCGCCATCATCCATCTTGCCACGATAGCCGTTGACGTTCTGACCTAGCAGGGTAATCTCTTTCACTCCCTGTTCCACCAGACGATATATTTCCGCCATAACATCATCGACATCACGGCTAATTTCCTCTCCGCGTGTAAAAGGAACAATACAAAAAGTACAATATTTGCTACAGCCTTCCATAATCGATACAAACGCGGACGGCCCGTCAGCCCGTGGTTTTGGCAGCGCATCAAACTTTTCAATCTCTGGGAATGAGATATCCATCGCTGGCTTGCCCTTATCACGCACCTGCTCAAGCATTTTCGGTAGTCGATGCAAGGTCTGCGGGCCAAAAACCATGTCCACATACGGCGCTCTTTTACGTATGCCTTCGCCTTCCTGACTAGCAACACAGCCACCGACACCGATCACCAGATCAGGCCTTTTTTCCTTCAGCTTGCGCCATCGTCCGAGTAATGAAAACACCTTTTCCTGTGCTTTTTCGCGCACTGAACAGGTATTTAGCAACAATACATCAGCCTCTTCAGGCGTCCCGACACGCTCCATGCCATGAGAGTCACCGAGCACATCGCCCATTTTATCGGCATCATATTCATTCATCTGACAGCCGAAAGTCTGAATATAGAGTTTGTTTGGCATGGGCGCTTGTACGTAGGAAAAATAAGGGAATTACTGCGTTAATTACGGTAAATAATACCAGTTACGCTAAAATTTTCGAAGCATATACTAATATAAAGAATTGTTTGACATTACCGGGGTATTTTGAAAAACTGGCCCATATAAGACATATAATTTTTATAATAATTTCAAATACTTATAACTAAACCATAATGGATGCTCGGAGATATCCCAACCGTATTCCCATGCAATCGAATTTGCGTGTCAGTTATAGCTGCATCCATCCTGCTATGAATTACCAATTCAGGGTCATTCAGGCGCCAACCAGGGGGCGATTGCCATGTTAAATACCGAGGGCTTTTCCTGGACATCCTACGCCCGAACCGATGTTGGCAAGGTACGAAAAGTCAACGAGGACTCGGTTCTGGATCACGGGTCTGAAGGCGTCTGGGTTGTCGCCGACGGAATGGGCGGCCATGCTGCGGGAGATGTTGCCAGCTCCTCAATCGTCGAAAGCATGAAGGCACTGAAATCTTCTGAAGATGCCAATAGTCTAATCACCGAAATTGAACAGCGCCTGCTAGATGTTAACGATGATTTGTTAAGACAGGCCTCTGAGCGTGCTGACCGACAGACTATGGGCAGCACTGTTGTGGTATTAGTCGCATTCCATCAGAAAATTTTTTCCCTATGGGCTGGCGATAGTCGTATTTACCGTCTGCGTAACGGCCAGTTAAGTCGCATTACCATTGATCACAGCAAGGTTCAGGATCTCGTAGACGAAGGTCTTATTAATGAGGAAGAGGCAGAAAAACACCCGGAAGCCAATGTAATCACTCGAGCTATTGGTGCGAGTCAGGCACTGTATATTGACCTTGATATGCATGATGTCAAAGCGGGTGACCGCTATATGCTCTGTAGTGATGGGCTATACAAGGAAGTCATGGAAGATGAAATGAATGATCTCATCGCACTCGGTTCACCAGAAGATGCATGCAATGCACTAATTGACCTCACGCTTGAACGTGGTTCACGTGATAATGTCACCGTTATCGTTGTTCAGGCAAATTAGAAACCATGCTAAACGAGTTTAAAGCCACACTACAACGCTACATCAAACGTGAATGCGAGCTGCCGCAGGTCATTGAGCATTTAAACCAGCTTCTCAAGAAACATCCACAGCTTGCCGAGCCAATCGAAAGTCAGATAGACCAGTTGACCATGGAAAGTAAGCTTTCCATTGATGCCAAAATGGCGATTTTCGAGGTTACATCTCGCTTTAAGTCGGATGAGAATGCAGATCAGACCGTTATTTCAACCGATCAGACAGCTCCTACTGACCTGCACTCGATGAATGAAACCACCCAGATTTCGGCACCGACTGAACTGGATGATGATACGGAAATCATCAGTGGTGAAGAACCTACAGATCTGGATGATAAAACCGCCATCGAATCTGATGAAAACGACTCGACCCAGATAAGTACGGAAATTCCAGCTCAGACGCCTAACGACGATGACTCGACCCAGATAAGTACCGAAGTTCCTGGCGGTACGACTCAAACTGGTGTCACACAGGCAGACGATGGCTTTGGCCTCGACCTGGATATGACTGGAGGCAACTCGGGCACCGCACCAACGGTTGGCCCGGATGGCATGCCGGTGATGACGCATGGCGATGAAATCATTGATGTTGGCTCTGTCTTGCGTAACCGATTCGAGCTAAAGACCAAGCTCGGTGAAGGCGGTATGGGTGCCGTGTTCATGGCCATTGATAAGATTAAAGAGGAAGCCCAGGACAAAAATTGCAAGGTCGCAGTAAAAGTCCTGAACGAAACATTTAAGCAGTTCCGTGAATCGTTTATCGCACTTCAGAGGGAATCGTCTAAGCAGCAGCGTCTGGCTCACCCGAACATCGCGACAGTATTCGACTTCGACCGAGATTACACCTACGGCACGGTATTCATGACAATGGAATTCATGGAAGGTGAACCACTGGATGTATTCATCCGCAGAGTTCCCCCTGAAGGCCTGAGCTATGAAGAAGCACAACCCATCATTGATGGCATGTGCCACGGCCTGGCATACGCACACCATCACCAACTCGTGCACTCAGATTTTAAACCCGCTAACACATTTTTAAATAAAGACGGTGTCGTCAAGCTACTCGACTTTGGTATTGCCCGAGCTGCAAAACCTAAAGATGCTGGCGCTGATAGCGAAAAAGAAACTACCCTATTCGACCCGGGTACTCTCGGCGCATTAACACCCGCTTATGCTAGTGCAGAAATGTTGGAAGGTGAAACACCTGAGCCACCTGATGATATTTATGCATTGGCATGCGTGACATACCAGTTACTCGGTGGAAAACACCCTTTCAACAAAATGCCGGCGAATCAGGCCCGTGATAACAAGCTATCACCTGCCCCGATTAAAAAGCTGAAACGGCGCCAGATGAAAGGCCTGGTAAGAGGACTGGCATTCAAACGTGAGGATAGAACCCAGACCGTTGAAGAATTCTTAGACGAAATCACACCGAAGAAGCCTATCTTGCTTTACTCCCTGATAGGTGCTGCAATTATTCTGGGGATTATCGGCGTACTAGCTCGTGGCGCTATTGAGGCCCATTTTCTCGAGCAACGTAATCAAAAAATGATAGCAACCATTACTGAAGTTGCGGCTAATAGACAAGCAGCAGCTGTTAGTCAAAATCTTCAGACGTTACAAACTTTTGACGAAGACTCGCAGGCGCGTATTAAGGCAGAATCGTCAGTTCAGAATGCCATCGTAGGTTATTTCTCTCGTCGTATCGATCAACAAGTTGATAAAGAACAGAAACGTTATAACTACCCGCAGGCTTACGTAATATTACACGAGGCTCGCAAATACTATCCGGATTCAGGCAAACTTGATTCAAAACAAGATGAACTGGATCAGCGTAAACAGGAAGAACTGCAAGCCCAACGAGATCTCTATACTCGTTTCCTAAAAACCGGCCCATGGCTTGAAGCTGAGGGTGATGACAACGATATTCCTGACGTCGTAAAAATTATTGGGGAAGTAGATCCAGGAAACACTCTACTCACTGACCCAAGATTAGTCGGAAGCTATATTACTGAAGCAAGAGGTTCACAACAGGACAGTGAATTCGAACGAGCTAAGCAGTTATTACTGCAAGCACGTACTTATACAGACAATCTTATAGACATTATTAATGCAGAAGACGAGCTAGCTTATGCTCAACATCAGGCAAAAGAGCTCAACAAACTAAATGGAATGCTGCAGGTTATTACCAGTGCAGCACCAGAGAAAGGTCTTGCTAACGCATTGGCCGTTAGAGAAGAACTAGCATTCATGCGTTTAGTTGCTCCAGAGCATGAGTTACTTATCCCGATTTCTGAAGCACTGACGAAACAGTTACTGAAAGCTGCATCACAAACGAAAGAACTCTCTAAAGCTGAAACAATCTTCCAGTCGTTAGCACCTATATTATCGGACAAGCAACAGACTATTGTGAGAAACAAGCTAAACACAACCTGGCAAAAAGCCGGTGGCGTTGATCCAGAAATCACTCAGAACCGTCAACTCTCTGCCTCTGAGTTAAAAACTGAGATCGACACCATTTCAGGCAATGACACATTCAGCCATGAATGGAGCCAGTCACTTCGACAAACTGCCTTACAGATACAGGCTCTACTGGGTCAGAAACACGTTACTACTCAGCAGGTAAAGCGAGACTTAGCCATTCAACATATGAATTTTGCAAGAACAGCTTCTGATCAAGGGCAACTATCACAGGGCTCAATTCTCATTAGTTACGCCAAACAATTTGATGGCCAGGCACCAGGACTTGCTGATGCGGAAGAACTCATAGCCAAACAATTACGTGAGCAGGAAAATCAGCGACTGGAGACAGAACGTCAAGCCACGATCATAGCCTTAAAGCATGACATTCTGGCCAAAGCGAAATCAGAACAGGTCGATGACGCCATTCGATTTCTTGATCTTTTGAATGTTTATCTCGTACCTGATGATCCTTTCCTGACAACCGAAGCGCCCAATGCGATTGGCAAGGCTTATGCCAATATCGCATTGCGTGACAAACAGCGTTTTGATAATGAAAAAGACTATATCACCAAGCGTGATGGGTATATGGCCGCATTAGAAACTGTAAACAGCGGTTTTAAAATTGCGGCCGACTCACGGGACCTGAGAGTTGCACGGGCTGAGATTCAGTATGCACTAATCACGGCAAATGTTCGAAATACTTTTAATACTTCTCAGGTCATAGATATCGAAAATCTGCAGCAGAAATTAAACGAGCTACAGAAGTACAAACCTGGAAGTTTTGAACGCCTGCAAACTGAATTTTCAGAGTCCGTTGCAAATAGAATTTCAACAATGGAAACCTACGACCCTGTCGCAGCACAGCAATTTCTGGACGCTTCCAAGCAACTACCTTTGAATCAGGTACTATTATCGCGAATCCGTGTTGCGGTTGTTGCTCCTTCGAAATACGCGGCAGATCTTGAAAAAGCTATCAAGGGTTCAAACCTTTCTGAAGCTAGCACTATTTTCTCCAGAGCGAAAACTGAAGAGAGCGATCATCCAGATATCAAGCGCCTGAGAGCTGTCCTGGCTAACCGAATTAATGAAGCCAATAAAGCCTATAAAGGCTATCAGAGAGCCCTTAGAAACAACAACAGTGATCAGGCTAAACCACTCATAGCTCGAGCTATCAAGATCTGGCGTGACAACCCTGAATTCATCGCCGCCTTTAAAGCTATTAAGATCAGTATTGTTGCCAGCAAAGCTGTCTGCCAGACGCGTCTCGCGGGATATGGTAAACGTTCGCGCGGACGCTGCTACGACATGGTATCAATTAAGAATCAGGGACCAATTATGGTTGTGCTACCAGCTGGTGCCGGCCGCGAAACCCCTTTTGCTATCAGTAAATATGAAATATCTGTCGCTGACTTCAATCACTACTGCGAGAAAACCAAGCAGTGTCAGGTTAATAACGCTAACCCTAAATTACCTATAACCAATATATCTTTGCAGCAAATGAACGATTACGCCGCCTGGCTAAGTAAAATTACTGGTGCAAAGTACCGACTACCAACTGCAACGGAATGGGAACATGCATCAAATGCAGGTGGTAGCCAACCGAAAGGTAAAACTTATAACTGCACATTAAGATTGGGCGATAAGCTCATCAAAGGTACCGGTCTTGAGGATGTGAACTCCGGCAAGCAAAATGGCTGGGGCCTTGTTAATTACATCGGAAACGCTCAAGAACTCGTAACAACCCAGGGAGGCACAAAGGCACGTGGAGGAGCATATCGTGACGCAATGCAAGAATGCGGTATCGAGCTCGAGAGAAATCATGATGGTTCTTCTGATGAAATAACCTCATTCAGAATCGTGCGGGATGTTATCTGATGACGACACGTAAACATAATAATATTCGTCAATTAGCACTCGCCTATTATCGTGGCTGGGTAACACGTGAAAAATATATCGAGCTACGCTCAGGATATTTAGCTGAAATATCAGCTGGCAAAGAGCCTACTCCTATTAAGCCTTCACAATTCACGCCAGAAAAACCTACCCAGAGCGCCCTAAGTCAATCCGAAGATACGGGGAAATCAAACAACACTCTAATTATCACCGTACTGATAATATTACTAGTACTGGTTATTGGGGCAATCTTATATTTGAATAATACGGAGATAAATCAAGTAGCTCCAACACTTACCACGAATGATTCTTCATCAAAACCCCATGCACAGAACGATACATCTAGTGTTAATATTCCAGCCGATCAAGCAACGAACAAACCAACACTAAGCCCTGAAGAAAACTTCCTGAACTACTTAAATGATTCATTTATAAAGTCCGAAGATTGGAAGGCTGACTCACTTAATACACTAAAATTAAAATGGCGCAGCATGACGACTGAACAACAATCAGTCATACGTTCATCCTTGCTTTTCACATCATTCAGCAGACAGCTCGTAGACAGGATCGTACAAGAACAAAACCTGAAGAATATCGTTCCATCAGATTATGAGCTTGGGTTAATTACGATTGCTAAGAGTATGGGGCTACTGCATTTAGTCCCAAATGAATAATATAGCCAAGAATAGATACCTGGATTATTCGACAATATAATAGATGAGTTCTGCATCATCGGCTGAAACAGTTCTTCCAAGACTGACACAGCCTGCTCCTAATAATGGCAGCTCTTCGCGTCTTAGGTAAACTTCACGGCCATCATTTGTCCTGACAAATGTACCATTGGTACTTTGATCAATAATAACGAACTTGCCTCGCCTGAGCTCTATCCTGACGTGCATTCTAGAGGCTAATTTATCGTCAACAACAAAATCAGCCTGATCACCACGACCGATCACGACGACACCGCTACTGTCATTTAATTCCATCTGCTTATCACGCCAACGCAGCTTCATCTTCAACGCTTGGGCAACTTGTGGAGCAACCAAATTCGGCGCAGCCATACGAGTCACATCTTCCTGTTGCCACATGACTTCGTAGATTATCATCGGCTCTTTTTTACCTTTGACAGGAGCTCGATCAAATTCACGAGTATCAGCTTTAAGCTCTTCGTTTAGTCGACCAACGGTATCTTCAGTAACAATGATTTGTCCAGCTTTTGCGATACCAGCCATTCGTGCTGCGATATTTACCGCATCACCAAATATATCTCCATCACTTTCAAGAATTGCTGGACCAAAATGTTCACCAATACGTATCGACAAAGCTCGACCGAAGGTAAAATCGTTGGAGACTGTTTCCTGGATATCGTATGCAGCCTTTACCGCCGAATCGGCATCGACAAACACACACATAATTTCATCGCCGATAGTTTTAATGACTCGCCCCCTCATTGCATGAGTGGATTTAGTCATTGTCTCGAGGGTATGAGAAATCATCGCTCGAGCTTTATCATCCCCAACATCCTCGTATAGCTTGGTGCTACCAGCAACATCGGCAAACATGATTGCACATTTGATGTTTCGTTGAGCCATCCCCTAGAAAATCCTTATTATTCAACAATATAGAAAATAATGATAAAGCATATCCGCTATTTTACCGTTGAATAGCATACAGCCACAACAATTACCTGCATCTGGAGCAATATTTTTTTCAGATCATAAGTATAAAATTCCTCTATTGGCCTGAATAGCGTTGTACAAGCTGAGTAAAATTACTTAACGAGGAGAAATGAGCATAAATTAGCGACATTTCATCTGATTTAACTAACTCAGCCAGCTCCAGGGGCTTTTTTTCTTTTAATTTATCCCGGCTGATTACCCAAAAACCTGCTACTGAAAAATCTTCGCCCTGGGCTGATGCAATATTCGCCTGCATAGGCTCTAGAATATCTAACTTTTTAACTGTATTACAAAAGGCCTCTGTTGCGACACCCTGTGCCTGGTAATCTTTTAGAAAGGTAATCGCCCGCTCCAGATATGCAGATTGCTTACCATCATCCTCGAATAATGGTTCACCCTCTTTACGATTAAATCCTTTAAAAGATTCGTCGATACAAACTGTATAAGTTGGATCATTAGCCGAGCTATCACCGGCTAGAATAAATGGATACCGACGAATATATGCCGGAATATACTTTGAACCCCATTTGCTGTCCGCATCTAAATAGAGATTCTGCCCATCTTTTAGCCCCAGTATAACGACAGGACGAAAAGTATCTCCTTGCTGGATAAACACAATAGGATACTCACACGCAGCTAAAGCAAACTCCACAGCTGTAATTAGCACAGCATTCGTTCCACTTGTAAAACTGTAATTATTATCAGCTTTAACTTTCCAATCAGAATGCCCCTGGTCAGATAAGGCAACTACCTTGCTATAAAATTGAGGCGTTGCTCCACTATTATTATCGGTAACAGCCATTAAAAACTTCCTTAAAGTTAACTACGTTGTTTTTCATCGACTTTGTGTTCCAAATTAATTACCCAGTCATCTAGTAGCTGATTTGAATACACTTTTACTGTTGTAGGCCCTAACTGATCAACAAGATATTGGTCTATATCTTGCTCATAATAATTTATGCCTAAACCTTCTTTATTTCCCTGACCATTTCCATTTGCAGATTTACATTCAGGTGCATCAGGATCTGCATTACAGTCAGTTTTATCATCGCTGTATCTCTTCTTGAGTTCTTCTTCCAGTTTGTCTAAATCGAAACGATCTATAAGAGCCTCAACCTGGTCATCAAGTTTCAGTCCCAGGACTCTTTCGATGAACTTGTCTAAATCATCTATTTGCTCAATATCGAAATTCTCATTATTTTCTTCGAAGATCTCTTTAAATCTCGCCCTAAATTTATTTTTGAGCTGTTTCTTGAGTTTTTCAAGGTCGATACTGTCGACATAATCTTCAATCTCACTGTACAGATCTTTCTTCTTCACACCATCTACCACGTCAGGATCCGTAATTGAAATCTGTCCAATATCGTCTTTCGGTTTTTTCTGTTGTTCATTAGGATCACTACCTAATGGATCACTACCTAATGGATCACTACCTAATGGATCACTACCTAATGGATCACTACCTAATGGATCACTACCTAATGGATCACTACCTAATGGATCACTACCTAATGGATCACTACCTAATGGGGTGTCAGTTTCAGTACCATCGCCACTAGCACCACCTGCTGCGCCTCCCTCGTCTGTATCTGTAGAACCAACAGTATCCAGAACAAAATCTGATAAATAATCCTCTTTCTGTGTTTCCGGCACTTGAACAGCAGGATTCTGTCTGCCAAACAGCTCAATACTCTCATCAAATAATGCCGCATCAATAAAGCCTACGTCATCCAGACTCGACTTAACCTGTGATGCTGCAAAGAGCGATGCGGTGTTCAACGCCTGGGCACTCAAGTTAGGAACTAGGTCAAAGCCAATTGCTAGCGCATTTGCATCTACAGATTCCGTCGGTGATGCTACTGCACCGACCAGATTGTTTATATAAACTTCCGCAGACCCTCCTGCAGTATCGATAGCAAACTGAGCTTTCGTTGCGCCATTAGGTACCGATATTTGTATAGCAGATGCAGTTGTACCAATATCCTTATGTGCAACTAAATTCAGTGTATGAACAGTTAATGTTGAAGATCCAACACCATTCAGAATACTGCCTTTATCTGATAGCAGACTTACAGAATTCGCAGTAGCAGTTACAGGACTATTGATAGTTATGTCACCGCTAGATAACAATACCAAGTCTGTATTGGTAAATGTTACTGCACCAGATATATCTAGAGTCCCAGACAGCGCTGTTTGACCTGTTTGCAATGTAGCACCACTAAATGAACTGACCACCAGATCACCCGCTGTATTTAATACCGTGCCACCGATGATCAGACCACCAGTAAGGCCAGTAAACGCGGCAGTATTCACATCAAATGTGGCGCCGCCATTAACTGAAACAGCTATGCCAGCCGTACGAGGTGCTAATGCCAGGTCACCCGCACCCGAGACATTAGCCGATGGGAAGGTGATTGTAGAATTAGCCGCTAGAACTGTATCCTGGTTAATTAATACCGGACTATTACCAAATGTAATTGTCGTCGCATTAATATCGGAACCTACGGTTGTCGCAGCATCACCCAGATTAATCGTCGTATTGGCATTATTATTTACGGTCAAACTACCTGTTAACTGAGCATCGAGATACCAGTTCAGAGTATTACTCGCCATATTGATCGTCACATCACCAGTCGAGGTAAAAATAGTTGAAGATGTTGCGTTGGTAGTTGAAGACACATTATTGTATTGAACAAGTGTAGTCGGATCATTAAAGACGTAATTAGTGCTACCAAAGTTACCACCGCCAAGACCATCTGCACGACCTAGTGTTAAACTAGTCCAGTCACGAGTCGAACCAACTGCACTTTGACCTAATGCATCGAGATCAGTATCAGAGATTTCCAGAACATTAGCAGTTGTATCAATAACGCCACCAACATTCATTGCAGTATTAATATCATTAGGCTGCAATGTCACATTATTACCACCTGAGACACTATCCGTTCCGCCTCTGAAATCAATTTCAGCTGCACTAATTGTCAAGTTATCCGCAATAGTGACATTATCACCATTCGCTGTTCCAAATGTGATCGTGCCATTACCGCCGCTAATTATTATTGATTGAGTGAGATTAACATCACCACCAAATGTAAGATTATTATCATTAGTGGTCACATTGTCAGCAAGTGAGATAAGTCCTGTACCCGTGGAATTAATCTCAATATCGTTTCCAATAATAACTGGTGTCGCACCCGTCAAATCAATACCACCCGCGCCATTCGCAGTGATATTTCCATTTAAGGTTGTATTCCCAGTTGATACCAATGTCATATTATTAATTGCCGTGCTATTTCCGACAGTTCCTAATGTCATATTTCCCGTACCCACATTCAGGGACAAGTCAAAGTTACCGTTCAAACTATTATTGATAGTCCCCAGATCGGCATCACCACCATTTGTATTCACGGAGACATTACCCGTCAAAGTAACATTTGGTGTACCAGTTAAATTCAGATACGGCGTAGTTAGATTACCACTGCTACTGGTACCATTTAGAGTGATATTAGTTGTACCTGTACCGGCAACATTTGTAGTCGCCGGATTAACATTACTTCCATCGTTGCCTATATTGATATTCGCAGCCGTAATATTAAAACCACCAGCGCTAACATTGTTCGAATTAATCGTAACGTTTGATGTGCTCGTATTCCCCGTAATTGTAAACTCGCCCATATGAGAAGCGTTGATCTGCGTTCCACCAGTTGTCGCATTAAATGTAGCGCCAATATCACCTTCGAATACAATATGGCCACCACCTGTTGTATTCATAAGTAGATCGTTATTTTCTCCATCCTCACTAGAAATGCGGCCAGAGATCGTAATATTCCCTGAAGTGGCGGTAATATTTGAAGGGCCAGTTACGATCACGTCATTAAAGTCAAAGCGAACTGCGCTTAGATTACCGGATGCAAGGAAAGTAGTACCAACTGCCACGAATAAACTGGATTTGCATGATCGCCACCATCGTGGACGCCATGACTGAAAAGCGCGTTGCCACCAAAGGAATTCGAAGAATTGACCAAGAACAACGCGCCGTTGAAAACATCTTCGCCCGCTCGGCGACTTCCTCGCGGAAGTCGTCGAAGGCAACCGCGTACCATTCAACCAGCACAAGCACATTCCGGTCGCGACGTGACCATGGTTAACGGAATGGCCAGCGTTGACGTGGGCTGCAAACAGTGTCATGGCAGCAAAGTGGCACTGGTCAGCACAGATGGTGGTGTCATCACGGTTGACGACCTCAAGCCGGACGAAAACGGAACAAGCGACCAACACGGAGATATTGTCAAAGTACCGAAGAACACGAAGGTCAACCTGTGTTGCAAGCCAGCTCATGGCCGAACACCTGCATCGGACGATTGAACCTGGATGGGGTCAAAGGGATCTTGCTCGGCATGCCATTCGCGACACGACTTCTCGCCTCGACGTGCACGGCAACCCGAGAACTGCGCAAGTGCCACTTGGGACCGGACCACCCGCAGAAAGAGATCTATGCCGAATCGAAACACGGTGTGGCCTTCCGTGACTTGAAGGATCACATGAACCTCAATTCTACGGAGTGGATCTTGGGCGAGGACTACACGCAGGCGCCCACATGTGCGACTTGCCACATGTCCGCCAATACTCGAGAGCGTTTGGTCACGCATGATCCGGGCAAACGCATCTCGTGGACCAACCGACCTCCGATCAGCATTGTCATGGATACGGACAAGAATGGTGCCGTCGTAAAAGAAACCGACGCGACAAAACGCCGAGACATGGTCGTCGATACGTGGCAGAACAAGCGGTCTCGCATGCAAGATGTTTGCTTGCACTGTCACACGCCCAACTATGTCGACGCTTTCTATAAGCAATATGACGACTTTGTTGTCAACTATAACCAGAAGTTTGCCGTTCCTGGTTCGAAGATAGGCACATGCAACCGAACGTTT
>CALODD010000092.1:0-23148 GCA_942491945.1 uncultured Gammaproteobacteria bacterium | reverse complement strand
GCGGCAACTGAACAAGGTTACATGTTCTCCCCAAAACTAGAAACCCCAAAACCCCAAAACCCCAAAACCCCAAATGATAAGTAAGGGACAAGTAGTTACTCTAGGTCTTAGGCCTCGTTGAAGACGTTGTTAAAGCCTGATGAGTATGGGCGTGCTGGCTAGGCTTCGGATATTGGAGGCTGAGCTTCAGGGGACACAGGGAGTCGATTGGAAGGGGACAGCAACCCCAGATTGTCAACTGACTTCGCACTGTCAGTAAAGCCTGGCATCAGCGTGCGAAGAGGACTAATCGGTGGATTGTGCGTCGGAATTCCAATCTCATTGGGCCCTGTCCAATCAGGTCGATATTGAGATCTGGCAGCTTCTTAAGACTTCTGAAGCTTGATAGGAGGCTCATCTGGACCTGAGTCACTGAAGTCCTCCTCTTCCTCCTCACTGCACTCATCCTCCACTCCATCTTCACAAAATCCTTGAACTATTTTAATCCTCTTCAATAGATACTCTTGGTGTCACCGGATCCTTGCTTCCCGTTATGGCAAGTGCAGTGGACATCGTCATCGTACTCGGATTCTTCAGAAGAAGCAGGATGGTCGAAGAAGAAAGGCTCGCTTTCTGCAAACTTATCACTCTGAACATCTCTACCGGAGCATCCTCCATGACAGTTTCAAGTAAGACCGCCGGTTCATTGGGCCCTGGCTTGCTGACCTTCTTTCTTATCACTCTAGCCTTCTTCTTCCCCTTGTTTTTGCTGGGGACGTGACCAGCTTTTTCTTCCTCACCGAGATTATCTTCTTCTCTTAGCTGCGAATCCTCATCAAAATCCTCATCGGAGTACAGAAGGTGGCGGTACCTTTTCCCCTTTGCTCTGGCGGATTTTCTCCTACCGTTTTATAGAATTGAGCTTACAGAGAATGCCAGGATCATTCTTTACCGCCTCATTGTTCTGCCCTTCGGCCTTGCTCGATTCAGGAATTACCTTTGTCTTGCTTCCTCCTCAATGTCATCGAGATATATGATCAGGTTCCGGACATTCTCATTTGTCGAACTCGTCGTAGTGTATTCCGTGCTCAGACATCAGCTGACGCATATAGCCCAGACTCACCTCCTTTGGCTCGGAGTACTGGTCGCCGTTGATGGTCCTCAAGATCTTCCTGAGCTGTCGGCGGAGCGTCGAGTAAAAATGGTTCTTGACCACATTGTCCGTTCTCCCTTTCAGCAATTTTGCAATATCGGCCCATTTGTTCCGTGCTCCTTCTGGGCCTCGAAGATTACTCGCTCCTCATCGGCATCCAGTGGACCTTGCCCGGCTTCTGGATTCAAGTGGTTGTGCCACCTATGACTTTACATCCCGCCTTTACCTCTCCCTGCACTGCTTGCCTGAACGGCCATAGATCTTGTATTCCTCCTGTAATTTCTTCGAAATCAATGTCCATTTCTTGACTCCGTGCTCTTCGACCAGCATCCGGATGGCCTCGTCTTCGTCGCCGTTCCAGAGCCGTCGTGTAAAGGACCCATGCTTGATACGCCGCTTGCTTCTTTTCTTGTATCTTATCTTCTGGTTCCCCTCGAGGTTCTTCTCCTGCATCCTCTCAGTCAATTCCTGAAACGGGATCTTCCTTTTCTAGTCACACGAGGCTCGCTATCCGCGGCTGGCTGGTGGATTGGGACTGGCGATCGCTTTAGCTCTGTTTTATCCACTAACGGCTGCTTCCTTTTAGACCGTTTTGGCTTGCCATTCTTATCCCTCAACACTTGCCCCTTCTACTAGAGATACTTTGTCGTCATGAGCCTCGCTCGTGTGACCTGTGACACTCTCCTCCTTCTTCCTTTTCCCTCCATTTTTCCGGTACATTGTTCAAATGAAATATGATCCCTGGAAACCTTATATTAAATTTAGGCATTGCTTTCTTGTCTTGCTCTTCATTTGGGGTTTTGGGGTTTTGGGTTTTAGGGTTTTGGGGTTTTGGGGGCATTTACGAAAGTAGCATAGACTCGCATGCCAGCATCAACGTTTAGCGCCTTTACGCGTATAGTTAGAAAGTCATTCTTTTCTTCTTCTGTTAATTCAAATGCAGATAAAGCCTGAACACCTTGCTTTGCAAATCGTTCTCGCAATGTCTGATCGAACAGCAAGTCACGCATAGCTTTTTCCTGCTGATCAAAGCTCATTTACTTTCCTTAACAGCGTTTACCAACAATTGATTACTAGATAAGGACATCACCTTGTCACGAACTTTGCTCAGGATCTTCATTACCTCGGCTTTATTAACGCCTTCGCATTCGAAACAGACTGCTTTTACCTGAGGCAGGTGAGGCACCATCTGCTCAAACATTTCCCAGGTTTCATTCAGTATCTGGTTTTCATGGGCATCAACATAGACTGGGCCATCGGATGCATTACGCAGCTTGCCACCGGCTATATGCACCTCAATGACACGTTCCAGTGGCAATGTAGATAATTCATCTCTAAAACGTCGACCACTTGCCATTTCGTAGGAAACCAGATGCCCCATATCGAGTAGTAATGCGCAACTGGTTTCATTAGCCAGTCTTCCGAAAAACTCACATAACGTCATCTCACCAACCACGAATGTCATCGGCGGCGGCTCAATGGCAACAGGCACATCAACTTTTTCCTGAACTTCCCTAATCCTTGTTATAGCCTGTTGCAATGACGCTTCATTAAAAATTGGCGGAATAAAATAACCGAGTTGAGTCGAATAAGAATACTTCTTATCCCAGAAACAATAAGCACAATCCTGTGCGAACCATGGCGATTCAACCGCATCGATATGCTGCTGTGTTGCCTGCAACCACTCATCACTATTTGAGAATGAACCACAGAAATTTATATAAGAAGGATGAAACAACACCGGAGCACCAGCTGCTTTGATTCGTGCGACCTCGTCGTGTACATCAACCGCATTGACACGTGCAGCGTATTCAACGAATTGCGGCCCAGCGGGTTCCTGAACCAACTCGACAGGATCAGGCTCTGCTGAAAGACTAAGACTGGCGCCAACACCTAGAACGGGTAATTGTTCGATGCTAGTCACCATAAGAGAGACTATCTATGATATTTATTCGTCGGCATACAGCTCGGCGAGAATTTTATCTGCACCACGACCAAGCAAATCCTCGGCAAGTGATACGCCAAGGGTTTCGGCATCACCTCTGGAACCACGTACTTCACCGGAGACGATCTGTTTTCCATCTGTGCTGGCAACCAGCCCACGTAACCAGATGTCATCCCCTTCAAGCTCGGCATAACCGGCGATAGGCACCTGGCAACCACCCTCAAGTCGATGATTGTAGGCACGTTCTGCAGATACACGGGTAAACGTATCGTTGTCATTCAAACAAGCGAGCAATGCCTTTGTTTCCTCATCACCCTCTCGACATTCAATACCCACTGCCCCCTGTCCGACAGCTGGCAATAAGGTTTCTGAAGGAATGCGACTACGAATACGTTCTTCCAGCTCCAGACGAATCAAACCCGCAGATGCCAGAATAATGGCATCAAAATCACCATTATCGAGTTTCGCTAAACGTGTTTGCACATTACCGCGCAGACTTAGAATTTTTAGATCAGGCCGTTTAGCCAATAACTGACTACTACGGCGTAGACTTGAGGTGCCAACACAGGCACCTTCTGGCAACTCATCAATGCTGGCGTATTGCGATGAAACGAATGCATCCAATGGAACTTCGCGCTCACAGATAACAGGTAGTTCAAAACCTTCCGGCAATTCCATGGGGACATCTTTCATGGAGTGCACTGCAATGTCAGCTTCACCTGCCAACATACCTTGCTCCAGCTCTTTAATAAAAAGTCCCTTACCACCAATCTTCGCTAATGGTGTATCAAGAATCTTATCGCCTTTGGTAACAATCTTGACCAGCTCAACTTCCAGATCGTCGTGCTCGGCCAGTAATCGATCTCTGACGTAGTACGCCTGCCAGAGTGCCAGTGGCGACTTTCTTGTCGCGATTTTTAAAATCCGTTTACTCATAACGCGTATTGTTCCATAAATACCGACGCGGGTGACTATCCGTTTTGGCGTATAGTGTTGATGACGTCTGATGTTTCAGGACGCACACCGCGCCAGACCAGGAACGATTCAGCCGCCTGCTCAACCAGCATACCCAGACCATCCATGGTGGCAACTGCGCCCTGCCCCTTCGCCCAGCTCTGAAATGGCAAAGAACCATCGCCATACATCATGTCGTAGGCGACCGCAGCTCCTGCAAGGACACCATCAGGTACCGGCGCTACTTCACCTTTCAACCCCAGTGAAGTTCCATTGATTATCACGTCGAACTTTTGATCCGCTAACCTTGAAAACTCACTCACCTGAATATCAAAATCGTCTACAAATAAGTCCTGTAATTCCTCTGCACGCGCCAGAGTTCGATTTGCTATCGTAATAGATGATGGCTGCTGGTCGATTAATGGTTTGAGAACACCTCTAACAGCGCCACCGGCTCCAAGAATTAAAATACGTTTACCTTTAATAACGCGCTGATTGTTTTCTACAATATCTTGAACCATACCGGCACCATCGGTATTGTCTGCAAACACCTTGCCATCTTCACGGAACAATAGCGTGTTCACCGCACCCGCTTTTGCCGCACGTTCGCTATGCTCATCCGCAATACGATAGGCATCTTCCTTAAATGGCACTGTGATATTCACACCACACACACCTTCAGCCTGTAACTGATGAATCACCTGATCGAATTCACCGATCTCAACCAGTAGACGATCATACTCAACAGCTTCTCCCGTTTGCTTTGCAAAGGCAGCATGAATCATCGGTGACTTGCTATGCGCAATGGGATTACCCAGAACCAGATAACGATCTAAAGACATGATATTTTTCAGAAAGATTTAAAAAATGTTTATCTAACCAGACCTGCTTCAACTTCATCGCGCGCGTCTTTACCCACCAGGTTTTCAATCAGCGTTAAGGTAAAGTCGATAGCCGTACCTGGGCCACGAGAAGTCACTACTTTGCCATCCTGCACCACGGCCTGACCATTATCCAGGCCGGGTAGATCAGCTGCATCCATCACACCAGGGTAGCAAGTTGCACGCTTACCATCGAGCACACCCGCATTAACCAATACCTTTGGCGCAGCGCAGATAGCAGCAGTAAATTTTTCGCTATTGGCCATGCTGACTAGTAATTCATGAATACGATCATCTTCATTGAGTCTGTCTGAACCGGGACCACCGCCCGGCAACACAACCATGTCATAGTCTTTTGTTAACGCCTCATCTAACGATATCTCTGGCTGCAGTAACACGCCTCGACTTGCCGTGACTAGACCGTCCTCAAGCCCAGCGACTGTTACATCAATACCAGCGCGACGCAGAAGATCGATAATCGTAACCGCCTCCAGCTCTTCACAACCGTTAGCGAGTGGTACTAGCACGTTCGGCATGCGTTCCTCCCGTCGTCAATGAGGTCTTCGTTGGATTTCTTCGTTGCAATAGTCGAGATACAGGCACAAGCTGAACACCGTCTATCGCTAATCGCGGTAGTCGTTGTTTTAAATAACGAACTGTCTCAGGGTGCGGATGCGCAATCGCTAACGCACTACCCTGCTTCTTAGCCAGCGCAATCAACTCACCAAACTGTTCCTCAATTTTACCCGGCGCATAATCTAAAAATACATCCCGGCGCGTTGATGTTAAATCATATTGTTTAGCCATATCCAGCGCCACGGTATGGTGCGTTGTTCTGCTATCAATGAACGGCAGATCGCCGTGACGTTTTAATTCTTCCATCAGCCATTGCATACGCTGCTTGTCAGACGTCAACGCCGATCCTTCATGATTATTTACTGCAACGATGTTCGGCACAGAAGCGAGGTTCTTTTGCACTGTGCGCACGAAACGCACCCATTCCATATCCTGAGTCAATGTGCCGGGCGCTGATTTACTATGGCCATGAAAATTTTCCATTGGCATATGCAGTAAGATTTCTTTATTTAATTTTCTTGCTGATTGCACAGCCTGCTTTACGCCCGGTGTATGCGGCAGTATGGCGTAGGCAACTGGCCCAGGTAACGATAGTGCCTGCCTGTCCTGATCTGCTCGATAGCCAATATCATCAATGATAATGGCGATAACTGGCTGTGCCGCCAAAGCCGTAACAGGCAGCATCAATGCCGTAACAATGCCAGCTACTTGAGTCCAACGTTTGAACATTAACTCTGCTTCTTTTGTACGATAGCCAGACTTTTTAGTAAATTCAGTGCTTCAAATAAAGTGTAGTCACTCTCGGCCAGTGAAGATTCTTTTTTCTTCGCCTCTTCTACATCTTTATCAGACTTATCATTTGATAAATGACCAGACAACTGAGACTCACTGACACGTCCAACTTCTGGCTCACCATTTTTAACCAGCGACAACGCCTGCGTCTTGATATCTGGCTCAATACCCAGCGCCTGGATAGAACGTCCCGAAGGCGTGTAATAGCGAGCCGTGGTTAATTTAATTGCCTCACCGTTACTCATTGGCAAAATGGTTTGCACTGACCCTTTACCAAAGGTTTTTTCACCTAGAATAATCGCTCGGCCATGATCCTGTAATGCGCCTGCAACGATCTCTGATGCGGAAGCTGAGCCTGCATTCACTAGAACCACCAGCGGTGCATCACTAATCATATCGCCCGGCTTAGCGTGATATTTAGACGCCGCATCTTTACTACGTCCTTCCGTGTAAACGATTAATCCTTCCTCAAGAAAAGTGTCTGACACACTCACTGCGCCATTTAATACACCACCGGGATTATTACGTAAATCGAGTACAACACCTTTTACTTCGCCATTGCTTTCATCTGTTCGTTTATTAATGGCCTTGCGTAAAAGTTCAGCCGTATGAGATTGAAACTGGGTAATACGCAGATAAACATAACCGGGCTCAAGCAGCCGAGACTTCACGCTCTTAATCTTGATAATGTCCCGCACAATCGTGATCTTGAGCGGCTTTTCTTCACCATCTCGCACGATAGTTAGAATGATTGGATCACCGGGTTTACCACGCATCATTTTGACAGCAGCATCAAGCCCAATACCTTTAACTGGCTTGTCATCAATACGAATAATCGTATCGCCTGCTTTCACACCCGCTTTATCGGCCGGCGTATCATCAATGGGCGCAATGACTTTTACAAAACCATCTTCAAGACCAACCTCAATACCGAGGCCACCAAATTCACCCGTGGTGCCTTCATGTAGATCCTGATACTCATCTTTGCCTAAATAAGCCGAATGTGGATCGAGGCCGGATAACATGCCACGAATGGCATTTTCCATCATTTCCTTATCGCCAATATCCTCGACATAGTCTTTCTTGATACGGGAAAAGATATCCGAGAATGTACGGATTTCTTCGAAGGGCACCGCTGGTAATTCGGCCTTTTTAGCTTCCGGTTTATCTTCGACCGCTTTGTCTTCAGCAAATGCGCCGCTAGCTAATAGCAATGTCAGAGATACTACAACTGATAGTCGTTTCACAACCAACCTCTTTCAGGTTCAATACAGGGTGACACTAACACAGACATTCGCCACACAAAATAATTCAGGTCAGGCAATTACCCGTGACGTGGCGGCGCCTTACCTTTACACCACTTCACCGGATTCAATGGCTTACCCGCTTTTCTAATCTCGAAATACAGACCGCTATGCGTCTGCCCACCCGAATCACCGACACTAGCGAGCACATCACCGGCTTCGACCCACTCGCCGGTGTCTTTAAATACGCTTTCATTGTGACCGTACAGACTCATGTAATCATCGCCATGATCGATAATGACCAGCAGGCCATAGCCACGTAACCAGTCTGAAAAAGCGACACGCCCTCGAGCGACCGCCTTCACATCCTTACCGCGCTCAGAACCGATCACCACACCAGACCAGGTCTTTCCTGAATTACCTCTGGCACTGCCAAATCGAGTCGTTAATTGCCCGCTGCTAGGCCACTGTAACTTGCCACGAAGGCCAGAGAACTTTTGCTTCTTATCAACCCCGAGCGGAATATCATTGAGTAAATCGGTTAGAGATTTGAGAATTTCTTTGAGTGATGTTTCGTCTTTGCGCAGCTGACTTAGCAACCCAGAGTCATCTTTTATGGCATCCAGAATACCCGCCAGCACCTGCTGCTTCTGTTCCTTAAACCGTTCAAGCCGCACTAGTTCCTGTTCTTGCTTATATTTCAGACGCTCCAATGCACTGGTTTGCAGCTGTAACTCATGCTGCGCCTTGCCCAATGCTGCCAGCTTCTGATTGACCTGATCAATTTGAATGACACGTTGCCGATTAAAGTAATCGTGGTAGGCCATCATACGAGAGAATAATGCCGGGCTCTGCTGATTCAGTAGTAAGCGAATATCGCCATGACGTTCCATCTGAAATGCTGAGCGTAATAATGCACCCAATCTTTGCTGCTCAATGGTCAGAGCATTCTGCTTCTCTTCTACGATCGCTTCGAGTTCTTCATAACGCTTCTGCTGAAAAGCGTAATCCTGACGAATAATATGTAGCCGACGACCAATCTGACTGATCTCTTTTTCAGCATTCATCAGGGTTTGCTGCACCCCCCCCTTTTCGCCTTCGGCCTGGCGTATGGATTGCTGGGTGTGTTGAATTTGCTGGCGTAGCTGGCGCAGGCGATCACGGTGCTCGGCGACTTCATTCACCGCCCAGGCGTGAGTTGAAAACAGAATAGAAAAACAGACGAACAAGATTTGCAGGCAGGAACCTGCATATGGAGTCGCTAGATCACTCGTCCTTAAATTCAATGAGCGAACGCCCCGTCATTTCAATTGGCTGTTCCAGACCCATCATCGTCAGCAAGGTCGGTGCAATATCTGATAAGGCACCATTATCCTGCATATCAGCTCTACGCCCGATGTAAATCAAAGGTACTGGATTGGTGGTATGCGCTGTATGAGCCTGCCCCGTTTCTTCATTAAACAAAAGCTCGATATTACCGTGATCTGCTGTGATCAAGGCTTCACCACCGACATCACGTAACGCAGAAACGACGCGCTCTAATGAATCATCGATGGTTTCAACGGCAATTTTAGATGCTTCTTCGCTACCAGTATGTCCCACCATATCGGTATTCGCATAGTTGCAGATAATTAGATCATGTCGTCCCGACTCAATTTCTTCAACCAGATGATCCGTCACTTTTTCAGCGCTCATTTCTGGCTGCAGGTCATAAGTTGAAACATCTGGCGAGGGCACCATGATGCGTTCTTCACCGGCAAACACATCTTCTGTACCGCCATTAAAGAAGAACGTCACATGGGCGTATTTCTCGGTTTCAGCCAGTCGCAGCTGACGGTAACCTTTATTTGCGATGTACTCTCCCATGACGTTATCCAGACGCGTCGGGGGAAAGGCTTTTGGCATATCAATCGCAGCACTGTATTCCGTCAAACTGACCATACCGCTCAGCTCAGGTCGTTCGCCGCGATCAAAACCATCAAAATCATCATTGATGATTGCTTTCGATAACTGGCGCGCGCGATCTGCACGAAAATTCATAAAAAATATTGCATCGCCGTCTTCAATTTTAACGGGGTCACCACCATCTACCGTAATCGCGGTTGCTTCAATGAATTCATCACTCTCGCCACGCTCGTAAGCATCATTAATCGCATCTACGGCGTCACTATATTGATGTTGTGCTGTACCATGAAAAATCAGGTCATACGCTACCTTGATACGATCCCAGCGATTGTCACGATCCATTGCAAAATAACGCCCTAGAATCGTTGCAAACTGGCCTTTACCGATCTTCTCAAATACCGCCTGCATACGCTTAACTGGCGCAATAGCACTTTGAGGTGGCGTATCTCGACCATCGGTAAACGCATGTACGTAAATCTTGTCGGCACCACGCTCAGCAGCCATTTTCACCATGGCCTGCATGTGCATATCATCACTATGCACGCCGCCCTCCGACAACAAACCCATGATATGGATGGCTTTTACCCGCCTGTATTGCTCGATCCAGAGGTTCAATCAATGTCGCATTTTCAAAGAAAGAGCCTGTTCTGATAGAACGCTCGATTCGCGTTGCTTCCTGATAAACGACTCGACCCGCCCCCAGGTTGATATGCCCAACTTCGGAATTACCCATCTGGCCTGCAGGCAGGCCAACGGCCGGGCCAGAGGTACGAATCAGGGTATGCGGGTAGTTTTGCCACATTTCATCCCAGAAGGGCGTATTGGCAGAAATAATTGCGTTGTAATCAGGGCTTTCGCTGTAACCCCAGCCATCTAGAATGATTAGAACGACGGGTTTTGGTGATTTACTCATAGCTACGTCTAAATTAGGTACTGCATCCAGCGTGTTTAGAAGAGGGCGAATAATACACAACAAACATGCAATTAAGTGTTCTCATTACGTATTTTTTTAGTATTATCCTACACAGGACTATTAGAATCCTGCTGTATTCGAAATTAATAAGTTAATCATATACACATATAAATCAGGCGAATTATGTCCATGACCGAAGCACTAAACCTCATGTCCAAGGATGAGGATATCGATTTAGCTTCCCGTTCACTAAAAGCTATGTCACACCCTCTTCGCTTGAAGATTCTGTGCACACTGGCAGATCAGGAGCTAAGCGTTCAGGAAATCGTAGATGCCGTGGGAACATCGCAAAGCAATATTTCCCAACACTTAGCCATATTGCGCGACAAAGGCATTATCGGCTCTCGTAAAAACGCGAACCGCGTATTCTACCGAGTAGGTGACGAACGAATCCTGAAGTTGATCGACATGATGAAACAGGCGTTCTGCCCCCACGAATAACCCCCTCTGCTTTACCTTAGGCTGTTATGGAACAAGTTATAGAATTTGCAGGCAACAACCTGATGCTGGTTGCTGCCTTTGTTGTTGTCCTCACTATGCTCATCAGTACGGAATATAGCCGTGCAACGCGAGGTTTTGATGATATTTCGCCTACTGAGGCAACTCGACTATTGAATCACGAAAATACACTGATGCTCGATATCCGTACCATTGGCGAACATCGTCAGGGACACATCATTGATAGTAAACACGTCCCTACTGGTGAGCTCAATACTCGACTCAGTGAGCTAGACAAGTACAAGAATGATCATGTCGTTGCATACTGTCGTAGCGGCAATCGTTCAGTCGCCGCCTGTCGTATCCTAAAGAGCAATGGCTTTGAGAATGTCTACAACCTCGGCGGCGGTATCATGGCCTGGGAAGGCGCCAACCTGCCAACGACTAAAAACTGATAGACCTAATTTACTAGCGGACGGAATTTACCCATGGCTGAAGAACAACAACAGGCGTTTGCGACACAGCGCCTTTATCTGAAAGACATCTCATTCGAAGCGCCACATGCTCCAGCCATCTTCCTGGAAGAGTGGAATCCTGATATCAATGTCCAGATGGATAACACCGTCCAGGTGATTGATGAAGCGGGTGTCTACGATGTCCAGCTCCGCGTTAACGTAGAAGCCAAAGCAGGCGACAAAACAGCTTATATCGCTGAAGTTGTTCAGGGTGGTATTTTCATGATCTCTGGCTTTTCGGATGAAGATCGTATTCGACTTACTGGCGCAGTCTGCCCTGAAACACTTTACCCATACGCACGCGAAGCTATTTCAAATTTGATTACCAAAGCCAGCTTTCCTCCATTCCTGTTAACACCGGTCAATTTCGATTACCTGTACCAAAAGAGACTGGAAGAACAACAACAGGCAACCCAAGCTGATAACACTTCCGAAGACTCTGAGTAACGGGAACCTAAACCACCATGATTGGCATACTGGGCGCAGGATCATGGGGAACAGCACTTGCGCTACAAGCTGCGCATAATGGCCACGACACCTTACTGTGGGAATATAGTTCTGATATAGCCCTGACACTTCAGAACGACAGAGAAAATAAAACCTATCTTCCCGGCATAGCTTTTCCAGATACGCTACAGATCACTAATGATATTCACGACTGTGTCTCGCAATGCAATACGTTGCTCATCGTCGTGCCAAGCTCAGCATTCCGTAGCGTGCTTGAATCCATTAAAACTCAATTAAGGCCTGAACAAGGGATTGCCTGGGCGACCAAAGGGCTTGATCAAAAAAACGGTGAGTTATTGCATCAGGTCGCGGCTGAAGTACTCGGTGATGAAATGCCATTAGCCGTGTTATCCGGCCCCAGCTTTGCACTGGAAGTCGCGCAACAGCGCCCCACCGCTATTAGTCTGGCATCAACTCACGATGACCTGTCAAATCGACTCGTTAACTACCTGCATAGCGGTGCCTTTCGTACCTACACCTCAAAAGACCTCGCCGGTGTCTGTCTTGGGGGCGCGTATAAAAATGTTCTCGCTATTGCCGCCGGCATCGCCGATGGACTGGAGCTCGGATACAACGCACGTGCCGCACTCATCACTCGCGGCTTAACCGAAATGCAACGACTCGGACAAGCTCTCGGCGGCCAGCCAGAAACTTTCACCGGTCTGGCCGGACTTGGTGATTTAGTACTCACCTGCACGGGCGATCTGTCACGCAATCGCACATTAGGTATGGCATTGGCTAAAGGCGGGAGCCTGCAAGCAATACAATCTGATATTGGTCAGGTAACTGAAGGCGTAGAGACAGCGCGCGTCATTCATAAACTTGCGCAATCAACAGGAACAGATTTACCGATTGCGGAAGAGGTCTATAAAGTTCTATTCGAAAACAACTCACCTAAGGAAGCTGTTCATGCGTTACTCTCAAGAGAACCAAGACAAGAATTTTAGGACGAGCCTTTAGTATTTATACACATATACCATTGCCGTGAAAAATCTGTCCCGCTTATCCATATTCGCAACGCTGCTACTAGCATCCAATGCTCATGCTGCGTCCTTATGCACGTCAATTAATCATCATCTAACCAATCCTGAGACTAAATGGTCTACTGAGTTTCAACAAACGCTCATCAAAGAATATCGTTCAATACGATGCGATGGACAGGATATAGTCGACATCGCCAAGCAGTCCCCACAATTCATGGCGCATTTTAACCGGCTAATCGATCAAGATTTACGACGCTCAACATCGAATAAACAGCGACAAATTGGCCGTGTCGAAACCAAACTCATTTTACTTCGCATTGAACATGCCCTTGCTAACCTACGAGAGGATGCGCCACCGGATACACGCCAGCGCGTACAGGCGATGAAAAAGAAGTATTCGAATTACCTGAAAACGCTGGAACACTAGCAACTAATTATACTTATTAGCTCCCTTTAACAATTTTCTAATCGCGACTTAAGCCTCTTTATTTGGCATTAACATGGCCAGAAGAAATAGAATCATCGACACGGACACAATTGCCGGCCCTGCTGGCCAGTCAAAATGCCAGGCCAGCGCCAGACCTAACCAGACATCCAACACACCAATAACCGATGACACGATCGCCATATGATGCGCTGAGCTCACCAGTCTACGCGCGGTTGCTGGCGGGATAATCAACATCGATATAATTAACAATACGCCAACGATGCGCATGCCTAGCGCAACGACAAAAGCCAGCATTAAAACAAATATTAGTTCCGTTCGACGAATGTTTACGCCTTCCACTGCCGCTAGATCAGGATTAATGGTGTTTGACAACAAAGGGCGCCACTGATGAATAACGATAGCAATCACACATAAACTGAGTATGGACTGCAACCACATATCAGTTGAATCAATACTCAGGATATCGCCAAACAGATAAGACATGATGTCGATGCGTAGCGTTTCCATTGCCGCAACGATTAACAGACCAATTGCCAATGAACCATGGGCAACAATACCAAGTAACGTATCGTTGGCTAATAAGTGACGACGTTGCAGATACAGCAAGGCAACAGCAATCAACAAACTCAATAGCAAGACGATTGGCCATGGATCATCAATCAATAATTGACCGGTCTGATAGACCAACGTATCAGAGCCTGTCGCTATAGTAAGTAGAGAGCCCCCAACCACAAACGCCAACGCCACGCCCAGCAATGCGGAATGCGCGATCGCTGCCCCAAAGTAAGCCATGCGTCGCCAGACGACAAAACAGCCCAGGGGGCCAGCCATGATGGCTATCAAGGTGCCGATCACCAGTGCATTGAATATAAAGTCAGGCATTAGTTGTGATCGCAGTGTGAATGATCGCCGTGGGTATGCCCTTCCCCAAGGGTATCGCCATGTAGATTATGACTATGATCATGATGATGTTTGTAAACAGCGAGCGTCTTCGCTGCTTCATCACCAAACAGAGAAACAAATTCAGGGTGGACAGCCACCGTTTCCGGTTTTCCGCTGCAACAGACATGGTGGTTAATACATAAGACCTGATCCGTTGAGGCCATGACTAAATGAATATCGTGCGATACAAGAATAACTCCACAGCCATACTCATCTCGTAGCTGCGGAATCAATTCATATAGCTCGCTTTGTCCTGCAACATCAACCCCTGCCAGCGGCTCGTCAAGTATCAACACCTGTGGTTGGCGTAACATCGCCCTTGCCAGCATGAGTCGTTGATATTCCCCACCCGATAATTGAATAAGCTGCCGGTTTGCCAGAGAGCTGATCCCCACTTCATCCAGAACCTTCGCTCGTGTCTGGCCGGGAGCCGCATCAGTAAGCCCGAGAAAATCATTGGCCGACATAGGGATCGTCTGATCTGGACGAGCATGTTGAGGGCAATACCCTACTCTCAAATCATCTCGGTGAACCACTTCTCCTTCATCAGGTGGCAACAAACCAGCAAGAACTTTGACCAGCGTGGATTTTCCAGAGCCATTCAATCCCACCAGAGTCAGGATTTCCTTCTCACGTAGTTTGATATTGATATCGTGCAAAATGCGCAGTCCATTGCGTACCACGCTCACACTTTTTGACTCAATGAGTGGCAAATCGCTATTTAAACTTGAATCGGACATCGGGGCATTATACCGTTGCGCGCCCTCGAAACTGTTCGAAATTCTATTTAGCACAGAAACTTATGCTCCGTCTGCTCCTCTTAATCTGTTGCCTTTCCCTGTCAACGGCTTTTGCCGCCGATAAACCGCGCGTATTGGTGACGATAAAGCCCTATCACTCGCTAGTCAGCATGTTACTCGATGGCATTACAGAACCTGAATTACTACTGGATGGCTACCAATCGCCCCATACCTTCCAGCTAAGACCCCGTCAGGCTCAGTCAATTGCCAAAGCTGATGTTATCGTCTGGGTCGGGCCTACGCTTGAAACACCACTGGCGTCTAGACTTCGTAAAAGCAAAAATCAGCTCGTGATCCAGATTTCAGACGACCACGATGAAGCTGGTCACCATCATGATCATGAGCTCGATCCGCATCGCTGGTTAGATCCAGTATTGACCCGGAAGGACGTCAATAATATCGTCTCCCGACTCATCGAGGCTTATCCACAATATGCCGATCGAATTTCTATGCAACACCAGCGCCTGACCACAACCTTAACCAGACTGGACGAGGACATCCAAAACACACTAGGTGATAAAAAACATGTTTCAGCCCTGCTATATCACAATGCCTGGGAATATTTTCTGAATCGTTATGGCCTGTCGGTAAATGGTGTGATTCACAATTCCGCACACCAGGCACCTGGCGTCCGTCATCTGGATAAACTCAGTAAAGTTATCGAGCGTGAAAAACCGCGCTGCCTCATGATAGAACCACAGTTCAAACCCAAATACCTGACTGCTATTTCAGGAGACCATTCATTCGAACAACATACACTCGATCCTCTGGGTGCCAACATGCCAACCGGTGCGGAAATGTATATGCGTTTACTGAATAACGTTACCAAGACCTTTGCCAAATGCCAGTAAGCAAAGCCAGCATCATCGAACACCAGCGGGCCCTCAGCCAGTGTCAACAATGCCCCGACATGATTGGCCCGGTGATTACAGGGCTACCTGCTACCGGCAAGGTTATTCAGATTGGTCAGGCACCCGGAATTCATGAAGGCAAAGTCGGTAAGCCCTTTGGCTGGACTGCGGGAAAAACACTGTTTAAATGGTATGAATCCATCGGTATCGACGAAGAAACCTTTCGCAAGAAAGTCTACATGGCAGCCGTCTGTCGCTGCTTTCCTGGCAAGAATCCTAAGGGTGGTGACCGCGTACCCAATGAACGGGAAATCCAGCAATGCCGTAACTGGCTGGATACGGAATTTGAGTTACTTAAACCGAAACTGATTATTCCCGTAGGCAAACTCGCTATCCTGCAATATCTGGAATTCAAGAAGCTGACCGAAGTGATTGGTCAGTCATTCAAGGTCACCGTCGACGGCATTATAGTTGACTGTATTCCACTACCCCACCCCTCTGGCGCATCGACCTGGCATCGGATGGAACCGGGAAAGTCACTACTCGAAGATGCATTACAGCTAATCGCTTCACATCCACATATACAAGGTTTACGACAAGCGAAGTAACGCCCGCCCATTTCGCATATCGAGCTGCCCCTCGACAATGCGCTGCCCCTGGTCTCCATGCTCGCTCACATATTCAACTCTTAGATAGTTTGGCGTATAACCCATGTAACGAAAACTCCCATCATCGAGTTGCTGTACATTATCTTCCAGTAACACACTGACCCGCTTTCCATCATGCTGTTTCAGGAAGTCAGCCGACATCTGATCTGCAAGCTGATGCAGTTCCTGTGAACGCTGCTTGATGACATCACTCGCCACCGGATCAGGTAGACGAGCCGCCTTGGTTCCTTCACGCGCTGAGAATGAAAAGATATGCGTATGACCAAAACCAACCGATTCGATAAAGTCATAGCCTTCACGCCATTCGTCTTCGGTTTCGCCCGGGAAGCCAACAATGATATCCGTCGTCACATCAAAATCAGGAATAGCATCTCGCGCCGATTGAATCAGTGCTGCAAAGTCTTCTGTCTTGCAACGTCGTGACATACGTTTAAGCACGGTATCCGAACCACTTTGTAGTGGCAGATGAAGGTGGGGCATTAGACGTTCATTTTCGAACAGGCCAAAGAAGTCTTCGTGCAGGTCCCAGGGTTCCAGAGAACCAAAACGGATACGCGAGATATCAGTCTCGTTTAATACGGCTTGTGTTAGCGCATATAAATCCGTACCCAGATCCGAACCATACCCCCCAAGATGCACACCGGTTAAAACAATTTCCTGTATGCCTTGCTCGGCATGCTGATTAATCTGCTCAATGATTTGCGGGATCGGCGTACTACGTTCCTCGCCACGGGCAATGGTGACAATGCAATAGGTACAGCGCCAGCGACAGCCGTCCTGTACCTTAATAAAAGCACGTGATCGACCCCGCTGAAACAGTGCAACTTCGGCAGGTCGTTGCGCCAGCGACGGCATCGTTTCAATCGACAATTCGTCGTGCACACGCTGCACCAGCTTATCTTTATCCTGATTCGGCACGACCAGATCGACGCCTTCGATCTCGGCTGTCTTTTGCTGTTCCAGCGTCGCATAACAGCCACTTACTACCAGCTTGGCCTGTGGGTTATTTCGTTGCGCACGGCGGATCATTTGTCGGGATTTACGCCCGGCTTCCCCCGTTACCGCGCAGGTATTAACGACCAGTAAATCCGCATCATCGACATCCTGCGTGATTTCATGCCCCTGCTTCTGGAAATCACCCGCCCACTGCTGTAATTCGGCTTCATTCAGGCGGCAGCCCAGGACTTGTAAATTGACACGCATAATCGGGGAAATGGAGTGAATTCGGGGGACGGTGGTCTATGCTTAATAAGAGAGGGCGAAGGATACAAGACCATGGCTCACGAACCAATCAATCAAATTCTAAAAACCCTGATATTAGGGCTTTTCCTCGTACATTCTTCATTAACCTACAGCGACGCCAAAATCGTCGATACCCCTTACGATGAAGAACAGAAAGTTGTCTTCGACTTTTTCCTGGATGATCCCGCCAAAGCGGCTTCCGCCCTGTACTGGGTACGCTCCTACGTCAATCCACTACTCGATGACCCCTACGGGTTTGCTCCGGAGTTTATGGATATTAAAGTCATCATCCACGGCACTGAAATCGTCACCGTGGCAAAAAAGAACTATGGCAAATACAAAGATATCGTCGAGCGCATGAAGTACTACAGCGCCCTCGGCGTCGAATTTCGGGTTTGCAGCCTTGCCGCCGATGACTACGGCTACAGCGCCAAAGATTTTCAGGATTTCATCATTATGGCACCCTCGGCCATCACCGAGCTGGGGCACTGGCAACAACAGGGATATGCCCTCATTACTCCTCAAATTTTCACCAAATCGAAATCAATCGAGGAAATAAGGTAACTCAGAGCTACCCTAAGGGCTTGATATTTAGCGATTTTCCGACAATACTTCAGGTAATTTATTAAGAACACAGCATAATCATGCGTTTTATCTCAGGGAAAAATCTGATTTCAGGTGTTTTAGTCGCCGTTTTAGTGGCCCCGATGCCAGCCACAGCTGACCCGCTGGGCTTCCTGGTGAATAAAATCATGGAAAAGATTCTGGATGACAGCCAGAAAAAACCTGAGCAACCCCAGATCGTTCACTCCTACCGTAATATCCCTGCTGAAACCAAGACCGGCGTACTTTCACCAACGATTAATGGCAATCAAATCGAGATCAATGGTGATGACCATGTCCTGGCATTCAATTCCAGAATCCGAGACGAAGGCAATCGCATCGTCCACAGTGGCATGATCCGTCAGGAAAAACGAATTCGCTACTCAGTTAATGCACAAAAACAGGTTGATAAAATCTGGTTGCTCGCACCGAGCGAAAAGTAACCCTCTAGATAACGACTGCAATGCCCCGATTTGCAGGAAAACAACAAAGTAAGCGCCATCTGCACCAGTATGATGCATACCCATTTATATTTTGTGTTATTTATCAAAAAACATAAAAAAGTATCACAGCGTACCACTGATATGACTATCACTTTTTTGTGCACATATAAATCAATAGGTTATATTTGTTATATACAATGATATCCAGAATAATGACTATGTTATTAAAAATAGGCAGCAGCTACTTATCACCTGCAAACGCAGCTGCTGTCTAATAAACTGTTAGCCAAAAATATGAACATCTCAGACATAGCAGAATACGTTTGGAACAACTGCCTTGAGTATGCCTTTGGTGCGGAAAGTGAGTGGCAAGAGGGCTTGTTCTTGGCTGATTGGGCAAAGGGTCAAGGAATAAATGCAGAATGGCGCGAAATGAAAGAAGGGTGGTATTGGTTCTGTGCTAAGGCCTCATATACCGATTTACACAATCTTAATAAACCATCCTCTCTTCCAGCCAAAGGTTGCGATTTCGGATTGATCACACATGAAAATCAGGGTGTTTTTGGCGCTGAACTACTTTGCGAACCGTCGGAGGATGAATGGTTGGTGGTGTACAACGGTCATGAGAAAAGCATAAAAAGCCGAGTACGTTCTCATTTTGCGCTGAACAATGATCGAACCGGTGCCCTTGGCTTATGTCACTATCCGGTGAGTGCTTGGGAATGGAAAATTAGAATGTTTTCGGTAGGCCAAATTGATCCAGGAGCTAGCCCAGAACTTCGGCGGCAAATCGAACTACTAATAAAATCAAAATCTGGTCGCTGTGCTGTCGAGTCATCTTGGCGCGTAAAGAATGGGTGGCCAGTATTGTGCAAAGAATAATGGCTAACAAGGCCGTAAACTCGGACGCATTTTTCGTTCGCTGCGCTCACTACAAATGCGCCGGTTACGGCTGGCGTTAATGCGCCTCATCCCAATTATCACCAACGCCTGCCTCAACTACTAACGGTAGAGACAACTCAGCCGCCTGACTCATCATGCCATTAATCGTTGATGTCATCTCATCAACAGCTGACTTTTCAACTTCAAATACCAGTTCGTCATGTACCTGCATAATCATCCTGACTGGTGGTTGCTCTTTCTCGACCCAGCCATGTACATTAATCATGGCTCGTTTGATGATGTCTGCCGCGGTTCCCTGCATCGGTGCATTAATTGCGGTTCGCTCGGCAGCCTGACGGCGCATACCGTTGCGGGCGTTAATCTCAGGTAGATACAAACGGCGGCCAAACAGTGTTTCAACATAGCCATCGGCTGCAGCTTGTTTGCGAGTACGATCCATGAATTCCAGTACGCCGGGATATTTTTCAAAATAGGCATCGACATATTCCTGCGCATCATTGCGGCCAATACCCAGTTGTTTGGCGAGGCCAAAGGCAGACATGCCGTAGATCAATCCGAAGTTAATCGCCTTGGCCGCACGACGTTCATCTGTGCCGACTTCATCCAACCCCAAACCAAAGACTTCAGCAGCCGTTGCACGGTGCACGTCTTCACCGCGCTGGAAGGCACCGACCAGTCCTTCGTCTTGCGACAGGTGCGCCATGATGCGTAGCTCGATTTGTGAATAGTCAGCCGCAACTAAGACCATACCTTCTGGGGCGATGAACGCCTGCCGGATACGACGACCTTCCTCGGTTCGAATCGGTATGTTTTGCAGGTTTGGTGATGTCGAGGATAGGCGACCCGTTGCGGCAACGGCTTGATGGTATGACGTATGCACTCGTCCGGTATCGGGGTCAATCTGTAATGGCAGCTTATCGGTATAGGTTGATTTGAGTTTACTCAGGCTTCGAAATTCCAGGATCAATCGCGGTAGTTCGTAATCATTTGCCAGTTCCTGTAGTACATCTTCTGCGGTTGATGGCTGACCTTTGGGTGTCTTTTTAATAATGGGTAGTTCAAGTTCTTCAAACAGAATCTTTTGCAGCTGCTTTGGCGAACCCAGGTTAAACGTTTGTTTCGCTTCATCATGCGAACGCTGTTCCAGCGACAACATACGATCAGCCAGTTCCTGACTTTGCTGGTGTAGCAAATCACTATCCACCAGTACGCCGCTACGCTCCATGCCAGACAGAACTGGAATCAGTGGAATCTCGATATCATTTAATACTGATTGTAGTTTTTCATCGGGTTGTAATTTTGCATCCAGTGTCTGATGTAGGCTCAGGGTGATGTCGGCATCTTCTGCCGCGTAGGGTGATGCTGTTTCCAGTGGCACTTCATTAAATGTTAGCTGTTTGGCACCTTTACCCGCGACATCTTCATAGTGCACCGTATCAATACCGAGGTATTTCTTCGCTAGCGAATCCATATCGTGACGCGTGGCGACTGAATTGAATACATAGGACTCCAGCATCGTATCGTGCTTTACGCCGCGTAGAGTGATGTCGTAGTTCGCCAGCACATTCATGTCGTATTTTAAATGCTGACCGATCTTGGTCAATGACTCGTCTTCCAGCAAAGGCTTGAGTGTTTCCAGCACCCATTCACGATTCAGCTGATCCGGGGCGCCGGGATAGTCATGTGCCACCGGCACATAGGCCGCTTCATGCGGCTGCACAGAAAACGACACACCAACGATCTGTGCCTGCATATAATCGAGATTGTCGGTTTCTGTATCGAAGGCAAATTGATCGGATGTTTTTAGCCGTTCAACCCATGCAAGAAAGTCTTCTTTTTCAAGAATTGTCTGATAGTCTGTTTCTGCTTTCTGCGGTGGAGCTGAATCTGTGGCAGCTTCCTGTCCCTCTCCAACAAACTGTGAGATACCCGCACTGAATTCAAATCGCTCCACCAGTGATTGCAGCGTTGAAATATCCAGCTCACCTTTAACCAGAGATTCAGGAGTCTCGGTCAGTTCGACATCGAGCTTAATCGTCACCAGATCACGCGATAGCGGTAGAAACTCCAGTGAATTCCTCAGGTTCTCCCCAATCTTGCCCTTGAAGTTTTCCGCATCAGCCATGATGGCATCTAATGTTTCGTACTGATCCAGCCATTTAACCGCAGTCTTTGGACCAACCTTGGGCACGCCAGGCACGTTATCGACGGTATCTCCAATCAACGCCAGATAATCGATAATCTGCTCCGGGCGCACGCCAAACTTTGCTACTACACCCGCTTCATCCATATGGGTATTCGACATAGTGTTAATTAGACTGACATCGGGGTTCACCAGCTGTGCCATGTCCTTATCGCCGGTGGAGATAACGGTTTTTAGGCCCTGTTCTTTCGCATGTACAGCCAGCGTACCAATGACGTCATCGGCTTCCACACCTGGCGTCATAATGAGCGGCAAACCCATCGCACGCACAAAATCATGGATCGGCTCGATCTGGACACGTAAATCATCTGGCATTGGCGGGCGATTGGCCTTGTACTGGTCATACATGTCATCGCGGAAAGTTTTGCCTTTGGCGTCAAACACAATGGCCACATAGTCAGGCGACCATTCTTTTACAGTCTTCTGCAGCATATTAACCACACCACGGATTGCGCCCGTTGGCTCACCTTTTGAAGATTCTAGTTGGGGCAAAGCATGGTAAGCACGAAACAGATAGGACGAGCCATCGACCAGCAGTAATTTCTTTTGGTTTGTTTGATTTTGATCAGTCATGCGTTGTTATCACTTTGCCATGATGGTCTGGCTATAATGAGAAGAGGATCATTATAAGCAAGGTTACCCTATGAATGCCGATAACAATAAAAATCTACGCACCCAGCCCGTCGATGAGCTTGTGCTGACGCGCCAGTCCTGGAAGGTTTTCCAGATCATGGCTGAATTTGTCGAAGGCTTTGAGAGGCTCTCCAGTATCGCGCCCTCGGTGAGTATTTTTGGTTCTGCCCGAACCAAACCCGACAATGAGTATTATCAGCTGGCCGAAACAATCGCGCGCGAATGTTCTGATTCCGGCTTCTCGGTCGTCAGTGGCGGTGGCCCCGGCATTATGGAAGCCGCCAATAAGGGCGCACACGAGGGTAACTCGCCCAGTATTGGGCTGAATATCATTCTGCCGCATGAGCAGTCCGCGAATAAGTATCAGGACATCGAGATGAATTTCCGACATTTCTTTTCACGTAAAGTAATGTTTGTGAAATACGCCTCAGCCTACGTCGTCCTCCCCGGTGGATTCGGTACGCTGGACGAATTGGCAGAGATCCTGACCCTGGTTCAGACCGGTAAATCACGACGCATTCCAATTATTCTGGTTGGCTCTAAATTCTGGAGTGGACTGATTGACTG
>CALODD010000091.1:0-16307 GCA_942491945.1 uncultured Gammaproteobacteria bacterium | reverse complement strand
CCGGTCATGATGGTTCATTGACGACGGCGCATGCGAATACTCCTCGCGATATGATTTCACGTCTTGAAGTCATGGTGATGATGGCAGGCATGGATTTGCCAGCGATCGCAATTCGAGAAATGGTTGCTTCTGCAGTTGATATTATTGTGCAGCAGTCACGTTTTTCAGATGGCACCAGAAAAATTACCGCGATTACCGAGATAACCGGAGTCGAGAATAGCCGAGTACAGATGCAGGATATCTTTGACTATAAGCAGCACGGTGTTGATGCTGATCTGAAGGTGCAGGGTGAGTTTTCTTCCACTGGTAGAATACCTGAGTTTTATGAAGAGCTGCGTAGTCAGGGTGTGCAATTAGATATGGGTATTTTGAGTGAGTTTTACGCTTTTCAGTTCGACAGTAATACTCTTCTTTCTGGCGTTTGCATTGCTCTCCTTCGCGCTGATGCGCGCATTTAGTTCTGCACTGAGTGATTATCGAAATACCTTTACCGACACCGCCGGTGACAATATGGCGGATATGTTTCTATTCATCGATCCCGCACGCCTGTTTACATTCAACCTGATTTTACTCGTTGTCCTGCCGCCGCTTATCTGGCTGGCGACAGGTGATATATTAACGGCACTAGCCTGTTTACTGGCTTTATTGATTTTGCCAAAACTGGTTTATGGCCGTCTACGTAAGAAACGCCTGGATCGCTTTGTAGCACAGTTACCCGATGGTTTATTGATGATCTCCGGTGGCCTGCAAGCGGGTGCGAGTCTGAGTGTCGCAATACAGGCGTTAGTGCGCGAGCAACAACCGCCGCTTTCTCAGGAGTTTGAGCTTTTCATTCGAGAACAAAAGATTGGTGTTGAGTTTAATGATGCCCTTGATCATATGGAGCAGCGCTTACCAATTTCTGAATTTCAAATGATCACTTCAGCGCTACGAATTTCTCGTGAGGTCGGAGGTAATCTGGCTGAGGTTCTGGAAACGCTGGCTGAAACGTTGCGACGCAAAGCAATGATGGAAGGTAAAATTGATTCTCTGACCTCACAGGGGCGCATGCAAGGACTGGTGATGTCATTGCTACCCGTTTTATTGGGGGTTTTACTTTACTTTCTGGAACCAGAGGCTATGAGCCAGATGTTTACCACCTGGTATGGGTTTACTGTTCTGGGTTTCATTGTTGTCTGGGAGGCCATCGGCTTTATCATTATTCGTAAAGTGGTGGCAATCGATGTGTAACCCGGAATTAAAATCATGATTCTGGAGACATTACTTCTCGTCACTTCAGCGGGCTGGGGCCTCAGTGCGGCGTTGGCCGTATTATCGATATGGTTACTGTATCGTTTGATTCCCAGTGAAAACCGTGAATTTATGGACCCACTTGGGCCGAAGCTGAAACTGGTTTGGCCATTGATACGAGTGCTTGAGTATTATCTCTGTACTAACTTACCGAATGAATACCTGGAACGCGTGGATGAGCGACTGCAGCGTACCGGCGTCTCTTATTTGCTTCGAGCTGAGCAGTTCGTCGCACTGAGAATCGTCACCACACTGTTAACGTTTCTGTTGACTGTGTTTCTGTTGAATATGCTGAAAGTCAGTATTCCAATACTGGTCATTGCATCGCCGTTTATTGGTTTCTTTTTGCCAGATATCTGGTTATCGGATAATCGTAAACGTCGCACACGTGAAGTTGTTATGGGTATGCCAGTATTTCTGGACTTTCTGACGATGTCGGTTGAGGCTGGATTGAATTTAACCGGTGCGCTCGGCCAGGCTATGGAGAAAGGGCCAAAGGGTGCATTGCGTACAGAATTTAATATTGTACTCAGAGATTTGCGCTCAGGCTTAACTCGGTCAGATGCATTACGAAGAATGTCAGATCGACTCGATATTCAGGAAGTAACGGGCTTTGTGAGTGCCATCATTCAGGCTGAGAAACTCGGGTCAAGTATGGCTCAAGTCCTGCGAGTACAGGCTGAACAACGACGTAACGAACGTTTTCAACGTGCGGAAAAGCTAGCCATGGAAGCACCCGTGAAGCTAGTTTTCCCGTTAGTTATTTTTATCTTTCCTGTGACCTTTGTTGTTTTAGGGTTCCCTATCGTGGTTAAGTTTCTCTCTGAAGGAATCTTGTGATTTCGGGTTACTTTACCGACAAGGATAAGCACGTCATTGTCGATAGTGTTTATCGAACCTCGAATGCGCTCGAACGTATGCAGGGCCTGTTAGGAAAAAAACCATTACAAACTAATGAGGGATTATTAATTACTCCCTGTGCATCAGTTCATACTTTTTTTATGCGTTACAACATTGATCTGGTTTATCTAGATCGACAATTCACAATTAAAAAGCTGGTAGAAAACCTGAGTCCATGGAAGATGTCGGCCTGTCCTTCTGCCAGTATGACATTAGAGCTGCCAGCTAATCAGATTACTCGACTGGGTCTCCTGACGGGGCGGCAATTATTCTGGAATACTCATGACTAAATTGATATTTGCGATTAGTCTCCTGTTTATCTTACAGGCCTGCCAAACCAATCAGTTGAAGCAGGCTTCTGAACAGCCTGACGATATGCTTAAGGTCTATCAGGAAGCAATGCAAGCCTATAATGATGGTGATATGGTTGCCGCAGAGGCGGGTCTTAAATTAATCACTGAGCATGTGCCTAAAGATGCTAGTGCCTGGTTTCGTCTGGGTAATGTTTATGCACGCACTGACAGGCCAGAGTTTGCGGTAGTAGCGTATAAGGAAGCCTTAATCCGAGATCCAGACAGGAGCAAGGCATGGCATAACATGGGTGTCATCTATTTGCGTCAGGCAGCGAATGCCTTTGCCGAGCTGCAAAGTTATGCGAAAAATTATGACCCGTTAAAGCCGCGTGCTGCCTTGTATGCAACAACGATAGAGGAAATGCTGGGCGGACGTTCTACTTCGGTGACAACGGCTAAACCTGCGCAGGAGACAGCACCTAAGCCTGGTCAGTCAAAAAATCTCATCCTGAAGCCAGCAGACGGCCTAATGGCAGAGTAGGCTATGCCCATGAAGTTGAATGTTCAGTCAGGTCAGAGCATGACTGAATTCATTATTATTGCCCCACTCATGATTCTCGTTGTGATGGGGAGTTTACAATTCGCATTTATCTATAACGCCAAGACCACTGTGAATTATGCAGCTTTTCAGGCAGCTCGTAGTGGTGCCGTAAATCATGGACTGAGATCGGCCGTAGAAACTGCATTCGTCAGAAATATGGCTGCGCTCTATACAAATAATAATACGCTTGATGCTGTTCGTGTTGCACGCGCACGCGTGCAACGGGATGTAGATGACGGTTTTGTTTGTATGCAGCGGCTTAATCCTCCAACGAGTGCATTCCTCGATCATGGACTACCCTCAACCGGAGAAATACCAAACGATAATTTGATGTTTCGTAAGCCGGTTGTAGGAGTAAACTCTGGTTTGTCGATACAAGATGCAAATCTGTTAAAAGTTCGTGTGACCTATTGTTTCTCTATGATTGTGCCATTGGTGAATCGTACAGTTTCGGCCATGGGTACGGCCTCCCTGACAGATGATGATGTCTATGGATTCGTTTCAGATTCAACGGATATTAATATACAGCCTGCCGGTAATTTTCAGAGGCAGTGTTATAACGATATGCGTATTCCTATTGTGGCGCATGCTTTAGTTCGAATGCAGAGTGCTGCCAGGCCCGATAATAGTTTCGCTGAGACATGCGACTAAAACTCTTCATCTTTAGCATGGTTGCGCATCGTATTTTTCAATGCAAGACATGTACAATGCGCGCCAAAATTCAATACTAGTCACAATCTGGTTAAGAAATGAAAACAAAATGCTTTAAGGCCTACGATATTCGCGGTCGAATTCCTGATGATTTAAATGTCGATCTGGCTCGTCGTATTGCGTATGCCTACGCGCAGGTTTTAAAGCCAAATAAAGTAGCGGTGGGTCGTGATATTCGTCTTAGTAGTGTTGAAATTACACAGGCCGTAATCGAAGGGCTGAGGCTGGCCGGTGTTGATGTATATGACATCGGCATGTGTGGTACGGAGAATGTTTACTTTACAACTGCTCATGAGAAGTTTGATGGCGGCATCATGATTACCGCGAGTCACAATCCTATTGATTACAATGGCTTAAAGCTGGTTCGGGATGACGCCAAACCGATTGGTCAGGAAACTGGGCTACAGGATATTCAGGCGCTGGTCGAAGATGATGCGCTAATTTTACCGGATGAAATGTCTGGAGAAGTTCATCAGATTGATCCGTGGGATGCTTATATCGAGCACCTGTTAAGTTATGTGGATATTGAACAGCTCAGTAATCTAAAAGTATTAATGAACCCAGGCAATGGAGGGGCAGGTCTGGTGATGCATCGCCTGCGTGATTCACTGCCATGCGAATTTATTGAAATGGACTTCGAGCCTGATGGAACATTTCCTAATGGTGTGCCAAATCCATTATTGCCCGAGAATCAGACGCGTACTTCGGATCGTGTCAGGTCAGAGCAGGCGCATCTTGGTATTGCCTGGGACGGCGACTACGATCGTTGTTTTCTATTCGATGAAAATGGCAAGTTTGTAAATGGTTATTATCTGGTCGGTTTGATCGCTGCCGAATTATTGAGCCAGTCACCTGGTGAGCCGATTGTTTATGATCCGCGTCTGACGTGGAACACGATTGAACTGATCGAAGCTGCTGGTGGTAAACCTCTGAAAAGTCGGACAGGCCATTCATTTATCAAACAGATTATGCGTGAGCACAATGCTGCCTATGGAGGTGAAATCAGTGGGCATCATTATTTCCGCCAGTTTTCCTACTGTGATAGCGGCATGATTCCGTGGTTATTGGTGATTGCATTGATGAGCCGTACCGGTAAGTCATTGAGCGCATTGATTCACGAGTATCAGGAAAAATATCCAGCCAGCGATGAAATTAATACGCGTGTGGGCGATGCGGCAGAAGTGATGCAAAAAATCGAGTCAGAATATATGACTGATGATGCCAAGGTTGATCGTATTGATGGTGTTAGTCTGGAATATGCTGACTGGCGCTTTAACCTTCGTATGTCGAACACGGAACCACTGTTGAGACTCAATGTCGAATCCCGGGTCAGTATGGAGCATATGCAGGAAAAGCTGGATGCGCTTATCGTGAGCATTAACGCTTATGCCTAGTTCTGGCGTTTCTTTGCCAGTATTTACAAACTTTTTGATCTAGTTTCTATCCTGTTTAGTACATATCTATATGATGTACTCAGGATAAAGAGAATTAAGGCTCAAGCTGGAGCAGAGCATGGAACAAACCCCACAACAAGTTACACAACACCTGAATGACCTGAAATCTTATCTAAGACAGGAGCAGCCCATGTTGGCTGGGCTGGTAGATGAATTCAGGCAGCTCGATACGATTGCCTATCGTATGGGGTTACAGCGTGAGAGCCGTTCGTTTGCCGACCAGGTTTCCTGGTGGCCACTGATTTCAGTACTCGGCACATTCTCAGCAGGCAAATCGACCTTTATTAATGATTATTTAGAGTTCAGCCTGCAGCGCACCGGTCACCAGGCCGTCGATGATAAGTTTTCTGTGATTTGCTATGCGGCAGATGGCGAATCGAAAGATCTGCCGGGCACTGCGCTGGATGCAGACCCACGGTTTCCGTTCTTTTCCATCAGTCAGGAAATTGATGAAGTAGCCGAAGGTGAAGGGCGGCGATTAGATAGTTATCTGCAGCTAAAGACCTGCCCGAGTGAGCGTGTCAAAGGCAAGATTTTTGTCGACTCTCCAGGTTTTGATGCCGACGATCAGCGCACAGCAACATTACAGATTGCAGATCGAATTATTGAACGTTCAGATTTGGTTTTAGTCTTTTTTGATGCACATCGCCCCGAACCCGGTGCAATCAGAGATACGCTTGAACACCTAGTAGAGAAGGCGATCGATCGTCATGATGCAACTAAATTCATCTATATCCTGAATCAGATTGATGTCACGGCAGATGAGAATAATCTGGAGGATGTTGTGGCTGCCTGGCAGCGTGCACTGGCGCAGAAGGGTTTGACAGCAGGGCGGTTTTATCGTGTGTTCAGTTTGTCTGCCTGTGCCCACATTGAAAATGAAGAGGCGGCCCGCCGTTTACAGGAATGGCGAGAACAGGACATGGAAGACCTGAATAAGCGAATTGACCAGGTCGGATTGCAGCGGGTTTACCGGGTCGCAGACTCGCTGAGAAAGCTGTGTATTGATATCGAAGAGACAGTTGTGCCAGATTTGATAAGTCGCATGAAAAAATGGCGTCGCTTTACCTTGTTAGGAGATGCGATATTTTCAGGCACGTTGGTGGTGGTTTTCCTGCTCTGGATGCTGTTCGTTGGAAATTGGGACGGCTTATCCTATACGGCACCCGATATTTACCATTCGATACTTGATAGTCAGATTCTTAGCATAATGGTTAGCATTTTTATCATTGGTCTCATTGGAATCGTTCATTTTGGGCTAAGAAATAAAGCGCAACAGCGTTTTTGTCCTGCTGAGGGTGAGAACCCTGATGGCGTCAGTGTGAATTTCGATCTCAAAAAAGCATTCTTACGCTCCACACGCCTGGCGATTCCTGTGTTTTGGGGGCGACCCGCAGGCTGGCATTTCCTCAGTAAGCGAAAAAATGCTTCGGTATATCAACGAGCAGGAGAATTTATTCGCAAGTTGAATGATGAGTATATACGGCCGCAGGGCGAGGAAAAGGCAGAGTCTGACCCTGAAATCAACGTTGATCAGCCGATAAACACCCCCGAAAAATAAGCGAGATAGCCCACCAGAAGAGCTTTCCGACTTGATAATTTAGTAATTAACCATATACTAAAGTGCGTATATGCGTGTATACCTCATATAGGCGTGTGTGATTCCGCCATAGAAAGGGTTTGATACGGTTTATTTGCGCTTTCAGATAGAATTTTCGCGCTTTTTAAACACAACTAAAACCTTAGGAGGTATACAATGTCGGAACTCTTTTCTGATGGCTGGATGAAGGCTTTTTCGGATGCATGGAATGCAGACCCGGAACTAGCTGGAGAGCTAGAAAAGATCGGTTTCAATTCTGTCATTGCTTACGGAATTGACGGCGAAGATACACCACGTGGGTATCTATCAGTCGAAAACGGCAAAGCAACGGATGCGGGTGCGTATGAAGGCCAGGAAATGAACTGGGATTTACGCGCTTCAGAAGATCAGTGGACAAAATGGATGAGCAAACCTCCCGGCATGATGGGACTAGGTACGGCTTACACCACACGTAAATTGAAATTTGTTGTGGGTGACTACAGTGCGATGATCAAAGATCCTCGTATGGCGGGCCCATTTATAAAGAGTTTTTCTGCGATGGGCCAGGCGTAAGCCGGCTTAAACAGAATCGGACAAGATTGGAAACTTTATGAAGCTGAAAGACATCATTGGAACAGACACCGGCCTGAAGGGAATGCTTGCCATTGCCGTCGGAGGTTTGTTGCTGGGGTTGATGCAATTGAGTCAGGCGGAGCCTGAAAGCAAGGTTTATGGTTTTCAGGGTAAGCTGCAACAGCAGTCAGAAAATGCCAATCATGTTCCGGTGAAGGTCAAGGAAATCGGCGGTACCGCCACGCTAGGTGGTACCGTTATTCCTTTTCAGGAAGTAACGTTAGCGGCACAGATGCCTGGTCGTATCGAGCATCTGGCGGGTGTAGAAGGCAACTGGTTCAAGAAGGGCAGTGAACTGGTACGAATCGATGATGATGACCTGCTGGCGCAACAGCGCTCTGCCTTTGCTCAACTTGAAAATTCTCGCCTGGCACTGAGAAATGCCGGTGTTCAATACAATCGTGAATTATGGTCACCGCAGTCACGTAGCATTAATCGTATGCCTGGTATGGGCATGCCGGCCCTGTTCGACCAGATGTTCACTCAGAATTTTGGCAATATGGCGGGTTATGGTGATCCCGACATGGATCGTTACAGTGATCTTTATGCGCAAGGCACCCAGCTGAATCAAAGTCGTTCTCGTGTAACACAGGCACAGTCAAGACTGGATGAACTTTCTGCCAAGTTACGCGATACCTGTTCGGTTTCTCCGTTTGACGGTGTTATCGCTACGCTGGTTGAAGTTGGAGATACGCTTCAGCCTAGTCAGCATTTAATGGTTTCCGTCTCAACCTCGAGAAGCAGCAGGTTAAAGCTGATGTGCCGGGCCGTTTGATGGCCGGTTCGCTGGAGACTGAATTTGTCACAGTACGTCTGGATGATGCGGACAAGACAGCAACCAAAGGACGTATTGCCCAGAAATATCCAATCGCGGATTCAGAGCGTCATACCGTAACGGTTAAGATTGACTTGCGTAAGGATGCCCCAGCACAGCCGGGTATGTATGCCGAGGTGATCATCCCGGAACCTGAATCCAAGAAACAACAGCAGATCGTGATTCCAACCATCGCGATTGCAAACAAACGTCGTGGCAGTATGCCAGCGGTTTATGTATGGAATGATGATAAAAAACGTAAAGAACGTCGTTACGTTCGCCTGGGTACCCAGGTTGATCCTGAGCATATTGCAGTTCTATCAGGGTTATCGAAAGATGACACGCTAGTGATTGAAAACTGGCGTTAAGAAGGGATAGTCAACTCTATAGTTGATAAATAATTTTTGAGGAGTGGCCGTTAGCACCTGTTGGCGCTAATGGCTTTGTGCGCATTTTAAAATTTGGTAACGATGTCTGACGACAAACAAAAAAATAGCAAAAAAGATACCGATCAGATTCAGTCTCAACGTAGTGTTGGGGATGATAGTGAAAACGTAGTCGATTACCTGGTCTCAGACGGTCAGGAGTTAGGGCTTGCCGGTCGTATGGCGCAGGCATTTATTCATTCGCCTATCACGCCACTACTGTTCTTTGCCATGCTGGCCATGGGTATTATGGGATTGATACTGACGCCACGTCAGGAGGATCCGCAGATATCTGTTCCGATGATCGATATCTATGTGCAATATCCCGGTGCTACATCCAAAGAAGTAGCCAGTCTTGCTATTGAACCACTCGAACGAATCATGAGTGAGATTCCGGGTGTTAAGCATGTGTATTCGGCCTCTGAACGTGGTCAGGGCATGGTGACGGTTCGTTTTGTTGTTGGTGAAGAACTAGGTCCATCTATCGTAAAAGTCCACGACAAGATTCAGTCGAATATGGACAAGATGCCGCCAGGTGTTCGTCCGCCACTGGTTAAGCCGGTAGGTATTGATGACGTGCCTGCCATGACATTGACACTCTGGTCAGAGAATTTCCTGGATCAGGGGCAATTAGGAACATTATCAAACGATGTTCTACAACGACTAAAGGAAATTCCAGACACCGGTTCAGGCTTTGTTGTTGGTGGCCTGCGTGAGCAAATTCGAGTACAGGTGCGTCCAGAACGTCTTTCTGGATACAACGTTAGCCTGGACCAGGTCGCACATACGATCCGTACTGCGAATAGCGAACAAAAGGCGGGTAGCACGGAATCTTCGGGCAAGTTTTTTACCGTCTACACAGGTTCGTTCCTCAGGACGTCGGATGATGTTGCGAATTTAATGATCGCCACGCGCAACGATGCGCCGGTTTATGTGCGCGATGTTGCAGATGTCTCAGAACAACCAGAGGAACCCAAGAGCTTGGTAACTTATTACAGTGGTACCGAGCATGGTGATCCGGCAGCCACATCGGGTATGCCAGCAGTCACTATTGCGATTGCCAAGAAAGTCGGCAGTAATGGTGTAACTGTTGCAGAGAATATCCTGCAGAAAATTGAATCACTTAAGAGTGATGATATTGGCCTGATCACACCAGATGTGCATGTCGAAGTGACACGTAACTATGGTGAATCGGCTCGTAGTAAGGTGAATGCGCTTATTCTGAAGTTGTTTATCGCCACCGGTGCGGTGACATTACTGGTGTGGTTTTTCCTAGGCTGGCGTCCAGCGGTTGTTGTCACTCTCGTTATCCCGGTGGTGTTGTTGATGACTGTCTTTGCTGCCTGGTTAGGTGGCTTTACCATTGATCGAGTGAGTTTGTTCGCACTGATTTTCTCGATTGGTATTTTGGTTGATGACGCCATTGTGGTTATCGAAAATATCTATCGACGATGGCTGGAAAAAGGTGAGACAGATACCGATACGGCAATTGATGCCGTGCGTGAAGTTGGTAATCCAACGATATTAGCGACATTTACAGTTGTTGCTGCACTGATGCCAATGGCCTTCGTTAGTGGCCTGATGGGGCCGTACATGTCACCGATCCCGATGCTGGGTTCCGTGGCGATGATTATCTCCCTGTTTGCTGCATTTGTATTTGTGCCGTATCTGGCGATGCGTATAAAGCCGGGCATGAAGGCGCTAAAGAAAGCTGAGCATGCTGAAGAGCGGGATAACGAACGAGTTAGTAAGGTGCTAGATAAGACGCTGGTGCCTCTGATCGAAGATGAACGCAAGGGCAAAATATTTCTGTTTTCACTAATCGGCGTATTTTTCCTGGTTTGTTCTTTCTTCCTGATCAAATGGGTGCCGGTCAAAATGTTGCCATTTGATAACAAACCGGAGTTCAACGTTGTTATTAATATGCCGGATGGTACAGCTCTGCCGGCTACCGCTAACCTGACACAACACCATAGCAGAACGTCTGCGTGACGAAGTGCCAGAAGTTACTGCGATGCAAACCTATGTTGGTACCGCGAAGCCTTTCGATTTTAATGGCATGGTACGTCACTATTATTTACGTGATAAGCCGTGGCAGGCTGAAATTCAGATACAGCTGGTTGATAAAGGCGATCGTGACGAGTCCAGTCATGAACTTGCTGTGCAGGCACGTAAACTCGTAAACGAAATTGTTGCGCAATATAACGATACTTATCCATCTGAAGGTAAGGGTGTTCGCACGACGGTTGTTGAAATGCCGCCTGGCCCTCCGGTCTTACAGACAGTCGTTGCAGAAATCTACGGCCCAGATGCCGATACTCGCCGCGATGTCGCGAATCAGTTAACACAGATTTTCGAATCTACTGAGGGTATGGCTGATGTCGATAATTATCTACAGGATAGCTATCAGGTCTGGCGGTTTGAAGTGGATGCCGACAAGGCTGTACGCATAGGTATCTCTGTCGATACGATTAATCGTAACCTGTCCATGGCACTGGGTGAAAATCGACTCGGCGATATCAAACGTGGTTCTGTTTTAGAGCCTACCTTTATTGTTCTGGAAATTCCTTTATCTGAACGATCCAATATGAACAGTTTAGGTGACCTGCCAATACCGATGCCGAATGGGCAGGGCACAGTGCCATTAGCTGAACTGGGAAGCTTTGTTCATACCCGCCAGGATGAAGTAATTTATCACAAGGACTTGAGACCGGTTGAATATGTGGTTGGTGACGCTGTTGGGAAACTCGGCGCACCGATTTATCCTATGCTGAAAATCAATGATGCTTTGCAGTTGTCTGATAATAAAACTGTCGATGATCAGCATATGAGTGGCACCTTTACCGGTGCGCCAAAAGATACTGGCCATTCAGCTTTTGAATGGGGCGGAGAATGGACGGTAACCTATGAAACTTTCCGAGATATGGGGCTGGCATTTGCAGTAGCTCTTCTAGTTATCTATATCCTTGTGGTTTATGAATTTGGTAATTTTGTTGTGCCAGCAATCATCATGGCGCCAATTCCATTAACCATGCTGGGCATTGTCCCTGGACATGCATTACTAGGTGCCGAATTTACAGCAACCTCTATGATCGGCTTTATCGCACTCGCCGGGATCATTGTCAGGAACTCGATACTATTGGTGGATTTCGCGATCCATCAAGTCAGGGCAGGTAGAACCAATGCCGAAGCGATGGTCGATGCCTGTCGTGCACGTACTCGCCCGATCATCATTACCGCTTTCGCGCTGGTCGCTGGCTCCGGGGTAATCTTATCGGACCCAATTTTTCAGGGTATGGCGATATCACTCTTGTTTGGTGTATTGGTGTCATCCGTATTGACGCTGGTTGTTATTCCTCTGGGTTGTATAACGGCCGGTCGTTACCTTTGCATGGATTGTGCCGATGATGCGCCGGGTGGCAATACTGAACCAGATGGTGGTAATAGTGGAGACCGAGTCGACGAAGCGTTAGATGCCGTAGCGGCGAAGGTTTCAACAGTTGCGGTTATGGCTTATTACTCAGTTAGAGCTATGGCAATTATGGGCTGGATGGCCATGCAGGGCATGTGGCGTAATACCTCGCAGAAGTTAAGTAAGAAGGATGATAGGGAAGCTGCAGTTGCGACGACTAATCAAGATACGGCAGATATAAGCAAAGCTGAAAAAGCTTCGGCCAATAGTGCGGTAGAAGTGGCTAAAAAACCAAAGTCGAAATCTAAATCAACCGCAAAGAAAAGTAAGCCAGCGACTCGTAAGAAAGTTACGGCTAAAAAGGCGGCTACGAATAAAGCGGCTCCTGCAAAGGTGAAACAAACTCCAGAGAAAATTGTTCAGGAGAAAGTCGGTGCTGAGACACCAAAGGTTGCAGAAAAGAAGGTTCAGGAAAAAGCTGTTCCAGTAGTGAAAAAACGTGTTGCTCAAAAGAAGAAAGCGAAAGCAGAGGCTTCTTCTGGTCCACGTAAACGACCTGCGGTAAGAGCAAAAGTTGATAATAAGCCGATTGTCCCTGCAGCAAGTAAAAAGAAAGCATCCCGTAAAACAGCAGTAGCTGCAAAGAAGGTGAATGGTAAGGAAACCGAAACCCGGAAAGTTGAGGTGAAGAAAGCTGTTGTCGACAGACCAATGGTAACCAACGCCATTCCGCCTGTGACGCCACCACGGAATAAATCAGAGCGTCGTGGTATTCGTTTAAATCCCAATATATAAATTCAACCCATATGGAAGGGTGCGCGTTCATATGGCGTACCCTTAAATCAATGCTTTATGCTAAATTATGCGTATTGGTTAATAATACGCATAGTCACAGGCGTAAGGTGTTGATGATGAGGCATATAGTATTTCTGAGTTTTATACTCACGTCGTTGAATATTCATGCGATGCCACCGGCACCTCAGGGGCCTTATCAATCTCTGGAAGATGAGCTTTCATCTGAATCTGTTTCAGTAGTAAAACCATCTACGACCCCATCAAAAGGGCCGGTCACTAAGGACCAAAACACTACGATACGGCATTCTGTGCCAAAGCTTGACTATCCGATGCCACCACAAATGTTTGGTCAGCCAGGTAAAACGGAAGAGGTCGAATCCTGGCAGCCTTATAACAGGCCTTATCAGCAGCTGGCCCAGTAATCAGATGATAAAATCCCACTACTTGAGTCATTCATTAGTTGGGTCAAGCATATTGCTCATGGCATCTCTTTCATTGAATGCTTCTGAGTGTGAAGTCGAGCACTCTTATTCACAGCCTGCAACAACACCTGAATTTCGCCCACGTGTCGATGGACAGGCGGCTAAATCTGGAGGGGTGGAGGATGAGAGTCAGTACTACCGTCCTCTTGAGCCTGCAGAAAGAGAAGATGATGAGCGTTGCCACCCTGGCTTAAGCTACGATGCTGAAGACTCGTACTACAGACCGCGTAATTTACCAGTAGAGCAGGACAGTCGTCATCCAGCGGCTAAACAGCAAAATAATCCCAGTCAGCGATCTTCAAATACCAGGGTGCCTTACATACCCGGCTATGGCGTAATGCCATATGATTTTGGAAGGTAAGCTAGTATTGGAATTCCCGGTTTGGCGACGAGGATGCGATCTATGTTAATCTGCTAGCAGGATGGTAATAACCAGCTGGTAATTACTCAGGGGCGTGTCGATTAATGATTACGGTAATCGGAAATCTAAAAGGTGGAGCGGGCAAGAGCACTGCCGCGTTTAACATCGGTGTCTGGTTGGCTATGACTGGTCGGAGTGTTGTTGCTTACGATCTTGACCCACAAATGACGTTGCACGATGTTGCAACTATTCGTGCAGAAGAGGGCTATGAGCCGCTATTTCCAGTTTATCTGCCGGATATCCAGTTACAGCAGAAACTGACTTCACATACCGGAGATGTGCTGGTTGATGTTGGGTCTGCAAATATTGAGGGAATGAAAGCAGCAATCGAAGTCTGTGACCGTATTATTGTGCCGGTACCGCCTAGCCAGGCAGATATATGGTCGACTCAGCGTTTTATACGTATTGTTGAAGACGTTAGAGAGAAGAAACTTCCAGAACTCATTACGTTTATTAATCGAGCTGATACGCATCATGCAGTACGTGAATCAGATGAAGCCGCCGCCGCACTGGAAACGTTGACTGATGTAAGATTAATCCCGCAACGTCTGGGGCAGCGTACGGCTTTCAGGCGCTCGTTTAGTGAAGGTCTTGCTGTTTTTGAACTTGAGCCACGCAGTAAGGCTGCAGAAGAAATGCTGGCATTAGCCGGCGCGCTACATAAAGGAAAGAAGAATAAATGAAGGTCGTTCCACAACTGATTACATTTATAGTATTGGTAGTTGCTGGCTGGTTTGCGTATGAAAACCATCGGGCGTTTCAGGATTTGACGGATGATGTCATTGAATACGCTGATTTGAATCCAGCTACTGAACAGAAAAAGAAAGTGGCTAAGCTTGAGAAGGTCAGCGCTGAAGAAAAACAGCAAGTTCCTCAACAGATGAGCAAGGAGCCCGAGAATATAGCGCCTGTCCCTAAAGAGGTGGCGGCTGAATCCGTTGCTGTCGAAGAGCGAACATCTGCTGCTTTATTGTTGGAAGGAGAACCGACACCGGCCAGTGATGATAAACCAACGGTTGTTACTGAAGCAGCTACAGTTGCATTACCAACGTCTGTGCAAACACAGGCCATTAAGCCAGAACCGATTGAGAAAATATCAACGCAGGAACAGGCCGTCATCGTCGCTAATCTGCCTGCTGTTACGACTGAGCCATCTTCAGCTACGGTGCCAACACCTGGTCAGATAGAAGCTATTAAGGCAACGCCGCAAGTGCAATACCCACTAGCATCGCCAAAGCAGCCAGTTGCAGATGCTGTGGCTCCGGCTCCTGTGCTTCAGCAAGATGCTGAGATTAGCCCTCAGCCTTTGGCAGAGCCCGAAACGCCGATGCCGGTTGAAGAGTCGGTAGTAAGCGAGCCTGAAGCCAGCTCTCAGCAGAGAAAAAACAAAGCATTAACAGGACTTTCTGATGCTCGGCGCGCCTGGCTGGAGGGGAATCAGGATGCCGCAATCGCACAGTATCAGTCTCTGATGCAGGAATTTTCTAACCATCCCGATTATGCGGGAGAGCTAGGAAATATCTATTTTTCCCGTGGGGAACTGGATCTGGCCGTTAGTGCGTATTCAGAGGCTGTTGTCCGATTATTGAAAAATGGAGACGTCCAGCGAGCACGGCAGGCGCATACGATAGTTCTTAACCTCGATCAAGAACAGGGTGGTTTGCTTAGAGAGTATTTTGCTCCACTACGGTAAAACATGATAAATTTCGCGGCTTAATTAAAGAGCTGCACGAACTGGGGAATAAAATGATTCGAAATTTACTGGCACTGATAGGTGTGCTGGCCATTATTGGCGGTGGATATGCATATGTCACTTACAAGCCAATGTATGATCAATACCAGCCTATGATGGCTAAGATGGAAGGCAAAGATCCTGCCCAAATGAACGAGATGATGGACATGATGGAAGGCATGGATATGGATGCCATGATGACCATGATGAAAGACTGGGACATCAAGGGTTTAATGGCTCTGGGTAAAGAAATGGACCCAAAGGCGCCTGAAATCTACAAAGGCATGATTGAGCGTCTGAAAGAGACCAAGAATGCTGCAGCCGCAACTGTATGGAAATATCAGGTAGAAGAAGGCCTGACAGCAGAAGACGTTGAGTTATCCATGAAGAACGTTGCCAATGAACACAACATTAAGGCAGTTGGAGAACTTCCACTGTCTGAGCAGGTTCAATTAATGACAGGCGAAGATCAACGTTTTCTGAAAATCTTTATGTTCTGTAATCCAGTTACGGCTATGAAGATGATTGAGCACAGTGATGCCTATTCGGCTTATCTGCCGTGCCGTATTTCTTTGATTGAAGATAAGGAAGGCAAACTGTGGTTATACGCGCTGGATATGGACATGATGGTCTGGGGCGGAGCGACACTGCCTGACTTCCTGATGGAAGAAGCGTTGAACGTTCGTTCAGTGATTATCGACATCATGGAGCGTGCTGCGGAAGGTGACTTCTAAGGCTTGCTGTTAAAGCTTTAAATAAGAAAGC
>CALODD010000090.1:0-3527 GCA_942491945.1 uncultured Gammaproteobacteria bacterium | reverse complement strand
TGATGCAACGAATATATTATGAAAAAAACTGAAATAAAATCAAAATAACGAATCTTCCGAACAACAAAATTAGGATTAGTAGAAAGACCCATCGAGGTACTTTGCGAAAGAAATCTGTGAAGTGTTTCGAAGATGGATATTTCATAGCAGATCCACCTAAATAGCCCGGATCAATAATATATTTTACGAGGCATAAATACGGGTCAGGACTTCGCTTGACGGTATGGTATCACAGCATTTCAGAATCCCTCCGTACCGTTGATGAGTTGGAGATATACCATTTTCTGCAGACGTTTGTTTTTATAAGATATCCTGTACGTATCTTTATCAGCGACCAATTTCCAACGCGATTACATAATCCCGTCTATCACAACATTTGACAGCCACCGCCAGCGTGGATTGATCTCAATATGCCAACCAACCCGAATTGAATGAAATATAAAACTTACAAAATGTAATTTCCATTCAGCATTGATAAACAGGAAAACCGTGTCTGTCAGTTGAACAAATATCAAATTGTACGTAACTCAAAACACAATAAATGGTCCAGTTTTTGTCCCTTGACCTCTCCAGATTATTCATCCTATTTATATATAGAATAATTTTTCGCAAAATCTACCTTATTCAACGTTATTTTCAAAAAATTATTAGACTTTAAGCTGTTGCTGGTCGCTCACTATTTAGTGGTTTTTCTATAGAACTTGATAAATGGAAAAAATCATATGAAAATAGTTTCAGTCTTGTTGGTATTGATTCTACTATTTCCTGCCTTATTGCATTCTCAGCCAACAAAACACGATTATGATGTCATTATAAAAAACGGAACTATCTATGATGGAACTGGTAGTGCTCCGATGCAGGCTGATGTCGGTATCATTGGAGACCGAATCGTTGCTATTGGTAAGCTTAGAATTAGATCCGCACTAAGTGTAGTTGACGCACGTGGTTTGGCCGTCGCTCCTGGATTTATCAACATGTTATCATGGTCAGTTATTTCGTTGATTAAAGATGGTCGTTCGCAAAGTGAAATACGCCAAGGGGTGACTACCGAAATTTTCGGTGAGGGGTTCTCTATGGGACCGCTAAGCGATGATATGAAGCGTTGGATACTCGACGATCAGACCGATTTTAAATTCGATATACCCTGGACAACGCTATCTGAATATCTCATGTATCTTGAAAAGTGCGGTGTTTCTCCCAATATCGCTTCTTTTATCGGTGCTGCAACGATTCGTATTCATGTGTTGGGTTGGGAGGATAAGCAACCCACGCCTGCCCAACTCGAACAGATGCAGAACCTTGTAAATAGAGAGATGGCGGCTGGTGCGCTTGGCATCGGATCAGCGTTGATTTATTCCCCAGGAGCATACGCCACCACCGAAGAACTAATCGAAATGTGCAAGATTGCAGCGGCATACAAGGGAAAATACATCTCCCATATTCGTGACGAAGGGCGCGGAATTGTTAAAGCGGTTAAGGAGCTTATAAACATCAGCAAGAAAGCTGGACTACCAGCTGAAATATATCATCTGAAAGCTGCTGGCGAGGGCAACTGGGGGCGTATGGATCGTGTGATAGATATGATTAATAACGCCCGGCAGAAAGGGTTGAGAATCACAGCAAACATGTACCTATACACGGCGAGTTCAACCGGACTGAGTTCGCTTTTCCCCACATGGGCACACAATGGAGGGGAGACCGAACTTTTTAAAAGACTGGAGACTCCTGATACGCGTAGACGCATCGCTAAAACACTACGTGCGCAGGGCAATTTGCCTCGCACTATTCTAATCGGGTTCAAATCGGAAGCGCTGAGGCCGCTCATCGGCAGAACGCTTGATGAAGTTGCCACAATACGTGGCGAAGACAAGGTCGAAACCATAATGAATTTAGTGTTGGAAGACCGCTCGAATGTTTCGGCAGTTTTTTTTAAAATGAGTGAGGAGAATATCATAAAGCAGCTGCGCCAGCCTTGGGTTTCAATATGCTCTGATGGTGCTTCAATGGCCCCTGAAGGTGTGTTTTTGAATTCCTCTACACATCCACGCTCATACGGAAATTTCGCACGCCTTCTCGGCAAATATGTTCGAGAGGAAAAAGTGATTTCACTTCAGGAGGCAGTGAGCCGTATGACTGGTTTGCCTGCGACCAATTTAGGTCTGTACAATCGTGGATTTTTAAAAGCGGGTATGTTTGCGGACGTCGTTGTCTTTGATCCAGAAACAATCCATGACATAGCAAGTTATAAAGATCCACACCAGTACGCTGTTGGTATGAAGCATGTCTTCGTCAATGGTGTCCAGGTGCTTAAAGATGGAGAGCACACTGGAGCGAAACCTGGAAGAGCGTTATGGGGACCGGGAAAAGTAAGATAAGGAAGAGCCTAACCATTGTTAAACTCAAACCCAGATTAAGTCAGTCAATTTTAATCCAGAAATGACCTTAAGCATACAGACTACTCCAACTTACTACAAGCCGGCCCTGATTGCAGATATATACATTCCGCTCACCCTAAACATTTCAGAGTCCCGGTAAAGATACCAATACAGTCTCTGAAATTCATCCTGGTTGCAGATACATTGAGATCATCTTACCAATTGGAAATTATTGAAATTTTCCTGATATGCATTGGTGATCCCCACGATACCACGTGAGCCGTTATTCTGGCAAGGTTTGGCCCATTGTGATAATTTTCAAACATCGTTGATAATTGCCAGAGATGATATCTGCAAGGTTGTTGGAGCTAATCTTAAATGGTAAGGGGTCTTTAACCTCTCCAGGTTCGAAAACTTCCTGTATCCACGTGAACGAACCCATAGCGGGGATAGTAACCGACACCACCCTGTTTCAAATCCAGGCAGGCTTTGCGCAATTGGCGCGTATTGCATCCAGGCAGGCGAATATCGATGGCGCGCCCCAGGATGTGATAGCTGGATTTGGCCACGCCGGACCTTTTTTTACGTAGTCGGTCATTGGTTTTAGGGGGAGGATAACCGGAAAGGATGTGAAATGGGGCACTTGCAGGCTAATTGACGGTTAACGGAATTAAGTAGATCCATCAACCGCGGATCAATGGCTTTGATGTCGCCGGTGTAGTGGTCCCTTAATATGTGATTGATACGGCTCATGGCATCAGGGCAATAGGTGCCGTTCTTGAAGTAACAGGTGATGAGTTCTTCCCCGGTGTGTGTGTTGTAGAAGGAGAGCGTGCGATGAGAGTTGTCCGGTGAAAGGGCGGACCTCCCTGCCGACGGTAGCAGGCAGGTGGACAATAAACCGGTCCCGATTTTAATGAAATCACGTCGACCGCAGTGGCTCATGGGGCACTCTCCATCTGGATGAATCGGGTAAACATTATAGCAGAATCTCTTTCAAGGCTGTTGTAAGTCATCACTGATGTCTAATTGCCACTAAACGGACAGGCCAGAGCCCCCTGTTAGGTCATGGCTATCCTACGAAAGCGAACACCACCGATACGTGTGCTTGCCACTGTCTTGATCTAAGGCCAATATTAATTAGCATCGGTA
>CALODD010000089.1:0-15850 GCA_942491945.1 uncultured Gammaproteobacteria bacterium | reverse complement strand
TCACTGGCGATCTTAGGTAGAGATAATCCTCCTGAAGCCAGCACGACCTTACTTGCGCTGAATTGCTCCTCAGAGGTGGTGACTCTAAATCCATCACCGTTCAATGGATCGATAGAGGTAACGTCCTGCTTGACGCGAATTTCCACGCCAGCCGCCTTACAGTGCGTTAATAACATTTTGACAATATCCCTGGCACTGTTGTCGCAGAACAGCTGGCCATGCAGCCTTTCGTGATAGTCGATTGCACTGGCTTCAACCATGCTGATGAAATCATGAGGTTGATAGCGATTCAGCGCAGAGATACAGAAATGTGAATTTTCAGAAACATAGTTGCTACGGGGATCAACATAGAGGTTTGTAAAATTACAACGCCCACCACCCGATACCAGAATTTTCAGGCCAACCTTCGAGCCTTTTTCCAGTACCAGTACACGTAAGCCACGATAGCCGGCCTCAATGGCGCACATCAATCCGCTGGCACCACCACCAACAATAATCACATCGTGTTTGGGCTTATCCTTCATACAACTATCGCTACAAAGACTGATTAATCTTCTTCAGTTTCATCTTGTAACTGCATATCCCACATATTTCTATACTTGCCGTTTTCCTCATAGAGCTTTTGATGCGTTCCACGCTCAATGATTTCTCCATGTTCCATAACGAGAATTTCATCAGCATCAACTATGGTAGACAGACGATGTGCAATAACCAGTGTCGTATGTTCTTTAGCAACCCGTTGCATGGCGTTCTGTATTTCACGTTCAGAATGGGAGTCCAGTGATGAAGTAGCTTCGTCAAATATGAGAATGCGTGGATCTTTAAGAATCGCTCTAGCGATAGCAACACGTTGTTTTTCGCCACCTGAGAGTTTTAGACCACGCTCGCCAACTATGGTGTTATAGCCGTCTGGCAGGTCTTCGATGAAATGATGAATATGCGCCTTACGTGCGGCATTATTAATCTCGGCTTCGGTAGCATCAGGTCGTGCATAGGCAATATTGAAACGGATGGTATCGTTAAATAGCACCGTGTCCTGCGGCACTATGCCAATCGCTTTACGCAAACTAGCCTGACTAACTTCGGAAATGTTCTGCCTATCAATGCTGATGCTGCCATTTTCAACATCATAAAAACGGAACAGTAAACGGGATAGCGTCGACTTGCCGGCACCACTGGTACCAACGACAGCGACCTTTTTTCCTGGCTGAATTTTAAAATCGATATTGTTCAGTATCGGACGTTCAGGTACGTAAGCAAAGCTGACATTGTTAAAGCTCACCTCACCTTCTTTCAACAACAGGTCAGGCGCATTGTCGGAATCTTTAATTTCAGGCTCACGTTCCATCAGTCGGAGCATACGATCCATATCCGCCAGCGAATATTTGATCTGTCGATAGACAATGCCGAGGAAGCCTAGTGGCAAGAACAATTGAATTAAAAAGGCATTCACTAGCACGAGGTCGCCCAATGTCATTTTACCTTCAACAACACCATTGGCCGCGAAGATCATAATAAAGGTAACACCCAATGCGATAATGGAGCCCTGTCCGAAGTTTAGCGCCGACATCGAAGTCTGGCTTAATACTGCGGAGTTCTCCCAGACATCAAGCGTGTCATCGTATCGCTTGAGCTCGAGTTTTTCGTTGCCGAAGTATTTAACGGTTTCATAGTTGATTAATCCATCAACGGCCTGCATTGATGCCTTGGAATCCATCTCATTCATCTTCAGACGATGCGACATACGCCATTCGGTTACCAGCAGTGTAAAAATGACATAAACAATGACTGTCGCGAATGTAACAACTGCAAATTCCCAGTCATAGTTAATAAATAGAATACTGGCGACCAGAATAAATTCGACGGTGACGGGAATGATATTAAACGTCAGGTAATTCAGGATGGAACTGACGCTTTGCGCTCCACGTTCCAGATCCCGCGTCAGTGCGCCAGTTTTGCGTTCCAGATGATAGCGTAATGATAGATTGTACAAATGCGTCAGCACACGGTTACTGATCAGACGCATGGCACGATATCGTACTCGGGCAAATAGTGCGTCACGTAGCTCGTTAAACAGGGATGATGATAATTTCAGTACGCCATAGGCCAATAGCAACATGATCGGTAGTTCAAGCATTGCTGTTGCGGGCTGATCCAGTACATCGACAATCTCTTTCAATGCCAGCGGAATACCGACATTGGCCATTTTGGCGAGCACCAGACTCATTAATGCCAGAAATACACGCCCCCGATAATCCCACAGAAAAGGCGTGAGTTTTTTCAGGTTATTCCAGTCATCCCGGTCTTCGTGTGGACGTTCTGTGTAAGCGTGAAATCGCATTCAATATACTCAAACTAAGGGAAGTCTATATCGGCAAAATTCAGGTAAAATATGTCGATATGCAGGAAGCACAGCATACCGAGTAACTGGCCACTGAAAAACCCTCAGCTGGCACAATACGGCGTTAAAAATGACCTCGCAATACTCATTTATTATTTATAAACTCCGTTTTCTCGATCATTTTTGCCTTGTCTTGCACTCACCTGAGTCTTTTTCAGCAACCAGTTTAGGGATGAAATGAAAATTACCTACAGTATCCTTGGCCTGATGTTCATAGCGATTTTATGGACATGGACACAAATGCCGGAAATCAAAACGGATGACCGCGTAATCGACCAGCTGCCCTGGATCATCAAAACTGATCCCCAGGGTGGTTCTACCATCTTTGGTCTAAAACTTGAGAGTGCCACCGTTCGACAGGCCGAAGACACCTTTCTTGATGAAGCAAAATTTGGACTCTTTCAGGACGCGAATAATCAATACTCACTGGAAGCCTATTTTAACGGCACACGCATTGCTGGCCTGCTAGCCCGCATTACGTTGACCTTACAGGCTACTCCGGAAGAACTACAAAGCATGATCAAGGAATCTCTGGATAAAAAAGGCCAACCCAGTAATAGCTATAAATACGTTTTACCGGATGAATTGAAACCGTCATTGTATCAACGAACCTTCGATAGCATCACTTATACACCCAAGATTAATATCGAACCTGACGTACTTAAATTACGCTTTGGCGAGCCGGACAAAACTCGTACTATTGATGAAGAGACAAGCCACTGGTATTACCCAGAGAAAGGCCTGCTCATCATCATTTCACAAGAAGAAAAACCAGTTTTCCTATATGTCCGACCAGACAAGTTCGAAACCCACTTTAATAAGACACCATCCTAGGAAGAACTATGGCAAAAATTGAGTTATATAGCAGTGGTTTCTGTTTTTACTGCGTCATGGCAGAACGCATGCTCACGGAAAAAGGTGCTGAATTTACCATCCTCCGAGTTGATGAAGATATGGCGCTCCGCGATGAAATGGTAACCCGTAGTCAAAGACAATCCGTACCGCAGATTTTTATCAACGATCAGCACATCGGCGGGTATACCGATATGGTTGCACTCGATCGTGATGGCGGACTCGATCCAATGTTAAAGACCGATGTCTGATTAAATAACCCGCTGAACAAATAAACGGTCTTCATGTAATCCGCGTTTAATTAGCGTCTGCCCCAAGTTAGCAACCATCTCCTCGACACCAGATAGATACACATCTGAACCCGCAATCAAAGCTTCATCGCCTTTCTCAAGTTCAAGCATGAATTGACTACAGACTTTAGCTTTTTTCTCATCGGTACAGTCAATCGGTATACAATGCTCGAAAGCATGATAGTGCAGATTATCAATCGCATCTGCCCAGGCACGACAAATATTATGCATATAGTCTTCTTCTGGCTTACAGGCAATCCGAAACAAATGAATATCCTGCGCTATCTCCAGCGCAATAGCATGCTCAATTAAACTTTTCACACCCGCAAAGCCAGTATCGTAAGCTATAAACAATAGACTCCGCTCCGACTCTTCATCAAGAATGAAATCACCTACAGGGCCCTGGACAAGTATTTCCTGATTGTTCTTTGCCTGATTAAACAGATACTGACTAAATTCGTTGTCGCTTTTACGTATATGAAATTCGAGCAACATGCCGTTACAGGGACAACTCGCAATAGCAAGTGCTTGCGCTTTATCATTCGGCAACACTAACGTTACACTCTGACCAGCAAGAAACTGTAAGGTATGTGTACGCGGTGTGCGTAGTTGCAGGACTAATATATCGTCGCTTAAGTGCTGTATCTTTTTTATCTTTGCGGTCACTTCCTGATACGGCATCTGGTCTGCATCGTGATATTCCGTTGCTTCAAGAACAACATCATTTTTCGCAATACAGGTGCAGGGAAGAATAAAACCCAGGTCTTTCTGTACTTCGGTAAAACAGAAGTCGGTTTTGTTTCGCACTTCGATATCACCATCGAGTAAACGTGCTGCACACTCCCCGCAGGAACCATTGTCGCATTGGTATTTAAGATTCAGGCCTGCACGCAGGCCAGCTTCCAGAATTGTCTCCTGTTCATGAGCTGCGAAGCTATGCCCGCTCGGCTCTAATGTGACCTGATATTCCATGAGCAGAAGGTAACGCTAAGCCAGTAATAGATCAAACTTCGGGAAAATAGAGTCAGTAACAGGCTTCAACTTTTTACGCATCAATGTGCCCTCAGCCGTTGTTTGAGAAAATATTGAATTAACGATGCCTTCAGAGAGAAAAGATAACCAGGCTAAACCAGCGAGCAATTCACTCGCCTCCTCGTCATCATTAACTGCTGACACTACCGCCTGCCATGTTGCTGATGCGCGCTGAAAATCAGGACTATCCTCTTGCATGAGATTCGTCACTATCTCATTAATACGTTCGACTGTATTTAATGGTTCGTTATCAGGTATCGGGCGAAATGCAGATAGACGTTTCTCGAGCGTTTGCAATAGATAGACGATGACATCCTGATTCGCCGGCTTTTTAAATACAGTATATGCCGTATTCAGGTAGCCTCTGCCCTCTTCACTTAACAACCAGAGAAGTTCCGCAGCCTGAGGATTGTCAGTCAGTGTAGACAACTGTGCTTGCGCTTTATCGATGTAGTCATGATCAGTTAGTTGATGTTGAATTGTTTCTGGTGATGACTGAAGGAAACCTACCAGATAAGCATTTTTACGTTGACTAGTGCGCCAGAGCTTTTCTTTCTTTTCATCGTCGATTAAGCCTGGTTGCAACATCAGACGAATAGATTCAATCATTGGTTTAGGCTCTGTTTCGAACGCTAGATGCTCAAATAAATGATCAGCAAGCACAGGACCTAGATCGCTATTCACAATCGCTTCTTTTTCCAGCATACGTCGTGCATTCTCGGATTCAGGCATACACCACCAGGCACAATGTCCGACTTCTGGTTTTAATCCTTTAGCATGTACAACAGCGACAACGGCTTCCGGTTCACCAAGCATGAGTAGTTGCTGCAGGTTCTCATCTTTAGCCTGCCCCATACGCGTCCAACGACTGATAAACACAGGATAACCACCAGGAGAACCAAAAACATGACCTGATAAAAACTCACGTACTTTACGAACATACTGTTCATGACGTCCATTCGGATTTAAATCAACACGAGCCTCGCCGTCGTCAGTTAGCGCAAATACCTGCATTCGGTTTTCATCGATACGTACCGCCTTTGGCTTCTGCGCCATCATGACGTTCAATCGTAATAAGTCTTCGCCGGTCAATTCCATTTTAATTCAACTGTATTCGTTGCCCCCAGGGCACACCCAACTTACCTTTCACTAACCAGATCACAGGGTAACTGGGCTCGAACTCAGGGAACTTACCCTGGGCATCAGTAAAATAAACTACCAGGTCCGGCTGCTGATCGCATTGATTTGCCCATTCGAACGCCGGACAAAAATCAGTGCCCCCACCACCCTGCATATTCTCAGGAACAGAAAACTCTTCCCATGCTTCATATACCCATGCACCATTCTTTGAAACATCTGAATCACAGGCCTGCAAAATAATCCTGGCCCGCATCTGACCTTTTATCGCATTAATCTCACTAACAAAATGTGAAATTTCATCATCGACAATAGAACCGCTGGTATCAATAAACACTGTGATATTAATCAGCGAACTTCTCAGGCTAGGATAAATAGCACCACCATCTTCGCGACGAGAAGATGGCCGAGTGAAACTATAGTCATCTTTTGCGACGGCAGTCATATATCGTGCGAGCAACATTCTCCAGGGCAACTGCGGCTGTAACAGATGATCAACCATGCGTGTCAGACCGCCACCCAACTTACCTGCCTGCATAGCAGTTTGCGCTGCACCCGCCATACGCTGCTGCCATTGCACTGCCAGATCTTCTTTTTCACTTTCTTTTAATGGCGGTGGTGGCGTGCTGCCTGAGCCAACATCCTGCTCCTGCTGTTGTTTGTTCCCCGAATCATCCTTGTTTTTGTCACTACTGGATGAGGAACCACCCTGCTCGCCTTTATCCTGTTGCTCACGCTGTTGCTGCTTTTGAATATCTTTTTCATCAAGACCAGAGTCACTCGATTGAGTATCTTCGTCTTCATTTGAATCCTGATCATACAAGTGCTGATCAATCGGCTCCTGATCAAGCTCATCATTAATCATTGGATAGATCTCTTCAGCTGTCAGACCTTCGTACTCTTTTAAGTACAGTGCATCTGGTGGCGCTTTTAGACCGTCACTAATTAAAAGTGGATTAACCGCGAAGTCACAAGCGACATCCCAGCGATGCTTATCGCGATGCTGTCGGCGAGCAAAATGTAATAACGCACAATGCAATGCATCATGCGCCAACATAAACTGAGTTTGTTCCATCGATAAGGCTTCGATGTATTCACGATTATAAAAGAATGATTTTGCGTCGGTGGCTGTCGTCTTACACCAGTCAGTCGCATCAATCATGGGTAACCTTAAAACCAGAGCCCCCAGAAAGGGGCGATCTAGAATAAGTTTGGTTCGCGCCGCGCTGAGTTTTGTTTCGATGGGATCAGACATAGATTGATTCATTTCAGGACACAAAGAGCACACAGAAATACTCATAAGCAGTAGACTTAACTCGATTCAATCCGAGGATATGCATCATTATCGCAACAATATCTAGCATGGATTCTGGCATATGCCAGAATGACGATACTCAGATACCATACCTATGTCATTCCAGCGCATGCCGGAATCCAGAACGATGCTTAAAGAATTGACTCATATAAATCCAGCCACTGTGGGTTTTCTTCCTCTATAGTTTTAATCTTCTAGTCTCGCTTCCAGCTCTTAACCGCCTTTTCACGTGCGACTGCTGATTGCATCGATTCGTGAACTTCATACCAAACCAGCGTGTGTACGCTGTATTTATTGGTAAAACCCTTTACGGCGTTATTCTTATGTTCCCATACCCTCTTCGGTAAATTCGAGGTAACTCCTACATATAATGTTCCGTTACGTTTACTTGCAAGAATGTAAACACAGGGAAGTTTATTAACCGACATTCTTTTAAACTTATAGATTCCGGCATGCGCCGGAATGACGTATATCTAACTATATAACATGACATCGGCTATTCGTTTTGCCCATTGTGCAAATTCAGGAACACTAAAAATTGATTCGCCCACAGCACGATGCATATCTGATACAAGCATGACGCCCATTTCTTTCTGCGGGAAGCTGCTCGCATAGTTGAGGATATTACCGAGCACCTTTTCAGCATTATCGTCGTCTTTAGCACGTATCGCTCGCCCGACTAATGCCGAGGCAACGGCATATTGAAGATCAATTTCTTTTGGTACAGCAACGTCTTCACCCGCAATGATGGCATCAATATCTGGCAGGTTATCCAGATTATCAACGAAAGCCTTTAACTCTATACCCGCTGCTGGACCTACGCAGGCCTGTAGTGAACCTGCTAACAAATCCCCATTATCATGAAACTTCTGTAAGGCCCGATGTGAAAATTCCCAGGAACGAGGCGATGGAAACGCTACAGGGTTATGCGCTGGGTCAAAATCAAAAATCAGTTCTGGGCGAAAACGTAAGAATGCAATGACACGCTCATCAATACCATTTGCCCAGGCCCAGGCAACCCAGTCATCCAGATGGACATCAAACTCGTAATGTGAAAAACGATTTGCCAGTGGTGCCGGCATTGTATAGGTCACACCACGATCTCCCTGGCGGTTGCCAGCTGCAAATATCACCCAGCCTTCTGGCACCTGATACTCACCAAGACGACGATCGAGAATAAGCTGATACGCTGCAGCCGAAACAGTCGGCGGTGCTGAGGTAATTTCATCCAGAAAGAGGATACCTTTTTCACCATGACGGCTGGCATTCGGTAGCAAAGAAGGTACTGCCCACTCGACTTCATTGTCATTACGAAATGGGATACCGCGTAAATCGGATGGCTCCATTTGTGATAGACGTATATCGATGACAGCAACGTTATTTTCTGCAGCTATTTGCTGTATCAACTGGGATTTACCCACACCAGGTGGTCCCCATAACATCACTGGCGTATGGTGCCCTTGTTCGGCACTCTCAAATTCCTGACTTAAAACTTTATGTAATTGAGCGGGACGCATACCTGACCTTTACTTATATACATGCCTGTATGGCAGTACGTGAAACGACGAATTATTTTTTCTTTTTCTTAGCGTGGCTTGGATCATTAGGGTTATCAAAAATAAAATGAAACTCCCCTGATTCGATTTCCACAAAATCTAGTGTCGTACCTTCAAGCAAAGGCTGATCATCTGCAGCAACAACAATGATTACTTCACCGGCCTGATCCTGACTATCGTCATGCTTAACACCTTCATCATCGAAACCCATACGGTAATCAAGACCACCATCAGGTGTCCGAGCCGTTGCAATACGTAAAGGCAATCCACTTGCGCCTGACTGACTAGCGGCAAGCTCAATCTGCTTTTGTGCCTCTTCTGTTACATTAATCGTCATTTTGATCCTCGTTATTTCTACCTGATATTTCCATTTTATTCTTTACGAATTCTACAAAGTGACCAACCCACGGGCTAGCCTGTGTTGATCGCAGATGTGCATACCCAGCAACGACATTGCGATACAGCACACCATCATACTTGCCATCAATTCCATGACCACGTTTTACTTCATGAGCAAATTGCAGATCGTCATCTAAATTTTCCAGGCTTGAATGATGAAACTCATGCGCCCGAATCTCGGCATTATCGACATTTGCCTGCCAGTGGGCATCCCCCGTTGGCTGTATACGCACATACCCACGACCCTGTGGTCGTTCATGCATCTGGACATCAGCTGGTATCGCTCCAACCATAGGATGAGACACTTCCTGCCAACTAATCCCGCGACATAGATACATCAGACCACCACATTCAGCATACACTGGCAATCCATTCTCAATGGCCGTATGTATGGACTTACGCATTGAGGTATTTTCACTTAGCGCAGGCATATGTGTTTCTGGGAAGCCCCCACCGATGAACAGGCCATCAATTTCAGGCAAATCATCATCGCGCAGTAAATCGATACTCACTAACTCTGCCCCCTGACGCTTAAACGTCTCAAGGTCATCCTGATAATAAAAGCCAAAGGCAGAGTCTTGTGCAATACCAATACGAAGCTGTGCATCAGGATACTGTGCCGTCCTTGTTTCATTAGATTGCTTTTCAATCCCAAGTAAGTGAATCAGTTCATCGATATCGACCTGACGTTCAATGTGTTCATGAATAGTCTGAATTTGTCTATCTGCAGTACCGTGTTCATTACTTGGCACCAGTCCAAGATGACGCTCATCTATCATCAAATCCGGGTGGCGATGTATCGCTCCCAATACCGGTATATCACAGTATTTTTCAATGGCCTGTTTGAGCTTCGCTTCATGACGTTTGCCAGCAACTTTATTCAGAATAACGCCTACAATGTTCACATCAGAATCAAACGCACGATAACCATTAATTAATGGTGCTACACCGCGTGTAATCCCCTGTGTATCAACAACAAGAATGACAGGAGCATTTAGTTGCTTGGCCAATGCTGCATTACAGTCACTGCCGTCAGGATCCATACCATCATAGAGTCCTTTATTGCCTTCAATAAAACTCAAATCCATACCTGATGACTTGTCATCAAACATCTGATTAATTTCATCTATCGTTTGTGTATTGAAGTCCAGGTTAAAACATGGATGACCTGTTGCTCTACCCAGCCACATTGGGTCGATATAATCAGGTCCTTTCTTGAAGGGCTGAACCTGATAACCACGCTGTGTCAGAATCGAACACAGTCCAATACTAACCGTCGTCTTACCCGAAGATTTATGCGCTGCAGAAATGAAAACGCGGGGCATATCAACATACCCCGCGTTTCATAGAAGAAGGACTAGTCCGAGAATTCGGACTTAATTTAGGCTGAAGCCTCTGCATTATGATGCGGATCTACTACCTCATCAGCCAAGCTCTGAGGTAAGAATCGTAGCGCTGAAACACCAATCACTACCATGATTAACGCGACACCAAATCCCATGCCAGCACCGAGCATGATTTCAGGAAATGTAGCTGAGTAATTTGCAGCAACACCATCCATAAAACCACTACTGACGACTTCCATACCCGGCCAGATGTCGAGCGGATAGGCCTGACCACCAATAATGATGACATACATTTGAGCAAGGCCACCCAGGATAACCAGAGCAGAAGCAATACCGATCATCAGGCGCTGTTTGCTTAAGTTACTGAACAGAATAATCAGAGGGACCACTGAGCCAATCAAAATCTGTACCCACCAGAATACTGCTGAATACTGTCCACCACCATTTGATCCAAGAAGAATAAAAGCTTCAATACCATGGTGCTCAGTCGCGTATAGATTAGTTAAGTGATAAGCCAGCACGAAATAAAGAACGGCACTAACAAATACACCCAGAAGATTCTTCAGCTTACGTAAGATTGAATCACCCAGCTCACGGCCAGACCACTTATAAGCTGCCATCAATACCAGAATGTAAATCGCCATACCGGCTGCGAAAGACATAATGATAAACATTGGCGCCATGATCGCTGCATCATAGCCCTGGCGAGCCACCAGAAAACCAAAGATAGAACCTGTACCAGTGGTCAGAATCAGACGCCAGATAAATGCTGCAGTACCTGCAATCCTGGAGTACTTCTGCATCTTCTTTTCCATCATGAACCAGATGTAAATACCAACAATAATGAAGAAGCCGTTATACAGTAGCTGGTTCCATGCAAAAATTGATTTCAGATTCAGATAAGTCATGGCGACAACCAGGCGATCAGGACGACCTAAATCAAGAACCAGTACAGCCAAACCGCCGGCCAGCAACGAAATAGCCAGCAAGCCAGACAATGGTGCTAACGGCTTATAGGCTTTCTTACCAAACACTGAAGCAATTGATGCAACGTTAAGAGCGCCTGATGCAGCAACAATTAGATATACCGCGAATATATGAGGCATACCCCAAACAATCTGGTTATTCATACCAGTGACCCAATGGCCATGGTGCTCCATATACATAGATGAGGCAAAACCAGCGAGAATCATGGCACCAAGAATACCCAGTAATGCCCAGTAACCCGTGCTCTTGCCTTCAATCTGTGTGTAAGTAATCGGTTTCATATAAATTCGTAAATCCTGCGATTAGCCAGCGTTCTATCAAATATTGCGATAACGCACACCGGTATTCAGACTAAAATCAGCACGTAGCTGACGGCTTGGGTATTGCTTAAGCTGTTTCGAGATATTTGACTCTGGATCATTCATATCACCAAAAACCAATGCCTCATGCTGACAGGCTTCAACACAAGCTGTAGTTCCTTCACCAGCATCAACTTTATGTACACAGAATGTACAAGATTCAACAGTACCTTTACCCCTTGGTGCATGTTCTGTCTGATCAACAACATCTTCATGTATGAATGAGCGAGCCTTATAAGGACACGCCATCATGCAGTAACGACAACCAATGCAAATGTGTTTATCGACTAGTACGATACCGTCTGCGCGTTTGAACGATGCCCCTGTAGGACATACATCGACACATGGCGGGTGTTCACAATGCTGGCATAGCATTGGAATACCGTATTCCTTACCGCTTTGCTTATCACGCAACTGAACTTTACGAATCCACTGTGCATCTGTCGCAGGACGACCATGTTGATGAACACCATTCTCTTCGTGACATGCAGTCACACAATCACTACACCCATCAGCACATTTATTGGCGTCAATTAACATACCCCAACGTACTTTATCCGTAACAGCTTCACCTGGATCACGAGCTGCCTGTGCAACATTGTATAAAACGACACCTGGTGCAATCGTTGCTACGGCAGTGCCAGCAGCTGCATTCTTCATAAAAGAACGCTTTGATTGATCCATCTTATTCTCGCTCATATTCTTAGCCCAAACCCGTTACTTATGAGGATTCGCCATGGACTGGCTCATCTTCTGACTCTCTTCTGAAGGTGTCGTACGATGACAACCAAAGCAGTCGATACTTACTGCCGTATAGGTATGACAGCTTTCACAAAACTGATCCGGCGCATTGACCGGGATTGCCTTGCCATAATCGTCATACTCAACATGACAATGAATACAGTCTTTTAATGAATGCTTCGCTGTAACACCGCGAATACCTTTATGCATTGTTTCATCACGCTGATGCATGATGAATGTCATATGCTGCTTACGCATGACATCAGTCGGCTCAACACATACTTCAGAATTACGGTCAGGGTATTTTGGTAATCCAAGACCGTTATCCGCTAATGCACTAGCACAGAGCAGTGCCAACGTGGCGATCATTACAACTTTTGTCAAAAGTGCTTTCATTAAATAATCTTCCTGAGATTACAGACCCATGCCCATGTCAATGTAGCCCGTAGGACATACATCAGAACAGATATGACAACCAACACACTTGTTATAGTCAGTATCAACATAACGGCCAGTGGTGTAATCGTTCTTTTTCACACGGAACACTGCATCCTGCGGGCAGTAGATAACACAGTTATCACACTCGAAACACAGGCCGCAGCTCATGCAACGCTTTGCTTCTTCAATCGCGTTCTCTTCAGGCAGACCAATTAGACGCTCTTTGAAATGACCAAGTACTTCATCGGATGAAGGAACTTCTTCATCACGCTTGTTACGAGGCTCGTTTTCAAAATGAGCCAGGAAGATCATGTCAGAAGAGATAATTTCGTCAGATGCGCGGTCTTCGTAATTGTGAACAGCGAAATTACCATCCGATGTACCACGCAAGCCCTGGTCGATAGGACGAGGACCATTATCCGCCTCAGAGGAAAAATCTTCTGGTGCGTGATCTGTCTCAGTCAATTTATCCAGAAGACTGAAATGATGCACATCAACTTTAGGACGCTTAACGAAGTCTTTCTCAGACAGGTACAGATCAACATTATCAACAGCAATAGAAGCCTGACCAATCGCAGTCGTTAACAGGTGAGGACGAACAATATCGCCACATACGAAATGACCTGGTTTACCCGGTACTGCATAGTTTTTATCAGCATCGATTAAGCTACGATCATTTGCGAAGTCTTCCAGACCTTCCATATCACCGCCCTGACCAATCGCAGAAACAATCAGATCAGCTTCAATGATTTCTTCAGTACCCTCAACTGGTACTGGGCGACCATCTTGCATGCTACATTCTGCGATTTTAAGTGCAGTTGCACGGCCATCATCACCAAGGATAACTTCAACTGGCATAACACCATTCTTAATCGTTACACCCTCAGTTAACGCGTCATTAACTTCGTGTTCAGCTGCTGTCATCTCATCTTGCTTGAACAATGAAGTCAGTGTCACGTCTGCACCTTCACGTGCTGCTGTGACTGCCGTGTCATGAGCAACATACCCATCACGTACAACCAGCTCAGGACGATCAGATGGATTAGTGTGTTCAATATGACCCAGACGACGGGCAACAGAGACAACGTCGATTGACGTATCACCACCACCCACACAGATAACTTTGTCTGCAGTCACGTGCATACGGCCTTCGTTAAATGCTTTCAGGAATGCGACACCACTGACACAGTTTGGCGTACCCTCCCAGCCATCAACAGGAAGACCACGTCCACTCTGACAGCCGATGGCCCAGATAACTGCGTCGAATTCTTTTTCGATCTCGTCCATAGACACATCAGTACCAACTCGTGTCTTCATGCGAGTCTCTACACCCATATCAATGATACGTTGACACTCAGCTTCCAGCGTATCGCGAGGCGTACGATAACCAGGAATACCGTAATACATCATGCCGCCTAGATGTTCGTTATCATCAAAAATAGTAGCGCCATGACCACGACGACGCAGCTGATAAGCTGCCGCCATACCAGCTGGAATCCACCACCAATAATTGCGATTTTCTTACCGGTTTCTTCCGCAGCCGTTTCAAATTTGTAGCCTTCAGAAATAGCTGTATCACCAATGTATTGCTCAACCGAGTTGATACCCACAAAGTCTTCTACTTCGTTACGGTTACAACCATCCTGACAAGGCGCTGGACATACACGACCCATCATTGAAGGAAATGGGTTTGCATCAGTGGAACGACGGAAGGCATATTCCTGCCAGCTCATACCTTCTGGTGGCTGTTCCATGCCACGAACGATCTGTAACCAGCCACGTATATCTTCACCTGAAGGGCAGCTACCCTGACAAGGTGGTGTACGATGAACGTACGTGGGGCAACGATGTGAATGATCCTCATTGAAGATAAGGTCTTCCATGCTATCCCATTCGTGCTCGCCTTCGCGAAACTTACGAAATGTATGACCGTCACCTTTGTAGGTTTTACTCCATGGAGTTGCCATTTCTCGTTCTCCTGATAATTACAACGTATTCAAAAAAATAGATCGTTAGATCAAATCCAAATTACTTTTTAGAGCCCATCACAATCGCATCACTTACGAGCTGATGAACACTGACTATCATGTCCATACCCATACCGTAGTAAGGTAGAACTTTTGTAAACTGTGACTTACAGATCGCACATATCGCAGCCATGTGGGTCACACCATGATTTTCAATCACTGTCTTTAATGCATCCATACGCGGGACCGCGCCTTTAACACGCAGTTCCATAAGATCGTCTGTCAGTAGACCACCACCGCCACCACAACAGAAGGTTGCGTCATGGATCGTCTCTGGCGCCATATCAACAAAGTTATTCACTGCCGCCTTAATGACTGCGCGAGGAATTTCGAACTGACCACCAGGCTTTGGTCCCATACGAGTTGCACGTGCGACGTTACATGAGTCATGGAAGGTTAATACCTTGTCGTCGTTAGCTGATGGGTCAAGTGTGATTGCACCACGTTCGATAAAATCACTAGTGAGCTCAAGAATATGCTGAGGTACTGGATAATTTTGATCCAGAAAATCAAATGGGCCAGCCAATGTATTCAGGAAGCTATATGCAACACGCCATGCGTGGCCACACTCACCGAACACAATTCGTTTAACGCCCAGCTCTAATGCTGCTTCACGAATTCGCATGGAAACATTACGCATGTTTTCGTATGAACCGATAAACATGCCAAAATTAGCTGCTTCAGAAGCATGTGAACTGAGTGTCCAGCTTAAACCTGCTTCATGGAATACCTTGCCGTAACCAATCAGGCCATCGACATGTGGCTCGGCGAAGAAATCGGCAGATGGTGTAACCAGTAGAACATCGGCGCCCTTTTGATCAAGCGGATATCTTACATCGACGCCTGTCTCTTCTAATACATCATCTTCCAAGCCTTCCAGCGTATCTGCCAATGCAGGCTCAGGAAGTCCCAGGTTATTACCGATCTTGAAGACCTTGGCAATAATTTCATTACAGTATTTCTGGCCCAT
>CALODD010000088.1:0-12022 GCA_942491945.1 uncultured Gammaproteobacteria bacterium | reverse complement strand
TGGTGCTGTCTGTGCAAGTCATATCCAGCAAGGTAGCCTGGAGGAGCAATGGAACCTGGAAGGTTTAGAGAAAGAGTTATTTGAAGTGTTCGGGTTGAATATACCCGTACGTAAAAAACTCGAAGAAAACGAAGCGCTTTATGAAGAAACGCTCATTGAAGAGATTCATCAGGAAACAATGGGATTATATCAGGATAAACGTGATCGTTTAGGTGAAGAGATCAGTACTAGCATAGAAAAAGACGTGATGTTAAGTGTCCTTGATTCAAACTGGAAAGATCATCTATCTGCGATGGACTATTTGCGTCAGGGGATTGGTCTACATAGCTATGCTCAGAAAAACCCAAAGCAGGAATATAAGAAAGAGGCATTCAGAATGTTTTCTGAAATGCTTGATGGAATTAAACGAGATGTAATATCGATTTTGTCTCGCCTGGATGTTGATCAGATTCTGGCGCCACCTCCTGAAGAAAAGCAGGAAACTGTAGTCAGTTCTGGTGCTAAAGTAAGAAGAAATGATCCATGTCCTTGTGGATCAGGTAAAAAGTACAAGCACTGCCACGGTAAGGCCAGCTAACTATAACTTGCAGCAGGTGAGTTGAAATTCTATGTTCTGACTAGCTTGCTGAGGTTTCTCGTCCATATTCAGGTATTTTAGAAAACGAATGAATACACGGTGTCTGCCGCCGCTAATTTCTGGGTATACATTGTATTTTTCATCAAGATTGATAATGAGTAATTCGTAATCATTGCTGTCAGTTAGCTGGTAGATGCCATTCTCAGTAATATGGTTAGCTGCGGTCGCAGATTGCCGTAGAAAGTCTAGTAAAATTCCAGCGGTATCAATGATGGGCTGGAACGCGGCCATACTATTTAGTATGTCTCGCGAACAATTATTTTTATTATGCTGTAGCCAGAAATGAAACATAGGTAGGTCAAATTCAAACTGTCCCCCCGGTATGGATAGTCGCTGCTTTACCGAATCAATAAGATACGGTAGTGGCTGTGAATAACTGTCCGTTGGTATAGATTTTAGATGCGATAATGTCTTTTCAAGTTGGTTCAATGTTGAAGAGAGGGCCGATGAGTCGATATTTGGTGAGGATTTCAATTTTGTTAGCTTAAGAATTCGTTTCTCAATTTCTTTGATTAACTCATTTTTCAGTTCCGGCCGAGAAACCAGGTTGTATAATTCTATTACGTGAAACAGCAAGTTACGGTTGTCGGCATCGGATTGCGAAGCGGATTGCCGAATAAATAGTTGATTTAGACGATCAATTTTCAAGCAGGTCCGAACGAACTCTCCGAGAGGAAATTCAAAAGCAAGTGAGTCGGTCATTTAGATATCAATGCTCGGAGATAAGTGGTGTTGAAGTTTTGTCAGGATCTGAGTGTATATTAGCTCATCTTTATCGTTTATTACTATATCGCTAGTATGAATAAATTTTAATTCATCGGTTGATTGAGTATGTAGTAAATTCTTAGCCGATCTATCATCTAGCGAGGGTCGCTGAGTTAGACGTTTTAGTAGGGTTTTACGATCAGCAGTTATAATAATAATATGGTGTATATCAGTTAGCCGGTATTTCGATTCAAAATAAAGGGGTATTTCAATCGCGATGGGTTTGGATGCTGCCGTTGTCGAACGATGTAATTCAATATTCTGGTAAATTACCGCGTGTAAAAGATGTTCCAGGTCAGCCTTAAACTCTGAGCTGGAAGTAAGTAGGTTTCTGATTATTTCTTTATTAACTTGAATGCCTTTTTTAGGGCTTTGATAGTTTACAAGTTCCTGTATCCAATCTCTGATAAAAGTAGAGTGCTGGTTTAAAAGAGCGTTAATGCAATCTGAGGATATAATTTGAATACCATGGTTTTTGAGGTGCTCTAACAGTGTGGTTTTACCACTACCTGCATTCCCACTGACTATGAAGGTTTTCATTTAAAACATAGAAAAGTACAGTTGAGTTAGTTGTGTACCCCAGAATAAGGTTATCCAGCCACCAATGGCCAGGAATGGTCCAAAAGGTATAGAGGACATAGGCTGCTTATTACTTTTCGCTTTAATCATTAAAAAGATACCGATAATCGTACCGCTCAAAGACGATAATAAAATGACAGTGAGTAATTGTTGCCAGCCAACCCAGGCACCAATCGCAGCAAGGAGTTTAAAGTCTCCATGTCCCATGCCTTCTTTGCCAGTAATCACCTTAAATATAATATAGACACTCCACAATGATAGATAACCTATGATCACGCCTAATATTGAATCATTTAGAACAAGACCATATCCAGATAGGCTGGCAATCACACCAGACCATAAAAGTAAGTAGGTGATATTATCTGGTAGTAATTTATGGTCTACATCGATGAAAATAAGTGGAATGAGAAAAAAGGTAAATAAAAGCAGAAACGCCGAATATATTGAGATGCCAAATTGATAAAGCAAGTATCCACCAAGCAAGGCACAAAGCAGCTCGACATAAAAATATCGAGAAGTATATGACTGGTTGCAATTAGAGCATTGCCCTCTAAGAAGTAGATAGCTTAGTATGGGTATATTATGATATGCAGGGATGTTTGAATGGCAGTGAGGGCACCGTGATGAGGGACTAGCTAGTGATAGGTTACCCTCCGGTAAATTTTCGAGATTTGGATCAGTTTGTAATCCTTCACATTGTTCTGACCATTCTTTGTACATCATTAGAGGCAGTCGGTGTATCACTACGTTTAGAAAACTACCGATACTTGCACCGATAAGTAGGCCAATAATAACTAATGATAGCGAATGGTCAGTGATGTACTGAAGCAAATCCATCTTATATCTTGTGAATTGATATTGAGAAAGTATGTCGCGAATTAAACTACAGAACCTAGTTTGAAAATAGGCAGGTACATGGCAACAACAAGACCACCGACAACGACACCAAGGAAAACCATAATCAATGGCTCTAGGAGAGATGTTAATCCATCAATAGCATTGTCAACAATCTCTTCATAGAAATCAGCGACCTTGTTCAGCATATTATCAAGCTGGCCAGATTCTTCACCGATTGAGATCATTTGAATAACCATATTGGGAAATAAATCTGAACCATGTGTTCGCATGGATGTTTGTAATTGTGTGCCAGCTGCAATATCGTCTTTCATAAGCATGATGGCTTCTTCATAAATGACATTTCCAGAAGCTCCGGCAACAGAGTCCATAGCCTCAACAAGGGGGACACCAGCTGCAAACATAGTGGCCATAGTGTTTGCAAATCTTGCTATAGTAGCTTGAACGAGAATTGGTCCTACAATAGGTATCTTTAGAATTATGCGGTCTAAAAGCCGATGAAACTTTTTAGACCTCTTATTAGCTTCGATAAATACATAAATAATACCGGAGATGCCTAGGGCCATAAGAAACCACCATTGTTGCATCCATTCCGATAGCCCGATGACCATTAGTGTAAAGGTGGGTAATTCAGCTCCAAAACTAGCAAAAACAGACTTGAACTGAGGTACAACAAATATTAGAAGGATTGCACTTACTATCATTGCAATGACTACGACTGCTATGGGGTAAAACATTGCTTTCTTGATTTTTCCTTTTAGGGCCTCATTCTTTTCTTTATAGGTGGCAACTTTTTCTAGTAAGCTTTCGAGAGCACCAGATTGTTCACCTGCGCGTACTAATTGTACGAATAGATCATCAAATTGAAGTGGATGCTTTTCCAATGCATCTGCTAAATTTATGCCGCCTTCTACATCGCTCTTAATTGCAAGAATGAGGTCTTGCATATTCGGGTTATCGTGGCCGCGCCCAACAATTTCAAATGCTTGAATCATTGGGACGCCAGCACGCATCATAGTTGTGAGTTGTCGGGCGAAAACAGCTATTTCGCCGGCAGTAATTTTTTTACCCGCAGCTTTTTTCCTTTTTTGTTTTAATTTATTTGGAGTTATGCCTTGTTTGCGTAGTTGAGCTTTGGCAATAGCCTCTGAAGGGCTAACGACTTCCCCCTTAACCATGCGGCCTTGCTTATCTTTGCCTTCATATGCAAAGGCTAAGTCATTATTTTTTTTCGCGGCCATCAGTTATCCATTTGTTATTCGACTGTCACTCGGTTGATTTCTTCAAGACTAGTAACCCCCTGCATTGCTTTAACCAGACCTGACCTGCGAATATCTGGAATACCTTCTTTGGTAGCCTGGTCAGCTAATTCGTAGGCGTTCGCATCTTGCATAATGAGTCGTCCCATATCCTCGGAAACAGGCATAACCTGATAGATACCAACACGTCCCTTATAGCCACCTGGGCATTCTTCGGTGTCACCTGGGGAATAGAGTTTGAAATCAGGGTTAGCTAAATCTTCTTCTGTAAACCCTTCTTTCATTAGTGCTTCTTTGGGAATTTCTGCAACGACTTTGCTGTCTCCATGTAGGCGTCGCCCCAAACGCTGCGCAATAATGACATTGACTGCAGAAGCAATATTGAATGGCGGAATTCCCATGTTCACCATACGAGTGATAGTTTGCGGTGCGTCGTTGGTATGTAGGGTGGACATAACCATATGGCCGGTTTGCGCGGCTTTGATGGCAATGCCTCCAGTCGTTAGGTCACGAATCTCACCTACTAGAATGATATCTGGATCCTGACGTAGGAAGGCTTTTAGCGCTGCAGAGAAGTCCATACCGGTTTTTTCGTCAACATTGACCTGATTAACGCCAGGTAGATTGATTTCTACGGGATCCTCCGCGGTTGATATATTGCGATCAACGGTGTTTAGGATATTAACACCGGTATAAAGAGATACAGTCTTACCACTACCTGTAGGCCCTGTTACAAGAAACATACCGTATGGTTTCATCAGGTTGTCGAGAAAGATCTGTTTTTGCTCCGGCTCGTAACCGAGTGCATCGATACCCATTTGAGCGCTTGATGGGTCTAAAATACGTAAACAGAGTTTTTCGCCAAACAAGGTTGGACATGTGTTTACACGAAAATCAATGGAGCGACTTTTAGATATCTTAAGCTTAATGCGACCATCCTGAGGCACGCGTCGTTCAGCAATATTCATGCGCGACATAACTTTCAAGCGAGCCGCAATACGTGGTGCTAAATTCTGTGGTGGTGACGCAACTTCTTTCAGCATGCCATACATACGAAAGCGTACGCGTTAACTTTTTTCGTACGGTTCAAAATGTAAGTCTGATGCGCCCTTGTTAATAGCATCCATCAGTACTTTATTCACGAAGCGAACGACAGGTGCATCATCGTCTCCGGTACCAACAGAGCCATCATCATCTGCCTCGCCATCGACTACGTCAAGATTGTCCAGATCCTCATCAAGATCCATATCCTCTAGTGAGTCTTGTGCCGACATGGCAGCTTCGATGGTTTTAGCTAGTTTGTCTTCCTCAACCAGTACAAGGTCAGTATTGAGGCCCGTATTAAATTTAATCTCATCAAGTGCTTGAAGATTAGTTGGGTCTGATACTGCGACATAAAGACGCTTGCCACGCTTAAAGATTGGTAATGCGTGGTGTTGAATGATGAGTTTTTCGTCAACTAGTTGTACCGGCGCATTCTCAATGTCCAGTACGCTGATATCCATCACAGGGACGCCAAATTCCTGTGATGCTGCATTTGCGATTGTTGTAGCATCCAGTGTCTTGGAAGCTACTAGTTGGGTGACAAAAGGGACTTTTTCTTTTTTAGCGTCTTCGGCGACTTTGAGCGCAGTCTCTTCATCAATCAAGCCATCGACCACGAGTCGACGCGGTAGACCACCAAGTTGTGTTGTAGGATTTGTCGTTGCCATGATTCGCCTTAGTTATCGTTCGAGGAGTTGGCTTTCGGCTTCAAATCTCCAGATTAGGCCAATATTAGTTTATTACGCCTGCTTAATCCAACAGTTTTTGAATTGAATCAGCAGCCTACGTAAATGCCTTGAGACAAGTTTTAGCGGTATTTTCATAGAGTAGATTAGAAAAAACCCGGAGTTTCAGCGCTATTTTCAATGTGAAAACACCTTGGTCTACGGCATAATGCGCCGTTTTTCAGTGATTGAGAATTTAGACATGACTTCAGCGGCAGTTTCAGTGGACAAAGTCGTATTGGCGTATTCAGGTGGCCTGGATACATCAGTAATTTTGGCCTGGTTACAGGACACCTATGACTGTGATGTGGTCACATTTACCGCTGATATTGGTCAGGGTGAAGAAGTCGATGCTGCACGGGGAAAGGCCGAGCAGCTTGGTGTCGAGGAAATTTATATCGAGGACCTGACGGCTGAGTTTGTTAAAGACTATGTCTACCCCATGTTTCGTGCGAACGCGATTTACGAAGGTGAGTATTTACTGGGTACTTCAATCGCTCGCCCTTTAATTGCCAAACGCATGGTTGAAATTGCTAATGATACAGGCGCTGATGGTATTTCTCATGGCGCAACAGGCAAGGGCAATGATCAGGTGCGTTTTGAAATGGGCGCGTATGCCTTAAAACCAGGTATTAAAATTATCGCACCATGGCGCGAATGGGATCTGACCTCACGCGAAACTTTGATGGGTTATGCGGCAAAGCGTGGCATCCCAGTTGAAATGAAGCGAGGCAAAGCGTCACCCTATTCAATGGATGCCAATCTGCTTCATATTTCCTATGAGGGGGGCGAACTTGAAGACCCATGGAACGAGCCAAATGCTGATATGTGGCGCTGGAGTGTGTCTCCGCAGGATGCACCTGATGCACCAACCTATATCACTCTGGGTTACAAGGCCGGCGATATTGTCTCTATAGATGGCAAGCAGATGACGCCTGCTGAAGTGTTAACTCGCCTGAATCAGCTGGGCGGTGAAAATGGTATCGGTCGTCTGGATATCGTTGAAAATCGTTATGTCGGTATGAAATCTCGCGGTTGTTATGAAACACCGGGAGGCACCATTATGTTGAAAGCTCACCGTGCTATTGAATCCATCACGCTCGATCGTGAGGTTGCGCATTTGAAAGACGACTTAATGCCGCGCTATGCGAGCCTGATTTATAACGGTTACTGGTGGGCCCCAGAACGTCTGATGTTGCAGGAAATGATCGATAAGTCACAGGCATATGTAAATGGTGAAGTACGCCTGAAGCTCTACAAGGGTTGTATAGAAGTGGTTGGTCGTCGTTCTGATGACAGCCTTTTTGATGAAAATATTGCGACGTTTGAAGATGACGAAGGCAGTTATGACCAGAAAGATGCCGCGGGTTTCATTAAGCTGAACTCTCTAAGACTAGCTATTGCAGCACAAAAAGGCCGTAGCTAGATTAATTATTCACGATATCCAGATAGCGTTCTAATCGCTGTCTGGATATTTCTTCATCAGCGACAGCCTGCTGGAGCGCGCACTCAGGTTCATGCTGATGGCTGCAATCTGAAAATTTACACTGTCCAATATACGGACGAAACTCAACAAAGCCATTTTCAATAGCGGGTTTATCCAGATGTCCCAGACGGAAATCTCTGACCCCCGGTGAATCAATGATATGTCCATCGCTTTCCGGCAACTTATATAACTCAGAATGGCTTGTCGTATGTTGCCCCTGAGTAATATGATCCGAAAGTTCCTGAACTTTCAGCGATAAATCAGGAATAATGCTGTTGATCAGTGATGATTTACCCACACCAGATTGTCCTACCAGGATCGAGGCATTATCTGTCAGCTTATTTAATAGCGTATCGAGTCCATTAGTCGTTTTACTGCTTGTCTCGACCAGCTCGTAGCCAATCGCTTGATAGATAGAAAAGCGATCTAGCCAGTTACTGAGCTCATTCTCTGGAAGAAGATCAGCTTTATTGAATACCAGTAGTGGTGTAATACCGAGATTTTCAGCAGCAACCAGATATCGATCAATCATGCCTTCCTGCGGTTCTGGTTCCACCGCAATCACTATGCATATCAGCGTGATATTGGCTGCGACCGGCTTGATTTTATCGGCGAACCCCGGTCTGACTAGCAGGCTTGATCGAGAAAGAACCGTTGTGATGACGCCCCCGCCATGACCATCGACTTGCCAATGCACTCTATCACCACACACCACGTCGCCAATATTTCGCCGAGCCGTGCATTGCACGCGCTGCTGCTGATTATCTTCAACGATTAATTTCTTACCGTGATGGGCGACGACCAGGCCATCGTGCTGGTCATGGTTATCAGGAGAAGACTTGTTCTGGCGGTTAGTGAGGTTTTCCTTTATTCGACGGGATTGCTGCTTGGTCAGTCGAGATTTGGCCATGCGGGTTTAGAATTTGTAAAAGCTGTTGTTCAGGTATTGAGTGACCGCCTCAATATCGTCATCAAACCACTTACTCTCGATAGCGAAGCTACATTGACGTACTCGGCTTCGCAGTTTGTCCAGGTCTTTTACCTTCCGATCTGCCCGCGTAAATACACTGGTGTCGTGGCAGCCTGTACAGCTTTTGTCATAAATGGTTTTACCCGCATCGGCAAAAATCTGGGAGGAATATAGACCAGAAGTTATCAGGACAACGGAGAACAATATATTTCGTATTTTCATGATTTAAGCCTCTAATAGACGGGCGATTCTTACCGGAGCCGGCGGGTGTGAATCATAAAAAGCTGAGTGTAGCGGATCAGGTGTGAGAGTACTGGCGTTTTCTTCATACATCTTAACCAGTGCGGTGACCAAATCACTGGCATTAGCTTGCTGCTTTGCGTAGTCATCGGCCTCGAATTCATTCTTACGTGAAAATGCCGAAAACAATGGCGAGATGAAAAAGGTGAACAATGGGCTCACCAGCATGAACAACAATAAACCCATATAGGTGGAAGAACTGGAAATTCCAAGCCCGGTATAGAAAGCTGGGTTTTCAATCAGCCATCCCAGTAGGGCCAGGCCGGCCAGACTCATAGCCGCCATTAGCGCAACGCCTTTCTTAATGTGATTACGCTTGAAATGCCCTAATTCATGCGCAAGCACGGCTTCTGTCTCATCGACTGACAGGCTGTTGATCAGCGTGTCGAAAAACACAATACGCTTATTCGCACCAAACCCGGTGAAATAGGCATTGCCGTGACCAGAGCGCTTTGAACCATCCATGACAAAAATGCCATTAGATGAAAAGCCACAACGCTTTAGTAAACTATTAATTCGATCTTTCAGGTCGCCATCTTCAAGCAGCTGAAACTTGTTAAACAAAGGCGCGATAAATTTAGGATAAGCCCACATCATGAGTAGACTAAACCCCATCCAGACCAGCCAGACATAGGGCCACCACTGCGAGCCAGATTTCTCCATCAGCCACAGAACCGCCATGATTAAAGGTGTTCCCAATATGAGTGCCAGAGCTAGTCCCTTGAACATATCGATTATAAAAAGCTTGCCTGTCATCTTATTGAAACCGAAACGTTCTTCGATAACGAATATGGAATATAGGCTTAACGGGATATCAAGCAAGGTACCGATTAACATAAAAGATAAAATAAGCGCTGTGCCGGTATACAAAGGTTCCCAGCCCATGCCGCGCCAGTACTGGTCGAGCCACTCCAGCCCACCCGCAAACGTCCAGAGGAGGAGTAAAGCTGCGCCGATAAATGTTCCCACCGTACCGATGCGTGTTTTGGTCATGCTGTAATCGGCGCCTTTCTGGTGGGCATCGAGTGGAATCTTTCCCGCAAAGGCCGCGGGGACACTTTCACGATGCTTGTTAATATAAGAGATATGGCGCATGGCAAGCCATACCTGTACTGCGAGTCCTAGCGCGAGAGCGGCAAGGACTAACCAGCTAATAATATTGAATTCGATCATATTGTTTCTGACAAGTTGAAGTTGTATTTCTCAGGTTTAACGTTAGTAGAAATGTTAAGGTATGGGGCATTCTACCATTATCAAGAAAAGGACTCCTTATGGCGGTTCACTCGGAGAACCTGATCTGGATCGATCTGGAAATGACAGGTCTGGATACGTTTAACGATCTGATCATTGAAATAGCTACCGTTGTCACCGACAAGCATCTGAATATACTGGCCGAGGGCCCTGTTCATGCGATTCAGACGCCTAAGAAAGCTCTGGATGGTATGGATGACTGGAATACCACGCAGCATACAAAATCCGGGCTAGTAGAGCGTATCAGGAAAAGCACGATTACTGCAGAGCAGGCGGAACAGGATACGATTGAGTTTCTGAAAAAATACGTGGCACAAGGTGCCTCACCAATGTGCGGGAATAGTATTTGTCAGGATCGCCGCTTTCTCGCACGCTTAATGCCGGAATTAGAGGCCTTTTTCCATTACAGGAACCTTGATGTTAGTAGTCTTAAGGAGCTAGCGAGTCGCTGGCGGCCAGAGCTTCTAAAAGGCTTCGATAAAAAGGGTACACATCTGGCGATGGATGATATTCGTGAGTCTATCGCGGAGATGGTGTACTACCGTCAGAATTTTTTACGTCTGAAGTAGCTGAGATACAAATAGGCGACCCCGAAGGGCCGCCGCTTTGTTACTTGAATATTTTCTTGAAGAAAGACTGCATTTCATTCCAGGATTGCGTGTCCGCGTTTTCATCGTAAGCCAGCGCTCCGATTCCGTACTCGCTCGCACCCGGATTAGTAAAAGCGTGTTTAGCACCATCATATCCATGGAAATCGTATTTCACGTCGGCATTATCTAACGCAGCCTTAAACTTCGATACCTTTTCATCGGGTACGAAGGGGTCAGCGTTGCCATGTGCGATCATAATCTCGGTATTAATGGCTTTAGCCTGTGACTCATTCGCAGGGGGGAGTGAGCCATGGAAGCTGACTACGCCATTGACTGCGCTACCCGCATAGGCCATTTGCATGGCAGTAGCACCACCGAAGCAATAACCAACAGCAGCTGTATTGGCGGCATCGGTAAATTTATGGTTTTTTAATACATCGAGCCCAAGATTGGCTCGCTTCTGCCAGGCATCGACATTCGATGTGATTTGCTTCATCCAGCCCTTCGCATCTTTTGCATGGCTAGTTACTTTATTTTCACCATACATATCAGCTGCAAATGCGACATAGCCCATCTCAGCGAGCATTGTGGCTCGTTTTTTAGCGTAATCGTTTAACCCCCACCATTCGTGGATAACAAGAATACCGGGACGCTTACCTTCGATTGCGTCGTCATAGTAAATTTCCCCCTTGAGCTGGGTATCTCCATCTTTATACGTGACAGTTTCGTTGACAACTTTGGCAGACAGTACGCCGCTGAACGACAGCAGTAATGCGGCTATGACAATATGGTGCAGTGTTTTCATGTTTCCTCCTAAGGTGACATTAGTGAATCAAGTTCGCCTTCCATGTGCATTTCGGTGAGTTCATTGAAACCACCGATCCACTCACCATCAATGGCAAGCTGTGGCACGGTACGCGCGCCATTAGTTAGTTCCGAAAATTCACGATGTTTGGATCGATCCTGATCCAGTCGTATTTCATCGTAATCAATCGCCCATTTTTGCAGTAATGTTTTTGTCTTATCGCAAATCGGGCAGGTACCTGTCGAATAAATTGTAACGCGAGCCATCCATTCCTCCTTTGCCCTGACTTTAAAATGAAAGTACAGAATTGTCACCTTGTAGATCCATGAATATTTGTTGATTAATTACTACTCGGAGGAAAAGCGTGCAGCTATGAACTATCTTTGGATAAACAATAAACGACTGATAAAACAAGGGATCATATGCCAGCCAGAAAAAATGATGAGGTGATGGAGCGTGTTGAAAAATCAATTAGCGAGTTTTATGACGCAATGCGAGTACGGGAGGAGATCAGTATTCGCATTGGCAGGAGAACCACTTATATCACTCGATTTACGATGGCGCTGGTGATGTTGCTAGGTCTGGTGCTGTTTTATCTGGTGAATTCGCTCAACACTCAAATTAAGGTGATGTCGAATCAAATGATTACCATGACTGAGTATATGGATGATATGAGAAATGACTTACACAACATGCCTTCAATAAACCATCATATGGTGAATATGAGCGGGCAGTTAAACGATGTGCGGCATGAGA
>CALODD010000087.1:0-64076 GCA_942491945.1 uncultured Gammaproteobacteria bacterium | reverse complement strand
AAACCCACCAAAAAACAGTAAAAACGGATCGGTATCTAATAAGATTAAACATGTCTTTCTCCTTCTAAATTTTTCTTCACACAGTAACGATACTAGCCTACACTACCTTCCAGACTTATCCCAATCAGCTTCTGCGCTTCAACGGCAAACTCCATCGGCAGATGTTGCATCACTTCACGGGCAAAACCGTTGACGATCAACGCAATCGCCTCTTCCGGGTTAATGCCGCGCTGGCGACAATATAAAAGCTGATCTTCTGAAAGATTGGATGTTGTCGCCTCATGTTCCAGATTGGCGGATTTATTGCGGCTTTCGATATACGGCACGGTATGCGCGCCGCACTGATCGCCGATCAAAAGAGAATTGCATTGCGTAAAATTCCGGGCGTTCTCGGCACGTGGTAAAATTTTTACCAGCCCACGATAAGTGTTGTTCGCCTTCCCGGCGCTGATCCCTTTCGAGATAATCCGGCTTTTGGTGTTCTTGCCGATATGGATCATTTTCGTGCCGGTATCGGCCTGCTGCGCGCCGTTGGTAATCGCCACCGAATAAAACTCCCCTTGCGAATTATCGCCTTTTAAAATGCAGCTTGGATATTTTCACGCAGGTCGGCATGAGCTCATCCCAACCTAACTGGACGTAATCTTGGAATTAGCTCCTTCAATAAAGACTGCGCTTAGTTAGCAAATTGTAAACGCCAGCCTTTACTATCTTCGTCGCCGGGATACCAGTTCTGGACCGTTTGAATATTTAATCTCCGCATCTTCATGGGCGATCAGCTCAACCATGTGTAACTGGCGCTCATCACGCATCGGCGCTTATGTGTCCTATCTGGAGGGTTGCACTGCGCCGATGCGTGATGAGCGCCAGTTACACGCTGCTGTGGTTGAGCTGATCGCCCATGAAGATGCGGAGATTAAATATTCAACGGTCCAGAACTGGTATCCCGGCGACGAAGATGGTAAGGGCGGCATTTACAATTTTGTAACCAAGCGCGGTCTTTGTGAAGGAGCTAATTCCAAGATTGCGTGGACCCAGGTTGAGACAGGCTCGGCGATTACGTGGAAATATCCAAGCTGCATTTTAAAAGGCGATAATTCGCAAGGGGAGTTTTATTCGGTGGCGATTACCAACGGCGCGCAGCAGGCCGATACCGGCACGAAACTGATCCATATCGGCAAGAACACCAAAAGCCGGATTATCTCGAAAGGGATCAGCGCCGGGAAGGCGAACAACACTTATCGTGGGCTGGTAAAAATTTTACCACGTGCCGAGAACGCCCGGAATTTTACGCAATGCGACTCTCTTTTGATCGGCGATCAGTGCGGCGCGCATACCGTGCCGTATATCGAAAGCCGCAATAAATCCGGCCAATCTGGAACATGAGGCGACAACATCCAAGATTTCAGAAGATCAGCTTTTATATTGTCGCCAGCGCGGCATTAACCCGGAAGAGGCGATTGCGTTGATCGTCAACGGTTTTGCCCGTGAAGTGATGCAACATCTGCCGATGGAGTTTGCCGTTGAAGCGCAGAAGCTGATTGGGATAAGTCTGGAAGGTAGTGTAGGCTAGTATCGTTACTGTGTGAGGAAAAATTTAAAGGAGAAAGACATGTTTAATCTTATTAATACCGATCCGTTTTTACTGTTTTTTGGTGGGTTTTATTTGGTGCTTGGAATGTCATGTTTGTTTACCACAAAGCCGTGGCGGGAATTTGTCGATTTGTTTATCCAGCATGATTCCATCAGCCTCGTGATGGGCATTATCGTTTTGCCGATTTCGCTTTCAATTATTGTTTTTTACAACAACTGGGACGGTCTGGCGTCAATTATTCTGATGGTGATTGGCTATCTGGCGTTTTTGAAGGCGCTGGCCCTGTTGCTTAAGCCGAGCCTGATTCAGAATCTTCTGAAGAAAAATTTCGTGCGTCAATGGATGTGGCTGGATGGGCTGTCGGGCATGGTGCTCGGTTTGGCGTTGCTGCTTTTGTAACCCATTTTTGTCTTTCCCGCGAAAGCAGGAATCTTGTGATGTAAGGAAAGAAATGATTTTTGAAACGCAAAGGACGCAAAGACATTTATTCCACGATGTCATTGCGAGGAGGCCGCAAGGCCGACGCGGCAATCCAGTTTTCTGGATTGCTTCGCTACCGCTCGCAATGACGCTATTAGCAATCTCAGCCTTACTTATTACTGGCTGTATCAAAGAAGAATGGGTAGGAGTAGTTTATTTTAAAGGGAATGATCCTCTTCATGTTGGAACATTTGAATCTTTTGAACAGTGTTTTCGTATCACAGGAGATAGGGCAGAAGAATTAGGGGTGTTTTATGCAGGCGCATGTCTAAAAGATTGTAATTATAATTTTTTAGTTGAGCAGGATGTATGTGCGGTAGCAACGGATATCTAAGATGAGGAAGCATTTATGATAAAAATTAAAAACCTCCATGCCGCGATTGACGGCAAAGACATTTTGAAAGGCATTGATCTTGAGATCGAGGCCGGGAAAGTGCATGCCATTATGGGGCCGAACGGCTCAGGAAAATCAACGCTTAGCTATGTTCTGGCTGGCCGCGAGGGTTATGAAGTGACCAAAGGCTCGGTCATGATGAACGGGCAGGATTTACTGGCGTTAGCGCCGGAAGAGCGCGCCGCCGCCGGAGTTTTCCTTGCGTTTCAGTATCCGGTGGAAATCCCCGGCGTCAATATGAGCACGTTTCTCAAAACCTCGCTAAACGCCATCCGTAAGCAGCGTGGCGAGGATGAGCTGGATGCGCTCGGGCTTTTGAAGCTGATCAAAGCCAAAACCAAAGAACTGGGTATTAACGAAGACATGATGAAGCGCGCCGTCAATGTCGGGTTTTCCGGCGGCGAGAAAAATCGCAATGAGGTTTAGAAGATGGCGATATTAGAGCCGAAATTCTGCGTTCTTGATGAAACGGATAGCGGCCTTGATATTGACGCGCTCAAAGTTGTGGCTGATGGGGTGAATGCTTTGCGCTCTCCGGATCGTTCATTTTTGGTCATCACCCATTACCAGCGTTTGCTCGATTATATCGTGCCCGATGTCGTGCATGTGCTTTCGAACGGCAAGATCGTTAAAACCGGCGGCGCGGATCTGGCCAAGGAGCTTGAGAAAAAAGGCTATGGCGAATATGTGGGAGCGGCGGCATGATGATTTCGCCCGACAATCTGCCGACGCCGAAGCAGGAAAATTGGAAATACACCAATCTGCCCAAAGCCGTTCCTGACGGCCTCACACGCGCGACGGACGAGGCCGAAATAGTTATCCACAAAAACCGTGGACAAACCGGTGGACAGATTGAAGATATCCTGTTCACAGGCCGGGACGGATTGCTGCACAGCCCTGTTTTAAAAGTGATATTAGAGGAGGGCGCAGAATTGACCCTTATCGAGCGTCATGAAGGTTCCGGTGCGTATTGGAAAAATATGAAGGTTGAGATCACATTGGGCGCGAATGCGAAGCTCCATCACTACCGCATTATAGAAGACGAAAGTGTTGTCACGCGCCGAACGAGGTTACGACGGTATTTGTCCGGCATCCAGTCGCGCGGTTCGATTTTTTCCTCGGCGGCGATGGTGGCGTCAAAACGCGCCTGCTGGTCGACGGAACTGGGCTGGGGCATACGCTGATCTCCGCTGCGGGATGTACAATGTATTACAGAATTATCGAATCTACAATCTATTCTGTAACATTAATTGGGATCCGTCGGCTCGCGATCGATAGACGCCATGAGGGACGCCTGGTAGCGCGCGCCGGCGATATTTTCGGGCGCAAACAAGGCTTCCAGCTCGGCCGAATCCGTATCGCTCAGGGTCAGCCGCGCGGCGCCGAGGTCATCGTCTAGATACGCGACGCGCTTGGTACCCGGTATAGGCGCAATAAAATCCCCCTGGTGGATCAGCCAGGCCAGGGCGAGCTGCGCCGGCGTGCAGTGGCGTGCCGCCGCCAGCGCGCAAAAGCGATCGACCAGGTCGAGGTTGGCGGCGAAATTATCGCCGCGGAAGCGCGGCATGTTTTTGCGCAGGTCGTCGTCCGCCAGGGCCGCTGCGTCGCGCAGCGTGCCGGTCAACATGGCGCGCCCGAGCGGACTGAACGGCACGAAGCCGACGCCGAGTTCGCGGCACGCGGGCAGCACGTGGGCTTCCGGATCGCGGGTCCACAGGGAGTATTCCGATTGCACCGCCGTGATCGGGTGCACCGCATGGGCGCGGCGCAAGGTGGCCGCCGACACCTCGGACAATCCCAGATGCCGGACCTTGCCGGCCCGCACCAGCTCGGCCATGGCGCCGACGCTGTCTTCAATCGGCACCTGCGGGTCGCGCCGATGCAGATAATACAGATCGATCACATCGGTGTTGAGGCGACGCAGACTCGCTTCGCAGGCCGGCCGAACAGCTTCAGGACGACCGTCGATGCCACGGCTGCCGTCGGCGTGGCGGACGATGCCGAACTTGGTCGCCAGCACGAACTCGCTGCGCCGCGACGACACGACCCGCCCGAGCAGTTCCTCGTTGCGGCCGCCGCCGTAGGCATTGGCCGTATCGAGAAACGTCACGCCGCTGTCGAGGGCGCGATGCAGGGTGCGTTCCGATTCGGCCGGATCGGCAGCGCCATAGGATTGCGACATACCCATACAGCCGAGCCCGATCACCGAGACCTCGAGGTGTCCAAGTTTTACGTATTGCATATCGCTACCTCCGTTAAGCAAGGGCGCTTCGCACCAGTCAGGGTCGCCTCAGCCGAGAAAATGGATCATCACACCCGCCGCGACCGCCGAGCCGATCACGCCGGCGACGTTCGGTCCCATGGCGTGCATAAGCAGATAATTATTGCGGTTCGCTTCCAGCCCGACCCGATTGGCGACGCGCGCCGCCATCGGCACCGCCGACACCCCGGCCGCCCCGATTAAAGGATTGATCGGCGTACGCAGGAACAGGTTCATCAGCTTGGCCATGAGCACGCCCGCCGCGGTGCCGAACGCAAATGCCACCACCCCCAGGGCCAGAATGCCGAGCGTGCTCGGGACGAGGAACTCCGCCGCGGCCAGCTTCGAGCCGACGGCGAGGCCGAGAAATATCGTCACGGTGTTGATCAAGGCGTTCTGGGTGGTATCCGAGAGGCGCTCGACGACACCGCATTCGCGCATCAGATTGCCGAAACAGAACATGCCGAGTAGCGGCGCGGCGCTGGGTAACAACAACGCCACCAGCAGCAGCATCAGCAGGGGAAACAGGATTTTTTCGGTCGCGGAAACCGCGCGCAGCTGGCGCATTTCGATAGCGCGCTCGCGTTCGGTGGTAAGCAATTTCATGATCGGCGGCTGGATCAGCGGCACCAGCGCCATGTGAATAGCCGCGACCGCGATCGCACCAAGCAGGTGGGGCGCGAGTTTCGCCGCCACGTAAATCGCGGTCGGCCCGTCGGCGCCGCCGATAATACCGATCGCCGCCGCCTCGGTCAGGCTGAAGTCCATGACCCCGATGCTGCTCAATGCCAGCGCGCCGACCAGGGTGGCGAAGATCCCGAACTGCGCGGCCGCGCCGAGGAACAGGGTCTTGGGATTCGCCAGCAACGGACCGAAGTCGGTCATGGCGCCGACGCCCATGAATATCAGCAGCGGAAACACCCCGGTCTCGATACCGCCGACGTAAAAAAGATGCAGGATGCCGCTGCCGGTGGCGATGGCGACCCCGGGAATATTGCTCAGCAGGCCACCGAAGCCGATCGGGATCAGCAGCAGCGGTTCGAACTGTTTGCGGATCGCGAGGTACAACAGGCCGAGAGAAATGACGATCATCGCGGCCTGGCCGCGCTCGAGCTGCGCCAGCCCCGATCCGCTCCAGATCTGCTGGACCATGTCCACGCTCAGGACCTGTAATGCAGGCGTGCGAGGACGACCGCACGCTCATATCCGGCGCCCCGTCCGGGCACCCTCGCGGCAGGGCTGAGCGCTTTCAAACCGGTCCTGCGCTCAGGCTGTCAGCGTCAACAAGGGATCCCCGGAGCCAACCTTGTCGCCGACGCCAACGGCGATCGCGGCGACGGTCCCGGCGTGCGGTGCGCAGACCGCGGTTTCCATCTTCATCGCCTCCAGCACCAGCACGGTGTCACCTTCCGCAACGCGTTGTCCCGGTGTTACCGCGATGCCGCGCAATACTGCCGGCAAGCGGCGCCACGATGGTGCGTCCTGGCGAGCGCCGATGGCGTTGCGCTTGGCGCGGCAACGGGGTTGTTGGCATCCGCGAGGTGTTCGATATCGCCGCCCTCACTGACCTGCACGACGTAACTGCGGCTTTCGATACCGTGACCGTGTAAACACCGCCGCTGTCTGCCGCCGGTGTCGTATCAGCAGTTGCCGGGGTGCGCTGCTCGCCGTCAGGCGCGGGTTCGAACGCCGCGGGATCGCCACGGTGCTCGAAAAAATAGTCGCGACCTGGAAGCTTAGCGCATAGCTCAGCACGTCGTCGATACGAGCGTTGGCGAGTTGGAAGTTTTCTGCGTCACGGTCATTACCTCGACAATATCAACAGGATCAGTGGAAAAGCATTCTTCAAAATGCTTTCCGCTCAAACAATGCCTGAACGCGTCGATATCTGGTTATCTGCAAAGACAAAAGAATGTCTGTATATGCCAGCAGAAAAAGAAAGAATATCTTTGTTACTATGCTACGCGCTTCCACTCCTTACCGACGAACCAGAAGTACTGTTTCATTCATTGAAACAACAGATTTCAATGTATCCTGTTGACACACCCGCAAACCATTTTATTCACTTTTGCGAATACCTTAAAGAATTTACTGGAAAAAGTTTATGGATAGAACATAGTGGTGGCTCACTTCCTCACACCCGAGAGATTCTGAATTGCTGGCCAAAGGCCAAATTAATTCATTTTTATCGCGATGGGCGCGAAACAGCATGCTCAATGCGTGCACATCCAGTTTTCAGAATGTTTGTTATGAAAAGGCTTGGTATTCAATGGAATCCCAATTTTTATCCCCCTATTGAAGAGTTCGGTAAAATGTGGTCAGATATCAATTCAGATAGGTGCAACTCAGCTAGAAACATTGAAAAGTATTCCCGAAAATATAAAAGAGATTAAGCCTTCATTTTTACTTAGTGTTCCAGCATTGGCAAAAAACTTCAAAAAGAATATTGAAAAGGAATTATCACCAAAGGTAAACTTGTTGAAAAACTTTTTAACAAAGCGCTGAATAATGCATATCGATATAACAAAGATGGATGGAGCAAAGGTTCAGGATTCTCAAAATTATTAAAACCATTTTATTCAATTCACGATAAAATATTGTTCAGTAAAATAAGAGAAGGTTTTTGGCGGAAGATTAGAGTTTTTTATTGGTGGCGGTGCTCTATTAGATATTGAACTTCAAAAATTTTTCTATGCTATCGGAATCCCAATGTTTCAAGGCTATGGTTTATCTGAAGCAGCCCCAATCATTTCAGCCAATGTTCCGGCTTGCCACAAACTTGGCTCATCCGGAAGACCGGTTGTTAATTTAGAATTAAAAATAATGAACGATGACGGACTTGAAGTTCCAGTTGGCGAAAAAGGGGGAAATAGTTGTTAAGGGCGAAAACGTAATGGCAGGCTACTGGAAAAATGGAAAGCTACAAATGAAGCGTTAAGAGAGAGGGCTGGTTATATACTGGTGATTTGGGTTATATAGATAATGATGGTTTATATGTATTAGGAAGGTTTAGAAAGTCTTCTTATTAGTAATGACGGTGAAAAATATAGTCCAGAGGGTATTGAAGAAACTCTTGTTGATAATTCTATTTATATAGATCAAGTAATGCTTTACAATAATCAGTCACCATATACTGTGGCATTAATTGTCCAAATAAAGAGCCAGTTAAAAAATGGTTAGCTGAAAGAAAGCTGACATTAACTACTGAAGATGGGCAGCGGAGTGCAATTGATTTGATAAAATCGGAAATTGATAAATTTAAAATTGGTGGAGAGTTTGAAAATATGTTTCCCGAGAGATGGCTTCCATCATCATTTGCCATTTTGAGTGAAGGATTTACTGAAGAAAATAAATTCTTAAATTCAACATTAAAAATGGTAAGAGGAAAAATGAAACCTTTTTATTCCGAAAGGATTCAATCTTTTGAGGTTAATGGAAAAGACATTTATAGCAGTGAGAATAAAAATTCTTTTATGAAATTAAAATAGGAATACGGTTTTACCTCGATACGGTTAAAATAAATTGAGCTCCAAAACCTCATGCGGTGCAGGGTAATTTTGCATATGTATTAGATGACAATTCTAATCTCCTTAAAATTATTAATGTGTCCGATCCGGTCAGCCCGAGCGACGTCAGTAGCATCGGTGTAGGAAACGACCCACGCTCGGTGGTGGTACAAGGGAATTTTTCATATGTTCAGGGGCAAGGAAACCTTGGGGCATACAATGTGTCCGATCCAACTAATATTGTTTTCACTGATTACATAGGAACTTTTGGCGGCACAATATACACGGCAGTACAAGGCAATTATGCTTACGTAATTAACAACAATACTGATCAACTCAGAATTATCAACATATCCGACCCCTTCAATTTAGCGAACAGTATCGCCCTTGCAATTGGTGGAAATCCAACATCCGTTGCCGTTCGGGGAAACTATGCCTATGTGGTAGATTCCGGTTCTGACGACCTTAAAATTATAAAGCTGAGTGAAGTTGGGGCAGTGGGCATGAACTTGAATGGTGAATTGGTTTCCTATACAGACCAGTCCAGTCGTGGGCTTGAGCGAGAAACACATCGTAATATTGAACTGATGTGGCTGCTCCGTCGTCTGACCCCAGACTTTAAAACCATCGCGGATTTTAGAAAGGATAACGGCAAAGCCATCCGAAACGTCTGTCGTGCGTTTGCTGAATTGTGTCGGCAGCTTGACCTCTTTACCGAAGCGGTCGTTGCTATCGATGTCAGCAAATTCATGGCAGTGAACAAGCGTGATAGAAACTATACACAAGGCACGATGAAACGCCGTAAGCAACAGGTGGAACAACACATCGACAAATACATGGCGCTACTCGATAAGGCTGACAGAAAGGTCGGCTCATCGTCAGGTCATAGCGTCAACCAGGTCAAGAAAACACTGACCCGCCTGCGGGCAAAAATGAAAGCGCTTGATGTCCTTGAAAAAGAAGTGAAGGGTCAACCTGACAATCAAATATCCTTAAGTGATCCTGACTCTCGATTAATGAAGACACGAGGTAACCAGCGAAAGGTTTGCTACAACGTACAAACGGCGGTAGATACCAGACACCATCTGATAGTTGCCCATGAGGTGAACAATCGGGTATCAGATAGAAGCCAGCTGTCCAACATGGCGCAACGGGCCAGTGATGCAACCGGTATCGATAAACTCACCGTTCTTGCGGATAAAGGCTACTACGCAGGGCCTGACATCATCGCCTGTCAGGAGGCTGGCTTTCGTCCTTTACTACCAAGAACATTTACTTCAATTGGTCGGTGCGTGGGCCGATTTACCAAACAGGATTTTGACTATGACCGCGTTAATAACCGCTATCGATGTCCAGCTGGCGAATGGATGCCCTATAAAACCACGATTATCGATGCGAATGGCATGAAGCAATATAACTATCGAAGCCGCGCACCGGTTTGTGCGGTATGCCACCTCAAGAAGCAATGTACGACGGCGCCTTCGCGTCGAATCAAGCGTTGGGAGCATGAAGATCGGCTGGATGATCTGGAAACTGAGTTACATAAAGAACCCGATGCCATGCTGATACGAAAACAAACGGTAGAGCATCCTTTTGGTACGCTCAAAGCCTGGATGGGGGCAACACACTTTAAAATGCGGCGACTCAAACACGTGAGGACAGAAATGAGCCTGCATGTGCTGGCATATAACCTTCGGCGCATGATCAGTATTATGGGTGTGCAGCCCCTGATAGAGGCCGCCAAGGCCTGAGTCATCAGGTCTTATCAGGCCACTGTTATTGAGCTGATTAAGACGCGCATTCCCCATGCTGGGAAATTTTACTCACGCTGCGAAATATACAGTCATAAATGTACTGAGGAACAAAATATAGCATTTGGTTGATGTTTACGCTGATCACGGCGATTATTGCATTTTCACACAGCCTGGCCACAAATGGGACATTCTACCTGCAAGGTATAACACGACATAATTGCCGAAAATCAGTCATACGTAGAAAACATATATAATGTATAAGATAAAAGCGCATCACATATTTTCATTCTTATTTGCAATGATTCTAATAATGGTGGCAATGTATTTATTTACTGCAGTTTATGTAAGCAAGAGCTTAGAAGAAGCCATATTTCCAGGCCCGCATTATAAACATGTTAACGATGTCGAGGATGTGCAAATAAAATTAATTAGTTATGGTAAGCGTATAATTACATTAGAACTTCCTAGAGACTATATCGTTTCGACCGATATAAACGGTGATCTTGAGTCGATAAAAATAGAGATGCAATTGCCTCATTTATTGCCATCTGCTAGATATTTAGAGACTAATAATCCAAGTTCAGAGCTGGATGGTATAACGTTTGGTGCAAATAACATAAGAATGCATTTGCGATCTATTGATAGCAATGATTTGATTAAAAAATATCATGCGATGAAAGTAGAAACATCTAACTACACACTAAAAGATTATAGTTCAATACGAATACTCAATGAGTACGTGCGTAAAGGACCTCCAGGCCGAAGTATGTTCTATGAAGGCGGAGGCGATCACCAGTACCTAGTTGACTGTACTCATGGGATCATGACTCAACGCGATCACTTTATACCTAGGTGGTGTCAATTCCAGGGCGTATACAAGAATCTTGAATATGATGCACTAGTACCTAAGCATTACTTATACGCATCAAACCTCATTGCGAAAGCAATTGAAGACAAGCTAGAAGGATTTATCACTGAATAAGACTATCTTCTATCTTTAGGTCGACATAGATAGTAGGGAGTTCATTCAGCAAAATATTGAGAGTCTTGCCAAATATCGTTCATGCAAGTCTACTCTTTGATAGGCTAAAATCGCTACAGATATCGATGGGTCAGACTCGATTAATTTTCGACCGTCCGTTTTGTACTGAGGCTGTGTAAAAACCCTGACCCCCGTATAATTGATAAAACATCTGACGGGAGTTCCTATGAACCGATTTGTCCAAGGTGTAGATCGAACTCAGGCGACACTATTTCCGGAAAGCCTGGATGAATATATAACAGAAGATAATCCGGTTCGTGTTATCGACGTATTCGTTGATCAGCTAGATTTCGGTGCTCTAGGGTTTGCATCGATTGATCCCAAAGAAACAGGCCGTCCTTCCTACCATCCCGCGACCCTGCTCAAGCTGTACATCTATGGCTATCTCAATCGGATTCAATCAAGTCGCCGCATAGAACGAGAAAGCCAACGCAATGTAGAAGTGATGTGGTTAACAGGCAAGTTAGCACCTGACCATAAAACGATCGCTGACTTCCGTAAGAACAATGGCGAAGCGATTAAGCAGGTCTGTAAAGAGTTTGTATTGCTATGTAGAAAGCTGGCGCTATTTACCGAGGCGATTGTTGCCATTGATGGCAGCAAGTTTAAAGCGGTCAACCATTGCGATAAAAACTTCTCCAAAACCAAGATCAAGTTCCGTATCAATCAGCTGGAGAAAAGTGTTGATCGATATCTGGGCGAAATGGCAGCAGCAGATCGTGTCGAGTCCTCGGTTAATCGCGATAAAAAAGAAAGACTGCAGAATAGAATCAAGAAGATTGCAGCGATCATTGAACAGATCCAATCGATTGGCAAACGCATCGAAGAAAGCCCTGACAATCAGGTATCACTGACCGATCCCGACGCACGTTCCTTGCGCACTCGCAGCCTAAGCTCTGGTGTCGTTGGCTATAACGTACAGACCGCTGTCGATAGCAAGCATCATCTCATTGTTGCGCATGATGTGACGAATGTGGTTGGTGATCGAACGCAACTACACCGAATGGCACTGAAGGCAAAAGAGGCGATTGGCGAAGACCATATTGAAGCTCTGGCTGATCGCTGTTACTACAGCGGTGATGAGATACTCGCCTGTACAGAAAACAATGTAACCCCTTACGTACCAAAGACCTATACATCGAATAACCAGTCGAAAGGACTCTACGGTAAACGTGACTTTCGATATATTGAGGAAGACGATGAATATGAATGCCCGGCAGGCAAGCGTGCTAAGTGGCGATTTACCACCGAAGAAAGGGGTAAAACACTTCATAAGTACTGGTCATCCGATTGTCCGACGTGTGCAGATAAGGCGAAATGTACAACCGGAGTGAATCGTCGTATCACCCGCTGGGAACACGAGGCAATCCTGGATGAAATGCAGGATCGTCTGGATCGATCACCGGATAAAATGGTGATCAGACGAAGTACCGTCGAGCACCCATTTGGCACATTGAAAGCCTGGATGGGTTCCACGCACTTTACGACCAAAACATTAAAACGTGTCAGTACCGAAATGAGCTTGCATGTACTGGCGTATAATATGAAACGGGTTATTAATATGCTGGGAACCGAGAAGTTACTACTTGAAATGGCTAGATGATATTCACCTGGCTTTGTCTCTAGATTATTTGCGCAATTAAACACGCATTGAATACTAATTTTGGCGTACTCGCCTATGTGTTACTGAATAAGAATGAGTTTTTACACAGCCTCTCCCACTCATATGCGGTGGTGTTTTTTTTCCACGACTCACCCGTTGCCGTTCCGTTTACCTCCGATTACCGGCAAGCACTGTTTGAGCTCTGCAGGTTTTAGAGGGGAGCGTTTACGAAATGCCGGACAAAGCAGGGAATAAACGTGGAAGTCGCAACCAGGCGTATTTGGAGCAATGGTTTTTTGGTTCGTTTTTGCCGAAACAAAAATGAACTCGCGCTTATAGAGGGAATAAAGACAAAGAACAAACGATCAAGCGCGAAACATCAAAAAAACAGAACAATAGATTCCCGCAAAAGCACGACAACCGGTCCCGTGAAGCGCGGGGCAACAGTGAGAAACAATAAAGCTAACTAAAACGTAATAACCCCATCTCTCACCGGCGGACACAAATAATACCCACCGGTAATCGGCCGGGTAAAAGAAAACAAAGCATCAACAACCCCGTCATCCTCTCCGATCATCCGATTCAATAGTGCCTCAAACGCATCAAAGCTGTTACCGAAAGCTACAAACACTAAACCCTCACCATCAGATGCTGACCAGGGCATAGAACGACGCACGACAAATGCTTCGGGGTCAAAGTCTTCCTGTGCGGTGCGTTTAACATGTGCAGACTTGGGGGCATCTTCTATTTCTTCATTATCGCTAATACGGCGTCCAAATATATTGTCCTGTTCTTCGGTGCTATGTGACTGAAAAGTATTGAAGTCATGGACCCACTGCTGGATGGCAATAAAGCTTGAACCGTTGAGTTCATCATTAGCGTTCTGAACAAATGCTGCGTTAATGGCATCGCTACCCTCGGGGTTTTCTGTGCCGTCTTCATAGCCAGTAAGGTCATCGCCATCTCGGTATTTAAAAGACTCGATGACATCGTCCAGTTCAAATGCTGGAGCGAGCGCTTCAGTCAGTTGGCGAGTTCGGTGTGTTAATTCGCCGCGTTCGTCTCCACGTAGCCAGAGCATGAGTGCGTATGGTGTCGAGGGGATATCAATCCCGGTGTGACTCATGGCGGGAAATGTTTTCATGCCAGGAACTGCTTTTCCCAATGTATGTAATGTCGAGGAACCCAGTCCAATGACTGTCTGATTGCCATCTATTAATGGTTTCGCAGTATCTAAAGCGGTTTGTATATCGGCATCAGACGCTAGGGAATAAAAAAGATAACGCGCATGTAATGGAACGTCGGCAAGAATACCGCTTTGATAGTTGCTCATTTGTTGCCCCAGTCTCTAAATGACTACTGAAAACGTCGGTAGCCAATTGCTTCAGTTAAATGATGAGTCTGTATGCTATCACTGTTGTCTAAATCAGCAATGGTTCGAGCTACTTTGATGATACGATCATGTGCGCGTGAGGATAGTCCAAGTTTTTCTGTTGCATTTAAAAGTAGTGTTTCGTCTTTTTCATTTAATGCGCAGGTTTCTTTTACATGAGCAGGTTTTAGTTTGGCATTAGCTAGACCTGTGCGAGATAGTTGCTTTTGTCTCGCATGAATAACACGTTCGCGAATGGCCTGACTATCTTCGGGCGTTTCGGACTGTCGAGCCTCACTGAGTTTTATTCTCGGTACCTGTATATATAGATCTATGCGATCCAGGAAAGGGCCAGTGACGCGTCCACGATAACGTTGTATCTGGTCGGGTGTATCTTTGCAGGCATGCTGGCTATCACCGAGATAACCACAGGGGCAAGGGTTCATTGCAGCGATCAATTGAACATTCGCTGGAAATTCCGCCTGGCGTGCCGCACGGGAAATAACGATGTGGCCGGTTTCCAGTGGTTCACGTAAGCTATCAAGGACACGTCGATCAAATTCAGGCAGTTCATCAAGGAATAAAATTCCATGATGGGCTAATGAAATCTCCCCTGGTCTGGGATTTGAACCGCCGCCAACCAGAGCAACTGAAGAAGATGAATGATGAGGTTGCCTATAAGATCTTATGGACTTGGTTGCGTGGCTGATTTGTTTTCCAACGAGTGACTTGATAGCCGCCGCCTCAAGTGCTTCTTCTTCGGTCATTGGCGGCAGTATCGTTCTTAGTCTTTCAGCTAACATGGATTTGCCAGTTCCTGGCGGCCCTATGAAAAGCAGACTGTGTTGTCCAGCTGCCGCTATTTCCAGTGCGCGACGCGCATATGATTGGCCTTTTACTTCAGACATATCGACATCGTATATCTCATGATGGGTTGTCTGTTCTGTGATTTCGAGGGGTTGAAGCGTGTTGCCGGTATTCAGATGTTGAGTTACTTCAAGTAAATGTTTTGCCGTATAGATTATTGTATTCGTCGTTAACGATGCTTCATCTGAATTCTTTTCTGGGATGATTGCATTGCGCTGTTTATCTTTTGCTTTGAGTACCGATGGCAGGACACCGTGCACAGGCTGTAGTTCTCCACCAAGTGATAACTCGCCCAGGAATTCATAGTCTTTAAGAGACTGAGCATCAAGCTGTCCTGATGCAGCGAGAATACCTAAAGCTATTGGTAAATCGAAACGACCACCTTCCTTTGGAAGATCGGCTGGCGCGAGATTGATCGTTAATCGTCGATTGGGGAATTCAAAACCAGAGTTGATGATTGCGCTGCGCACTCGGTCTCGGCTTTCTTTAACTGCTGCTTCGGGTAAACCAACAATAGATATAGCTGGAAGCCCGTTGGATGCATGCACCTCAACAGTGACTTCAGGTGCATTGATACCCGCGAGTGCACGGGTATGAACCAGGGCCAAAGACATCAGGGCCGGATGGTGTGGTGTTTATAAGCTTTTTTCGAGATCGCGAAGTCGTCTTTCCAGGGCTTCGAGTTTTTCACGACTACGATTCAATACAGATTGTTGTGCATCAAACTCTTCGCGGGTCACGAGCGACATCTTTGCCAGCGTGTTATCCAGCACGGCACGGAAGTTCTTTTGCAGGTCATCACGCAGCTTGTGCAGGTCTGCCGGTACAGCTGCTGCCAGTTGTTTCGCGATGTCATCGAGTATTTTTGGATCCATATTTCCTCCTGTCTAGGCCTGATTATAAGAGGCCTGAGCTGGAATGCACCTCAATGAAAGTATAGCGGTATATAAGCGCACAGTAATGGTGCGGATGACTTATATCGTGACTATAGGTGGTGCATACGTTCCATTATGACAGCGGTAAGTCTATAAAACCTCATATAACTATCTGTTTTTATTGGGGAATTAAAATTGGCACGCTTAGTGCTTTATGAAGGGTGAATAGAAATTTTAATGTTTTTGAAGAGGAGTAAAAAATGAAAAAGCAACTATTAGGACTATCAGCAGCTGCGGTAATGGCTACTGCTGCAATGCCGGCGTCAGCGGATCTGATGGGTGTTAAAGGCTTATCAGCGAATGTGGCTTATACAAGCGATTACTATTTCCGTGGTATGTCACAGAATGATCATGATCCTTCGTTCTCAGCCGGTATTGATTACGGGCATGATAGTGGAATGTATGTTGGTGCATGGGCGGCTGTAGTTGACGATGCTTTCTATAGTGGCGCTAGTAAAGAAGTTGACGTGTATTTTGGTTGGGCTGGTGAAGTTGGTGGTCTTGGGGTCGATGTAGGTTTTCTTCGTTATATGTACCCAGGTACAACTGTTGGTTGGAATGACACAAATGAATGGCATGTAGGTGTAAGTCATGATTTTGGCCCAGCAGCTGCAAGTCTGACATATAACCGCAGTTCTGACTTTTTTGGTTTTGAAGAAGCAACATATTGGGACTTTGGTCTTGAAGTACCGATCAATGATGACTGGACTGCACATGCTCACTACGGCATTACAGATTACGACGAAGACAAGAAAGTTACTAAAGCAGGAACAGCAGATAGCTACAAAGATACAAGCATTGGTATTGCAACTTCACTTGGTCCAATGGGAGTTGATTTAACTTTCACAAATACTAGTGATGTTGCTGGTGGGTGTAATTCTCAGTCGGTTTGTAATTCACGGGCACTATTGACACTGTCGATGGATCTTTAATTACTTATTAACCCAAATAGACGAGGAGAATCCTATGAAAATGATTACGGCAATCATTAAGCCGTTCAAGCTGGATGATGTGCGTGAAGCACTATCCGAGATCGGTGTACAGGGCCTGACGGCGACAGAAGTAAAAGGGTTTGGTCGTCAGAAAGGTCATACCGAGTTATATCGCGGCGCAGAGTATGTGGTTGATTTTCTGCCCAAGATCAAACTCGACATCGTAGTTAAAGCCGATATGGCGGATAGCGTTATCGAAGCTATATCGAAAGCAGCTGGCACCGGCAAAATTGGTGACGGCAAGATCTTTGTTTCAAGCGTCGAAAAGGTCGTCCGTATCCGTACTGGCGAAACTGACGACGAAGCGATTTAAGGAGTTTAAGCATGGAAAATAATATTTTCGAACTCCAGTACGCCATGGATACATTCTACTTTTTAGTATGTGGTGCACTGGTAATGTGGATGGCTGCCGGCTTCTCGATGCTAGAAGCTGGCCTGGTTCGTTCCAAGAATACAACTGAGATTCTAACCAAGAACGTTGCGTTGTTTGCGATTGCCTGTACAGCATATATGGTTATCGGTTACGACATTATGTATGGCGGTGGTTTTCTACTGGATGGCATTGCACTTGATGGTGCGGCCAATGCCGATGGATTAACAGCTGCAGTACTAGCGGAATCAGCTGAAGCCGGATTTGCTGGCGGTGCTGTTTATTCAGATGCCTCTGATTTCTTCTTTCAGGTCGTGTTCGTTGCGACTGCAATGTCGATTGTTTCGGGTGCTGTAGCTGAACGTATGAAGCTATGGGCATTCCTGGCATTTGCGGTTGTGATGACAGCATTTATCTATCCGATGGAAGGTAGCTGGACCTGGGGTGGCAATTCTGTATTTGGATTGTATAGCCTGGGAGATGACTATGGCTTCCTGGACTTTGCAGGCTCAGGCATTGTTCATATGGCAGGTGCTGCCGCTGCTCTTGCAGGCGTACTAGTACTTGGTCCGCGTAAAGGTAAGTACGGCAAAGATGGGTCGGTTAATGCGATCCCTGGCGCCAATCTGCCTCTTGCGACACTCGGTACATTTATCCTCTGGATGGGCTGGTTCGGTTTTAATGGCGGCTCTGTTCTTAAGTTAGGTGATGCAGCGAGTGCAAATGCAGTTGCAATGGTATTTGTGAACACAAATGCTGCAGCGGCGGGTGGTTTGATTGCTGCTCTAGTTCTAGCTCGAATCTGGTTTGGTAAGGCTGATCTTACGATGGCACTGAACGGTGCTCTTGCCGGACTGGTTGCTATCACTGCGGGCCCAGATACGCCTACCCCATTAGCTGCAACGTTAATCGGCGCAGTGGGTGGATTCATTGTCGTGGCTAGTATCATCTTTCTGGATAAATTAAAGATTGATGATCCTGTCGGTGCAATCTCGGTTCACGGTGTTGTCGGTATCTGGGGATTACTCGCGGTACCACTGACAAATGATAGTGCAAATTTCGTTGGACAGATCGTAGGTGGTTTAACAATCTTTGTATGGGTCTTTGGCGCAAGCTTGATCACATGGTTGATTATCAAAGCAATCATGGGAATAAGAGTAAGCGAAGAAGAAGAGTACGAAGGTGTTGATATTAGTGAATGTGGATTGGAAGCCTATCCAGAATTCACCAAGTAGTTTTACAGCCGACCTCTGGCGTCTGGGTGGCCGCGGTTTCCGCGGTCACCCTTTTCTGCGTTCTGAGATTGGCTAAATGTAGGCTTTGAGCATAGGGCTGGCTCACGTATAGTGGTAACGATGCCATCTATTTTGAGTCAGATTTGAATTAACTTTAAAAGGAGAAAGAACGATGAAAATGGTAACCGCTATCATCAAACCCTTTAAGCTGGATGACGTTAGAGAAGCGCTCTCTGAAATCGGTGTTAAAGGCTTAACCGCGACTGAGGTTAAAGGTTTTGGTCGTCAGAAGGGTCACACCGAGCTATATCGTGGCGCGGAATATGTGGTGGATTTTCTACCCAAGGTCAAACTGGAAATCGCCATCGAAGATGGGCAGGTTGACGGTGTCATTGAAGCAATCACCAAGTCAGCACAGTCTGGAAAAATTGGTGACGGAAAAATCTTTGTAGCATCTCTCGAACAGGCCGTGCGTATCCGTACGGGCGAGTCGGGAGACGAAGCACTCTAGTAGGGGATCAAAATGAAAGTTTTCAAGTTTGCAATGCTGGCAATGTCGGCAGCATTGTTGCCAGAGGTGGCATTGGCGCAGGAAGCGCAGTTAAACGCAGCGAATACGGCATGGATTTTAACGTCGACGGCGTTAGTACTATTCATGACTATTCCAGGTCTGTCATTATTCTATGCCGGCCTGGTTCGTAGCAAAAACGTTCTGTCAGTATTAATGCAATGTTTTGCACTGACAGGTTTTATGTCGTTATTATGGTTTATCGGTGGTTACAGTTTTGCCTTCAGTGGTGATAACCCTTACATCGGTAATTTCGACAAGTTCATGTTGTCCGGTGTCACGATGGATAGTCTGGCTGCAGGTGATATTCCTGAGTCACTGTTCGTTGCATTCCAGATGACGTTTGCAGTCATTACGCCAGCGCTGATTGTTGGTGCATTTGCTGAGCGTATGAAATTCTCTGCCATGCTAATGTTCTCAGCAATCTGGCTGTTTGTTGTCTATGCGCCAATAACACACTGGGTATGGAGTGATAATGGCTGGTTGCTGGAAATGGGTCTGATTGATCTGGCCGGTGGTACGGTCGTTCATATTACAGCTGCCGTTGCAGCCTTGATGGCGGCCATTCTAATGGGCCCTCGTAAAGGTTTCGGTACAACAGCAATGCCGCCTCATAACCTGGCGATGACCGTTACAGGTGCAGGCATGCTGTGGGTTGGCTGGTTTGGTTTTAATGCTGGCTCGCACCTTGCAGCAAATGAAGGCGCAGCAATGACTTTATTGGTAACTCATATCTCAGCGGCTTGTGGAGCTCTGGCATGGATGTCCATGGAATGGCTGCGTCATGGTAAGCCATCTGTACTGGGTATCGTTACTGGAATGGTTGCAGGTCTGGGTTCTATTACACCAGCGTCTGGTGCTGTTGGCCCGGCAGGTGCGATGCTGATCGGTCTTACCGCCGGTGTGGTTTGTTATGGCGCAACAAGTGCTTTGAAGAACAAGTTCAAAGTTGATGACTCACTCGATGTATTCCCGGTTCACGGTATCGGTGGCATTATCGGAACACTCGGTGCCGGTATCCTCGGTGCAGCTGGCCTGGGCATCTTCAGTGGCTACGGTGGTTTCGATGTCTCTGGTATCGGCGGTCAATTTACAACGCAGTTGATTGGTGTTGTTGCAACATTTGTTTACACGGCAATTGCCAGTCTGATCATTCTGAAAGTGGTCGACATGATTGTTGGTCTACGTGTGACAAGCGATGAAGAGACTGAAGGTCTTGACCTCGTACTGCATGATGAGCGTGGTTACGATCTGTAATTAATCACTTTATCAAGCAATGACAAAGGCCGCTTATGCGGCCTTTGTTTTTTCTGTGGGAACGGGAAGTAGATAAAACTGGCATACAAATTGCTCTTTATTTAAGTATGAAGATATTACTTTCAACGGACCAAATTCAGGATTGTCATCCAGTAGAACTTGCTGCTGAAATAGCGGGGGTAAATATGCTGGGTCAGATGCAGCTGTCCAATACACTGGAACAGCAGGTCATTAGTATCCAGCCTGATGTCCTGGTGATTTATGTCGCAGAGTTTTCTGGACTGTTACTTTCTCAGCTTAAAGCACTAAAGAAAAACTATCCTTTACCCGTCGTCCTGTTTACTCCTGATCGAAATCAGGAGTCCATAGACATGGCGGTAGATGCGGGTGTGACGTCCTATGTCGTGGATTGCGATAATTTGGATCGCTTCAAACCTCTTCTGGATGTCGCTAAGGCGAGATTTCATCAACAGCATAAACTGGAGCAAGAATTAGATAAATCCAGACAAGCCCTGGCGGATCGTAAGTTGATTGATAAAGCTAAGGGTATATTAATGGAGCAGAAGAATGTTAGTGAAGAAGAAGCTTATGTTGCCTTGCGTAAATTAGCGATGGATAAGAATAAGCGTATTGGTGAAATTGCAGAACAGTTTGTACAGGCAGCTGAGATGCTAATGTAGTGCATGGTGCTACATTGGAACACGATTATGGTGCACTGGAGTGCCTAAATAGCGTGTTTATAGTGATATGAAAAGTTTTATATTGGCACAGTAGTTGCTGATATACAGATAGATCGATTTCTCTTCAATGTAGGAGAGAAAAGAAAAGTGGCAAAGTAAGCCACAAAACAACAAAGGCGTTTACCGAATTGATAGTAGCTATCTATTCGGTAGGCGTTTTTTTTTGCTTAAGTTTTGGAATATTAATATGCGTGCAGCATTAGAACAGAACATGAGTGATGAATATGTAGGTACTGAAGCACCGGTTATTGTCGTTGGTGCAGGTCCTGTAGGCCGGTATTTCGCAGATGAATTACTCAAATATGGTGGTGAAAGGCATATCGTCGTTTTCGGAGATGAGCCATATGAGCCATATGATCGAGTCAAACTCTCGAGTTATCTTGCGGGCGAAACTAATGATATATGGCAGCCAACAATCAGCAAAAGTGATCATTTACACAGATTAAATGGCGAACGAGTAATTTCGATAGATCGTGAGAACAAGCATGTATTTAATCAAAATGGTGATTGCTGGTCGTACTCGTCGTTAGTTCTGGCAACTGGTTCGAGACCATACATACCACCCATTCATGGGATCGATCTGGATAATGTTTTTAGTTTCAGAGATATGCTGGATGCTGAAAAATTAAAGGCCAGATCGATATCGAGTCGTCATACAGTTGTAGTTGGTGGTGGCCTACTTGGACTCGAAGCGGCGAAGGCGATGAATCGCTTTAATACCAAAGTCACCGTTATCGAGCAGTCTATGTGGCCCATGTTTAATCAACTTGATGAATCTGCTGGCCAGTTGTTGAAACATCAAATAACTGAAGAAGGCATTGAAGTTGTAACGAACATTCGTGTGCAGAAGATAGAAGGGGATAAACGAGTTGAATATTTAGTACTGACAGGTGGGAATAAAATTCATTGCGATACATTGGTGATTGCAGCAGGCATAAAGCCAAACATAGACATAGCAAAAGACGTTGATTTAAAAACAAGAAGAGGCGTTCTTGTTGATGACTCTATGCAAACCAATGACCCTGATATATATGCAATAGGTGAATGCGCAGAACATGACAGCAAGGTTTACGGACTAGTTCGACCAGGCTTGGAACAGGCCTCGGTACTGGCAGGCGTGCTAATGGGGAAAAAGGCTCGCTATAAGGGGTCGGATTTAGTGACGAGGCTAAAGGTAATCAATAGCCCTGTATATAGCATCGGAGAAACGTCAACAGAATGGCTTCGGAAAGAACTTGTTTTCAAAGATAAAAAGAATGGCTTGCTGAGAAAAATATTTCTTCAGGGTAATCGCCTGGACGCAGCCCTCGCTGTGGGGGAATGGTCGGAGTTTTCGAGAATTCAGGAGTCTGTTACAAGTAAACGGCGTATATGGCCATGGCAGTCTGCTAGATTTTTAAAAACAGGAAAATTGTGGCCGGAAAATGAATCTGAGGGCGTTGCTGCATGGCCAGCTAACGCCACGGTATGTAACTGTATGGCGGTTACACGAGGTGAATTATCTAATGCCATAACTAAAGGATGCCGGGATGTACGAAGTCTGGCAGAAAGTACCAATGCATCGACAGTTTGTGGTAGTTGTCGCCCCCTGTTACAGCAAATGCTAGGTGCTATTGGTATCGAAGCCGTTCGTGCATCCCGTCTTTTACTGGTATCTGGAATCGTAACGTTATTTGCAATAGCAGCGTTTCTTAGTCTGCCAAATATCAGCTATAGCGATAGCGTACAAAATACCTGGCACTGGGATCTCCTATGGCGTGACACTCTATTTAAACAAATATCAGGGTTCACATTACTAGGCCGATCTGTCGTGCTTGCGTTTATATCAATACCGAAAAGATACAAAACAAAGAAGGTTTCCTGGGGACAGTTTTCAAGCTGGCGTGCGGTACATGTAGCTGTTGGCCTATTCGTATTAGTGGCATTAGTAGCGCATACCGGACTACGTACAGGGCATGAACTAAATATGATTTTGATGCTGGTTTTTAGTGGCCTGCTATTAGCGGGTGCAGTTTTGAGCGGAGCAGTCGGGCTACAGCACAAGCTTCCATTGTCGTTAGCAAGGACGATGAGGGCATGGTCCTTGTGGACGCATATCGCTTTGTTATGGCCTTTACCAGTTTTGCTTGGGTTTCATGTTCTTAAAACATACTGGTATTGATGCGAGCTGATAGAGAAATATAAGGATGTATAGATATGACAATGAAGTTATATGGCAAGCCAATGTTCTGGCTAATCTGGTTAATACTTAGTGGGATACTGGCAATGGTTTTATATCTAAATCTTAGTGGCAATCCTGGTACGAGTGACCAGACGATTTTTATGCCGGGGCCACTGACTGATGGTCACCATCAGTTAGCGGATAACTGTGGTGTTTGTCATAGCGACCCCTTAGGTGGTGAAGAAGTGCTGCAGGAATCGTGCGTCAATTGCCATGGAGACGATCGTAAAAAGCCGATGGATTCACACCCTGTAACAAAGTTTAAGGATCCAAGAAATGCGGACACATTAAAGAATATCGATGCGGTGCATTGTATTACCTGTCATACGGAACATAAGCCAGAAATCACTTTAGACAACGGCTTTACACAGCCAGCAGATGTCTGTTTCCACTGTCATAAAGATATAGGCGAAGAACGCATAAGTCATAAAGATATGCCAATGGATACCTGTAAGACGGCGGGGTGTCATAACTTTCATAACAATAGAGCGCTATATACGGATTTTCTGGTTAAACATCTACATAAACCAGACTTACGTGAAAAACGCGTCCTTCCCAAACGTGAGTTTGCCGATGTACTTGATGAAATAATTGAGTACCCGCGTGATAGTGACCTTTCCCCCAACTTAGTACCACAGCATTGATGAGATAGAGCCACTTTAAGCAGCCTGTTTAGCAAACACAACTGGCGGTATATAACCCAGTGAACTGTGCGGCCTGATATGGTTGTAATGATCACGCCATTGATCGATTTCTTTTCGTGCTTCTTCCAATGATCGGAACCAATGCTGATTCAAACATTCATTCCTGAACTTGCCGTTTAGACTTTCAATGAAAGCATTCTGAGTCGGCTTACCTGGCTGAATGAACGCTAACGTCACGTTTGTCTTTTGCTCCAGAAGAACATCGCCTTGCTGGTGAATTCGGTACCGTTATCACAAGTGATTGATTCAGGTAGTGGTCTTTGTTCGCCGAGTTGATCCAGAAAACGAGCGACCTGTTGGCCAGTGATCGATACGGAGATTAATTGACCAACCATTTCCTTGGTGTAGTCATCGACAATATTAAGCACTCGAAAACGTCGTCCGTTGCTCAGTTGGTCTGATACAAAGTCCATTGACCAGCGTTGATTCGAGCGTGAAGGGACAATCATAGGTAAGCGTGGACGTTGTAGCTTCTTGCGCTTCTTTGTACGTACCTGAAGCTTTTCCTCGGTATACAGGCGGTAAGTACGTTTCTTATTGATAACCAGCTTCTCTGCCTTCAAAAGACCATGCAGCATCAGATAACCATAGCGCGAGTATTGTGCGGCTAATGTCTTGAGACGATCTCTCAGCTCGCTGTCATCACGTTCTTTGACTTGATATCGATAGCCTGTTCGACTCAGCCCAACCAGAATACAGGCCGTTCGTTCACTGATCTGGTGCTGTTCAATCATGTAACGAACGACTGGCTTCTTACTGGTGGGCTTTACCACTTTTTTGACAGCACATCCTTCATGGCTTCGACTTCAAGCAGTTTGTCAGCCAGTAGCTTCTTGAGCTTGTTGTTCTCAGACTCCAGTTCTCGCAGCCGTTTGGCTTCATTGACTTCGAGGCCACCATACTTGCTTCGCCAGTTGTAGAACGTGCCGTTCGATATTCCGAGATCACGGCATATATCATCAACCTTGGCCCCAGATTCGTTCTGTTTAAGTGCTCGGATGATTTGTTCTTCGGTGTAACGTTTCTTCTTCATGTTGAGATCTCCTTGATTCTAGATTAATTGGAAATCTCATCGCCGTCATGGTCTTAATTTTGGGGGAAAGGTCAATAGCTATCCTATAGAAATTATAGAAACAGTATCTAAAGCAGATGGCTCGAAGGATAAATTAACAGAAGATATTACGCATGAATGGCTAGATAGTTCACATGCACGTGCTGGAGCTAACTGCTCGGCATGTCATGTATATGTTGTTGACGAGGAAAGTAGCAGCAAAGAGGAATGGCATGATAAGCCTGACCATAATGGCTGTGTATCGTGTCATAACATTGAAGTAGATCGCTTCAAAAAAGGTAAGCACGGCATGCGCCTGCAAGCAGGTCTGGCACCAATGAAAATATCTGATGCGCGCCTGCCAATGAAGTCAGATACAAAACATGAAGATATAAGTTGTGCCAGTTGTCATGGTGCTCATAAATTCGACTCCAGGGTGGCGGCGGTTGACGGATGTCTTGCTTGCCATGATGACGAGCATTCACTTGCATATAACGGTTCACCGCATGCCAAGCTGTGGGAAAAGGAACTAGCGGGTGAACTATCAGAAGGCAAAGGTGTTAGCTGTGCCTCCTGTCACATGCCAAGAATTAGTTACGACGTGAATGATTGGATGAGTCGAATTGTTGTCGACCACAATCAAAATGCAAACCTGTCACCAAACACAAAAATGATCCGTTCGTCATGTTTGCATTGCCACGGACTGGAATATTCGATTAATGCGCTATCGGATGAAAAGTTAGTGCGTAAAAACTTTAAAGGTCAGCCTGCTTTCAAAACAGAAAGTATGCAGTTGGCTGAGCAAGATCTGAAACGAGCAGAAGCCGAAAGGAAGTCTGCCGTAGATGAAAAATAAGTCGAAAGGCTTGTGAACAATGGGGGCATTGTTTTTATATTAACGGAGTAAATTATGAAAGTGAGTAAAAAGTTTTTAATTACAGGTACTGCTGCACTTAGTCTTGCTACCGCTGTAGGCGTAGCAACAGGTGGTGTTGGTGACTCACCTTCCATCACCCCTAAAACGATGGCGGATGCACTGCATCTGGTTATGGATTCAGATCGGGCGGTATATACAAAGAAGATAGTCAATCGTCTGGTAAAGAAAGACAAGGTGATTAAGGCGAGTGAACACTTTGAAGATGATAAGGCGCTTGTACTGCCTGCGCAGATGTTTCGTTTTGGCTCTGAGTTAGTGGCAAAGCGAGCGGAGAAAAAGCCGGATGTTAATTTTACTTATTCACTGCAATCACTATGGCCTATTAATAGTCAGAATGCGCCAAAGACAGATGCTGAAAAAGCAGGCCTGAAATACGTAGCTGACAATAAAGGCAAAAATTATTATGCCGAAGAAACACTAGGCGGCCAAAAATATTTCACAGCGGTCTACGCAGATGTAGGTGTCGCTCCAGTATGTGTATCTTGTCACAACGATCATAAAGATACCCCTAAGCGCGACTTTAAATTAGGTGATGTGATGGGCGGTGTAGTGATACGTATCCCAGTGGAAGGCTAATCATTTATGAATCGCGGTGTATGCATTATTGCGATGTCTTGTTTGTTTGTCAGTTTGTCTGTTTCTGCAGATAAGGCGGAATATATTAACTTCGAGGGTGAGCACTTACGTTATGGCAAAGTTATCTGGCTACTTAACTGTGAAACCTGCCACGCCTACGGCGTAGCTGATGCCCCTGTTCCAATGAACAAAGATGAATGGCGTTATCGCCTGAAGCAAGGTCGTTCAGTGTTATATGACCATGCTATCAATGGCTATTATGGCCCTGACGATTCAATGATGCCTGCACGTGGTGGTAATAAAAGTCTAACAGATGATGAAGTAAAAGCCGCCGTTGACTATATGGCGAAACTAGCAGATTTCTATATAAAACAATATGAGGAAATGAAAAATGACAACTGATGAAATTGAATTGATACAAGGCTCCTGGGCAAAAGTAGTGCCAATCTCGGATAAAGCCGCAGAATTGTTCTATGGCAAATTATTTGAGCTCGACCCAGAACTAAAATCGCTTTTTCCAGACAACATGGAAGAGCAAGGTAAGAAGTTAATGAAGATGATCGGCACAGCAGTTAACGGCCTGGGGCATCTGGCAGATATCGTGCCTGCAGTAGAAGATTTAGGTAAACGTCATGTGTCTTACGGTGTGAAAGATGAACATTACGATACTGTAGGTGAAGCGCTGATTTGGACATTGGGTCAAGGCCTGGGTGATGAATTTACCGACGAGGTTAAAGATGCCTGGTTAATGGTCTATACAGTGCTGGCAAATACGATGAAAGGAGCTGCAGCGAAAGCGGCGGCTTAATAAACCAAGGGAAGGGAGAAACGACTGTGTCGATATAAAGCGTTATCCTCCTCACTTTATTGAGATACAGATAACAACACCATGCTCGTTCCAGCTTAACCTGCCACATATGTGGCAGGTTCTTTTTTGCTTAACTGATACTATGCTGAAGGCAGTTCAATCCAGAATGTACTGCCCGACGCTGTATCGCTTTCGAAGCCTATGCTGCCATTCATCAGCTCAATAAGTTGTTTGCTAATAGCTAGACCGATTCCAGTTCCATCGACACGGTCTTTAGAACGGTAAAATGATGTAAACAGATTTTCCTGATCTTCAGATTTTATGCCAGGCCCATTATCTTGAATAGTTATTCGGAATTTATTTTTGAGATCTTTAGTTGTAATGGTGACCGTGCCGGTACCATCTGCCTGTTTGTATTTAATTGCATTCGAAAGAAGGTTAAGGATGACCTGCTTGGTTCGGGCATAATCAGCTATAACGTAAGTATCCTGGCTTTGGGGTTGTTCGCACGTTAAAGAAACAGAGCATTTGTCTGCGAGTGCTTGTTCAAGATGACAGCAAGTTTTAATAAGTTTACCTATTTCAATTCTATCGATATTTATATCAATAGCACCCGATTCGATTTTTGACAGATCTAGTACCTGGTTAACTAAATTAAGTAACTGATTACCCGCATCAACAATATGCTGTAGATGGCTTTGCTGCTTTTTCATGTCGGGATCTATTTCCAGAATTTCGGCAAAACCTAAAATAGCATTTAAGGGCGTACGTAATTCATGGCTCATGCTGGATAAGAATTCTGATTTGGCCTGGCTGGCGGACTCTGCTTTCTCTTTAGCTGCGCTTAGCTCTTTAGTTCGAACGCTGACTTCTTTTTCCAGAGTCTTCCGATGGCTGGTCAGTTCCTGTTCACGTAACAAAAGTTCCTGTTGCATTTTTCTGGCAGCAGCGGCTATTCGTTCTATTTCATTAATTTTACTCTGCTCAATACTGGTCCTATATTCACCACGGCCAATCGCTTCCAGTGCCCGGACAACATCACTAATTGGTCGAACGATCTTTCGTTCTAACGTGCCGTTTGCCAGGAAGAATATTAGCGGCGCAATAACAAGCAGAATGATGATGTATATAAAGATAATGCGATCAGTTATGACTGAAACTTCACTAACGTCATACACTACTCGGGTACAAAGCTCCTGAGAAAAAAAGCCACTGACATCCGGCGTAAAGCGGGTGTAGACAATTAGCTTGTCTTTATCGCGAATACGAACTTCATTCTGATGGCGAAGCTTTTCCAGATTGTGCGGGTCAATAGCTTGTCCCTCATTGCTAACCGACCATGCGGCCAGATCATTGAACATATAGATGTCCATATCGAGTATTTTTGCATTAGATCGCACGGCATCCAGAAAATGATCACGGAATAAAAATTGAAGATAGGATTCACTGTGATTGGCGCGAATGTATTCACGCATATTCATGGAAATCTCAATAATAAAATCAGTATCTTTAGGGCTATAGTAGCCATAGGTATTCAGGATTCCTGTCTGTGTTGAAAGTGTAAGTCGCTCCGTAAAGACTCTTTCCTGACCATACATTGAGTTCAGCCAGTCAGAAAAAGCTGGCGATATGGTATTAAGATTAAAGTTTAAATCGGGGGTAAAACTGGTATTTGTTATAACGCCGTTCTTATCAATAAGGTAAAGCTCAGAAAAACCATAGGAGCGAGCGATATTTTGCAGAATTTCGATTTCTATTTTGTCGAAGGGCTGATTTAAAGCGATTATCTGTTCAGCAATTTTCGGTAGCTTTTCGATAATCTCATCGTAAAGCTGTTCGTATTCCTTATTTATTAAATTATCAAAACTGGTGAATTTGGGCTGTAGTTGGTTCTGGATACTCGTGATGCTTGTTTCTACATTATCTTCTATAGACCAGATCGTAAATATGCCGGTTAATGCTGAAACTAGTGTTCCAGTAAAGAAGATGGATACAAACAACAGAATGGCGAGTGCGCGTTTCATATGGTGAAGAGAATAATACGTCTTCGCTCCACATTATCATTAGTATCACTTTCATAAATGGTGCGACATCACACTTTTGCACCAAATTGGGTAGTAGAAGGAGGTATCCAACGGAAAGTATTAACAGATTAGCGGTTTCTAATAGTTGGCACGCATGATGCATAAGGGTGAGTAGTGCATCAGCTAACGGCGGTTGATGTAGATAGTTAGATTATCGAACTGAACAAAGGCGTTCATTCCATAGGCAAGGGAGTCTGTGGGTGCATGCCTTTTTTTGTGTTCGGCACATTATCGACATTAAGGAGTCGTTATGAATAAGCAGGAAAAAATGAATTCACCGTCACGACGCGGTTTTATGAAGAAACTGGCATTGGCAGCTGGTATTGCGTTATCGATGGGTACTCTGAGTGTAGGTACAGCCTATGCCGTGGGTGACCCGGAAAAAGATGAACTGAAGTTTGGCTTTATCAAGTTAACGGATATGGCACCACTCGCTATCGCGAAAGAAAAAGGTTACTTCGAAGATGAAGACTTATTCGTCGAGCTTGAAGCGCAGGCGAACTGGAAAGTCTTGTTAGACGGTGTGATTGATGGCCAACTGGATGGCGCGCATATGCTTGCCGGTCAGCCACTTGCCGCAACCATCGGTTTCGGTACCAAGGCACATATCGTCACGCCTTTTAGTATGGACTTAAATGGTAACGGTATTACGGTCTCAAACGATATCTGGAAACAGATGAAACCGAATATTCCAAAGCAGGCTGACGGCAAACCGGTTCATCCAATTAAAGCGGATTATCTGAAGCCTGTTGTTGATAAGTTTAAGACAGAAGGCAAGCCGTTCAAGATGGGCATGGTATTCCCGGTATCGACACATAACTATGAGTTACGTTACTGGTTAGCCGCAGGCGATATCCATCCTGGATACTACGCACCACATAAGGGCGACACGGCTGGAACGATTGATGCTGAGGCGTTGTTATCAGTAACACCGCCACCACAAATGCCCGCAACGCTGGAAGCAGGAACGATTCATGGTTACTGCGTTGGTGAGCCGTGGAACCAGCAGGCGGTATTCAAAGGTATTGGTGTACCAGTAATTACCGATTACGAGATCTGGAAAGACAATCCAGAAAAAGTATTTGGTATGACCAAGTCATTTACCGAGAAGTATCCGAATACAACGGTTCGTATTGTTAAAGCCATGATTCGCGCAGCTAAGTGGCTCGATGAAGACAACAACAAGAACCGTCCGGAAGCAGTGAAGTATCTGTCACAGCCAAACTATGTTGGTGCGGACTATGACGTAATCGCTAACTCCATGACCGGTACTTTTGAGTACGAGAAAGGCGATAAGCGTGATGTGCCTGACTTCAATGTGTTCTTCCGTTACAACGCGACTTATCCGTACTACTCAGATGCAGTCTGGTATCTGACTCAGATGCGTCGTTGGGGTCAGATCTCGGATCAGAAGCCTGATAGCTGGTACTCCGATATGGCAAAGAAAGTCTATCGCCCGGACATTTATGCACAAGCAGAATAAGAATTGATTGCTGAAGGCAAGATGAAGGCATCTGAATTCCCTGACTTTGCGAAAGAGTCTGGATACAAGCCACCACAAAAAGAGTTTATCGATGAAGTGGTGTATGACGGTACAAAACCAAATGCTTATCTTGAGTCATTCAAAATTGGTTTGAAAGGTAAAGACAAGATTTAAGCAAGATAGCTATCCCGGGTGTATCCGGGATAGCACATCTAATTAACTGAGGTATTAATTATGGAATCATCAGCAGAACGCAAGGTATTCGACCTGGATTTATATGATCGCTTTCTTGACTTTATGCAGGGCTATTCAATGGATAAAACCATTGCACAGTGGTCACAAATGATAGTGATCCCTGCAATAGCGATTGGAATATTTTTAATGTTATGGGCGGCAGGTGCAAAGCAGGTGGAAACATCACTCGGCGTATTACCTGGTCCAGCAAAAGTTTGGGAACAAACCATAACGCTTTATGGCGAACATAAGGCCGAACAGGATAAAGAGGCAGCGTTCTATGAACGTATGCAGGCAAAAGCAGAAAAAGCAAAAGCTGCTGGTAAGCCACAGAAAAAAATTGATCGCTATTTAAATCGTGACTACGTCGGTACGGCAACGTTTGTTGACCAGATAGGTACCAGCCTGATTACCGTCATGAGTGGATTTATTTTAGCTTCATTGATTGCGATCCCAATTGGAATCGTCATCGGTATGAGTAATATCATATATCAGGCGTTTAATCCGATAATTCAGGTGTTTAAGCCAGTTTCGCCGCTAGCCTGGCTGCCACTGGTAACCATAGTTGTATCGGCTGTTTATGTTTCTGAAGATCCGATGTTCGAGAAGGCATTTTTAAATTCTGCATTGGTCGTAACGCTATGTTGTTTATGGCCGACGGTCGTTAATACCGCCGTAGGTGTATCAGGGGTGAGTAAAGATCTGATCAATGTGAGTCGTGTGTTAAAGCTCAACTTTCTAACAAAGACCATCAAGATTGTTTTGCCCTCATCTATACCGATGATTTTCACAGGGCTGCGTTTGTCGCTGGGAATTGGCTGGATGGTATTGATTGCGGCAGAAATGCTGGCTCAAAACCCTGGACTAGGAAAATTTGTCTGGGATGAATTTCAAAATGGTAGTTCAAATTCGTTAGCACGCATCATGGTCGCTGTTCTGGCAATTGGTTTTATTGGCTTCTTGCTGGATAGAGGTATGTTGATGTTACAGAAGACCTTCAGCTGGGATAAATCAGCAGTATTAAGGTAAGGAAATCATTATGAGTAGTTATTTAAAAATCGACCATGTTGGCATTACATTCCCCACCGATAATGGCCCATTAGAAGTCCTGCAGAATGTATGTCTGGATATTGAGCAAGGCGAATTTGTTTCGCTGATCGGTCACTCGGGTTGCGGTAAATCGACGGTATTGAATATCGTTGCTGGTTTACTACAGGCATCAACGGGTTGTGTGCTTCTGGAAGATAAAGAAGTCGATGAACCCGGGCCTGACCGTGCGGTAATTTTCCAGAACCATTCACTCATGCCGTGGTTGAGTGTTTATGACAATGTGCGCCTTGCTGTTGATCAGGTGTTCAAGAAAACAAAGTCTAAAGCTGAACGTGATGAATGGACACGTCATAACCTGGAGCTGGTACATATGTCCCATGCACTGGATCGTAAGCCGGATGAAATATCCGGTGGTATGAAACAGCGTGTCGGTATTGCCAGAGCATTAGCAATGGAGCCGAAGGTATTGCTGATGGATGAGCCGTTTGGTGCATTGGACTCTTTAACACGTACCCATATGCAAGATTCATTGATGGAAATCCAGTCAGACCTGAATAACACGGTCATCATGATTACTCACGACGTCGATGAAGCCGTATTACTATCAGACCGTATCGTGATGATGACAAATGGTCCATCGGCAACGATAGGCGAAATACTTCATGTTGATCTGCCGCGTCCGCGTGATCGTTTAGGACTGGCTGAAAACCCTGAATACAACCATTACCGTGCAGAAGTCGTGCGGTTTCTGCATGAACGTCATAACAATCCAGAAGACAATGCTCAGGCAGATGAAGTCACATCAGAGAGTGATGAAGTCAAGAAAGACAAGCCATCGGTTAAAGCAAAAAAAGACTCACTAAGGTTGGTGAGTTAAATCTATATCGGAGTAGAACCATGAAAGAAAAATTAGTACTCGTCGGCAATGGTATGGCCGGTGTAAGAACAGTTGAAGAATTATTGAAGTCGGATAAAGACCGTTACGACATAACCGTGTTCGGGGCGGAGCCACATCCTAACTATAACCGGATTATGCTTTCACCTGTTCTGGCTGGTGAAAAAACAATAGATGACATTATTCTTAATTCAACCGAGTGGTATGAAGAGAATAATATCGAATTGAAGACCGGCGATCCGATTGTCAAAGTTGATCGTGTGAATCACAAAGTAATATCTGAAAGCGGCGAAGAAACAGCATATGACCGTTTATTACTGGCAACAGGTTCTAATCCATTCATTATTCCCATCCCTGGTGCAGACAAACAGGGCGTGATTGGTTTTCGCGATATTGCCGATGTTGATCAAATGTTGGCATCTGCCAAAGATTACAAAAATGCGGTGGTTATTGGTGGCGGTTTACTCGGACTGGAAGCAGCCAATGGCCTAATGAAAAACGGCATGAATGTTACCGTAGTACATTTACTGGATTCATTAATGGAACGCCAGTTAGATAAGCCGTCTTCGGCATTATTAAAATCTTCACTCGAAGAACGAGGTCTTACTTTTCTTATGGAAGCACAAACGGCTTCGATAGAGGGAGATGACCGTGTTAAAAGCGTGAAGTTTGCTGATGGTAGTGAAGTTGATGCAGACCTGGTTGTTATGGCCGTCGGTATTCGACCAAATGTCGAACTCGCTCAGAAAGCGGGCATTCATTGTGATCGAGGCATTGTCGTGAACGATACGATGCAAACTTATGATCCGAGAATCTACGCGGTAGGTGAATGTGTACAGCATCGTGAAATTTGTTACGGGCTGGTCGCGCCATTGTTTGATCAGGCGAAAGTTGCTGCAAATCATCTCGCACAAATCGGTAGTAAGCGTTATGAGGGTTCAATTACATCAACCAAATTGAAAGTAACGGGTATCGATTTATTTTCAGCAGGTGATTTTAATGAGTCTGAAGGTGATGAATCATTAGTGTTACAAGATCCTGCAGCAGGCACGTATAAAAAGCTGGTACTGAAAGATAACAAGATCAAGGGCGCGGTGATGTATGGCGATACATTGGATGGTGCCTGGTATTTTCAGCTGATGCGTGATGGCACCGATATCAGCGAATTCCGTAAAAGTATTCTCTTTGGTCAACATGATCTGGGTGATGCGGGACATGGTGATGAGACGCGTGTTGCCAAGATGGCCGATGATGCTGAAATCTGTGGTTGTAATGGTGTTTGCAAAGGCGAGATTGTTGATGCCATTGTGAAGAAAGGTCTGTTTACCCTGGATGATGTCCGTGCACATACAAAAGCGTCATCATCATGTGGCTCATGTACTGGTTTAGTTGAAGCCGTACTTTCAAATACCGTGGGTGATGGTTATGCCGCGACGCCAAGTAAGAAGCCACTGTGTAAATGTACTGAACATTCACATGATGAAGTTATCACAGCGATTAAAGATAACGAACTGAAGACAATGGACTCGGTACGTAGTTTTCTGGAATGGAAAACACCCGATGGCTGCGCGGCCTGCCGACCGGCGCTAAATTATTATCTGCTCGCACGCTGGCCGGATGAGTATCAGGATGATGCCCAGTCTCGTTTCATTAACGAACGTGCGCACGGCAATATCCAGAAAGATGGCACTTACTCCGTTGTTCCACGTATGTTTGGTGGACTGTGTACGGCAGATGATCTACGGGCTATCGCTGATGTTTCAGACAAATATGATGTTCCTGAAATGAAAGTGACCGGCGGCCAACGTATTGACCTGTTTGGTATTAAGAAAGATGACTTGCCAGCAATGTGGAAAGATTTATCCGATGCTGGTTTTGTTTCCGGTCACGCCTATGGCAAAGCCATGCGAACTGTAAAAACCTGTGCGGGAAAGACGTGGTGTCGTTTTGGAACACAGAACTCTACCGGTCTGGGCGTAAAGCTTGAGGAATTAACCTGGGGCTCATGGATGCCACACAAATTCAAGTTAGCCGTGTCAGGATGCCCGCGTAATTGTGCTGAGGCAACGATTAAAGACTTTGGTGTTGTTTGTGTTGATTCCGGTTATGAACTTCATGTCGGTGGTAATGGTGGTATCAAAGTTCGCGTGACGGATTTACTGACTCGCGTCGAAACCGAAGAGGAAGTGCTGGAATACTGTGGTGCGTTTATACAGATGTATCGTGAAGAAGCACATTATCTCGAGCGTACTGCGCCATGGGTTGAACGTGTCAGTCTGGGTTATATCAAGGAGCGAATCCTTGATAACGAAGAAGAACGTAAAGTACTTTATGACCGCTTTAAGTTTGGTCAGAAGTTCTCTCAAATCGATCCATGGAAAGCGCGGGCGGATGGTGCGGAGTCGCATGAGTTTAACGATATACAGATCAGTGCTTAATAAACGTCATTCCCGCATGTTGTCGGCGGGAATCTCGTTGGGTTGGAAAGATCCCCGACAAGAGCATTCGGGGATGACGAGGTAAAAAAGTAAACGTCATTCCCGCATGTCGTAGGCGGGAATCTCGTAGGGTTGGAAAGATCCCCGACAGAAACATTCGGGGATGACGTGGATAAATTAATTAAGAGCAGGAAAAAATCATGACTAACTGGATTGAGATAGTAAAACTGGAAGACATTCCAAAACTGGGTTCACGGGTAGTTAAAACCGATACAGTCAATATTGCTGTGTTTCGTACATCCGCAGACGAAGTCTTCGCAATCAAGGATGAATGCCCACATAAGAAGGGCCCTTTGTCGCAAGGAATAGTTCACGGGAATTCAGTGACCTGTCCATTGCATAACTGGAAGATTAATCTCGCATCCGGAGAAGCGCTCGACCCTGATGAAGGTTGTACGAATACCTACGCAACAAAAGTAGAGAACGGCATTGTATATTTGTCGAGTGATAAAGCAGCTATTGCAGCCTAGTAGGCTGTTGAATTTCTATTCATGCGGCATGATACGGCATTAAAAATGATCTCGTACTCGCCTGAACGAACTTCAACAGCTACTAGTGAGTTGTTTATATGAAATCAGTTAGAACAACATGTCCTTACTGTGGTGTGGGCTGTGGTGTTGTTGCAACGATCGATGATTCAGGTGAAATTTCTGTTGCTGGTGATGAAGAGCATCCGGCGAACTATGGTCGTTTATGTTCAAAAGGTTCCGCCTTAGCGCAAACACTGGATCTTGAGGATCGTCTACTCGAACCACGTATACGCGGTGAAGCCGTCGGTTGGGACAAAGCGTTAACTGAAGTTGCCGATAGCTTTACGTGTATTATTGATGAGCATGGCAAAGACGCTGTCGCCTTTTATGTCTCAGGTCAGCTATTAACTGAAGATTATTATGTTGCCAATAAGCTCATGAAGGGCTTTATTGGTAGCGGTAATATCGATACCAATTCTCGCCTGTGTATGTCGTCAGCAGTTGCCGGTCATAAGCGAGCGTTTGGCAGTGATACTGTACCGGGTTGTTACGAAGACTTTGAACAGGCTGATTTAATTATTCTAGAGGGTTCGAATACCGCCTGGTGTCATCCTGTTCTGTATCAAAGAATAACGGCTGCGAAAAAGAGCCGTCCGCAAATGCGTGTTGTTGTTATCGATCCAAGAGAGACGGCAACCTGTGAAATAGCGGATATGCATATACCGATTAAGCCCGGCACCGATATACGTCTGTTTAATTTATTGTTATCAACGCTGGCGATTAAAGATCTGCTCGATCAAGACTATATTGATCAATATACCGAGGGTTTTGATCTCGCATTAGCTAAAGCTGTTCAGGATGCGGGTAGTCTGGAAGCGACAGCAAGCTACTGCGGTCTGGATGTTGAACAGTTGAAACAGTTTGTCGACTGGTTTTGTTATACCGATAAAACAGTTACCTTGTTTTCCCAGGGTATTAATCAATCTTCATACGGCACCGATAAAGTTAACGCCATCATTAACTGTCACCTCGCAACAGGGCGTATCGGTAAAGAGGGCATGGGGCCATTCTCGATGACTGGTCAGCCCAATGCAATGGGTGGTCGTGAAGTCGGCGCGCTAGCAAATCAGCTCGCACACCACATGGATTATGCGCCAGCAGATATCGGCCGACTAAAGCGTTTCTGGGATAGCGAAGCGGTTGCGACAAAGCCAGGTCTTAAGGCCGTCGATCTGTTTCAGAAGATTGAATCCGGTGATATTAAAGCGGTATGGATTATGGCGACGAATCCCGTTGTGTCATTGCCGAATGCAGATCAGGTAAAACGTGCATTGGCTAAGTGTGAGATGGTCGTTGTCTCTGACTGTATGGCAGCAACCGATACCATGGCCTATGCCGATATTGCCTTGCCGGCATTAGGCTGGGGTGAGAAGGACGGCACTGTGACTAATTCGGAACGCCGTATCTCCCGGCAGCGTGCATTTTTAGAAATGCCAGGTAAAGCAAAGCCAGATTGGTGGATCGTAAAAGAAGTTGCCCGTCGCATGCACTATAAAGGCTTCGACTATAAATCGAGTTATGACGTTTATGCCGAAGTAGTGAAACTGTCTGGCTACGAGAATGAGGGGCAACGTGATTTTAATATCTCAGCGCATGATGACCTTACCATTGAGTCATATGAAGACTTAATACCGTTTCAATGGCCATTAATAGAAAAAGGCGTGCCAGATAGCGCAAAGCGTTTTTTCTCTGAAGGCCAATTTTATACATCAGATAAAAAGGCGCGCTTTATTGCTGTGAAAAGCGGAATGCCGGCTAAGGCAACCGATAAGCAATATCCTTATGCGATGAGTACCGGCCGTATACGGGATCAATGGCATACCATGACGCGCACTGGCAAAGCGCCGCGTCTTGGGCTGCACATTGTCGAGCCATTCATATCGATTCATCCCGATGATGCGGCAAGAGAAAAGATAAAGCCTAACAGTCTGGTTAGCATAACCTCTCGCTATGGCAACATGATTGCACGTGCCGACCTGACGGACACACAACAAGTTCGCCAGGTGTTCGTACCCATGCACTGGAATGAACAATTTAGTAGCAAGGCGCGTATGGGTGCTGTAGTCAATGACTATGTCGACCCGGTATCAGGTCAACCCGAGTTTAAACACACGCCAGTAAAGATTGAGTCATACGCAGTAGACTGGGAAGCAATTATATACTCGCGCGAAAGACTGGATCTTAAAAATGTTGAATACTGGTCACTCTCACGTCGAGCAGGGTACTGGTATTACGAACTGGCCGGACGGGGTGATCCGCATGCTACCTATCAGTCACTACTGGAAAAATTACGTGAACAGGTCAATGCCGATGCTCAGTGGCTGGACTATAGTGATAACGGTATCAGTGCCTACCGTAGTGCAGCATTGAGTGATGGAAAACTACAGAGTGGTCTGTTTATCGAGCGTCCGTATGCATTGCCAACACGTGAATGGGTGGAGTCCCTGTTTGAAAAAGATGAGCTATCACGTGAAGAGCGTAGCTGGTTGCTATCAGGGCATTCGCCACCAGGCACGGTAGAGCAAGGCGCTATTGTCTGTTCCTGTTTCGGCGTTGGTGAAAGCCGCATCAAGGATGCGATTACCAATGGTGTGAATACAGTGGAAGCACTGGGCGAGCAATTACAGTGCGGAACGAATTGCGGTTCGTGTATTCCGGAGTTGAAAAAATATCTTTAATGTCTATGACTATCTAGGCAGAGTGTTGCATCTCCTTGTCTCTAAATTAATTGGAAATTACCGTCGCGTAAGGCCTGCTTGAGCTAGTTCAAATCGTAAGGTTCAAGTCGTGTCTTCTTGAGAGCGTGCCTAAAGTCGATCAAAGCTAGAGCACTTGAAATACTCCATATATGGACTAATATATATAAATATATATAAATGGAGTCTAAATAATGGAATTAGCCCCAAATTTAGTCAAACAAGATCCCAAGCGGGTTGCTAGCGCGGCTTTGCAGGCTTTTTTCTCTCTTTCCAGCCAGTGGGGCCTGAAAACGAATCAGGAGCGGATATTGCTGGGTTCTCCACCGCCTTCAACCTTTTTTAAATGGAAATCCGAGAAATCAGCAAGTCGACTGAATCGGGATGTTGTCGAGCGGGTGAGTTATCTATTGGGTATCTATAAGGCTTTGCAGATCTTGATGCCGAACAAAGATACGGCTAACCGCTGGTTATCCAAACCGAATGATGCGCCGTTGTTTAATGGCCAGTCTGCGCTGGATCGTATGCTGGCAGGTAATGTTAGTGATCTAGCGGTTGTTCGTCAGTATCTGGACGCTCAACGAGGCCTGTAAGTGCCTCAACCCGTAGCCGTCGGCTGGGAAAAACAGTACCGCATCATTTCTTCTCAGTATCCCCCCATTAATTTCTTTGAAGGGCTTACTGAGCCTGATTTGATGGAGGAACTATTTGCAATAGAGGCCGAAACAAATGATCGCCTACGTGACCAGGTTGGGGATATTCATCTGGTAGCCGAAGGTGATCGTGTCTCCGGGCCCGGCTCTTCTGTCGTTATGGCATCGTTCACGCATATTTCTAGCGATGCACCCAGCCGTTTCAGTGATGGTACTTATGGTGTGTATTACGCCGCAAAGACGCTTGAAACTGCTATAGCGGAAACCCGCTATCATCGGGAAAAGTTTATGGCCTATACGAATGAAGACGCGTGCGTTCTGGATATGCGCGTCTATATCGGGGAGATTGAGAAACCCTTGCATGATATTCGTGATGGCTATAATGAATTGCATGACCCCGATCATTGGGGGCAGGCGCAGACCTTTGGTCGTGAAATGCGTGACCAGGATTCATGGGGGATTGTTTATCGTTCTGTTCGTAATCCTAGTGGAGAGTGTATTGCCGTGCTTCGACCTAAGGCCGTGTCTATTCCGGTGCAAGGTCCACACTTATCTTATGAATGGGATGGTCATGAAATTACTGTAGTCTATGAAAAAAAACTACTGCATAGTTAGTCATTTCTTTATTTCTAATCTTTGTCGGGGAGCTTCAACGCTTATGTTTGTTTATCATGCGCGTATGATAAATATAAGAAAATCTGTTTTATTCGTTACTATTTTAATTGCCTTGCAGATATCGGCCAGTAATGTTCTGGCCTACCAGAAGTCTGAGATCAGTCTGGAATCTGGTACTGACCTGATCTATACCCGTTATGAAGATAACAACAGCAGACTGATCATCTGGTTGCCATCTGAGTATGGTGCCAGTTCCGAAATGATTGAAAGCGCGCTGAATATAGCGGATGAAGGTTTCGATCTATGGACACTGGATTTGCACGAAACTTATATGGAGCCTGTGGGGCGCTCCAGTATTGCCAGGTTTAGTGCTGATGATATCTATGCTCTGATGCGCATAGCAAAACAAAAAGGTTATAAATACATAGTCCTGAGTTCGGCGAATCGAGGAGCTGTACTCGCACTTAAGGCTGGCAGGCTGTGGCAGGAAAAACATCCCAATGATCATAGTTTTCCCGGTTATATATTTATATCGCCTCACTTTATAGAAGGCTCTGTTGAAATAGGCAGTGATGCGCGTTACCTGCCGATTTCAAGATCAGTTAATAAGCCTGTATATCTGTTACAGCCAGAGTACTCAACGAAATTTCTACGTAGCGACCAGATTGTAAAACAGCTTCAGGTCGGTGGCGCGCCTGTAAAGCTTCATGCATTAAAAGGTATTACAGGTGGGTTCCACGCACGCTTGAAAGAAGACCTTATTCCAGATGATCTGCTTATGCGCCAACAAATGGGTGAGCTATATAGTGATGGATTCAACTTTCTGGTTAGTAGCAAACAACCGACATCGCCTGTATCAAATCAGAAACAGAAATCGCCTACGAAAAAAGCTTCACGACGCATGCCGTCTCTGTATCCATATCGAGGTGATCCCACAGCTCCTGCACTGAAACTCGATGGTCTATTTGGAAAGTCGTTTGACCTCGATGATTATCGTGGCAAGGTTGTGCTAATTAATTTCTGGGCTAGCTGGTGTGGCCCTTGTGTAAAAGAAATTCCATCACTGAATCGTTTGGTAAAAAAACTTGAAGGTGAAGACTTTGCACTATTGACGGTCGATATCAAAGAGCCACAGGAAAAAATATTAGGTTTCTTCAAGGAACATAAGATAGAGCATAACTTCCCCGTATTGATGGATATCGATGGAAATGCTTCGAAGCAATGGAAGGTTTATGCCTATCCATCAAATTACCTGCTCGATAAGAACGGCAAAATTCGCTACGGCTATCGTGGTGCGTTGGAATGGGATAAAGAGGATGTCGTGAAAACGATACGATCTCTTCTATAATTTTAGACTAATCAATGTACCTTCGAGAGGTCATTTTGAAAGGATGAATATGAGATGACGCGTTTTCTTCTGTTTATATGCATATTGCTTAGTATGTGTTTTCAATCTGTTCGGGCACTGAATTGGTCTCATATTGAAACCAAAAAGATCGGGGCTAACAGTTATGTCATAGAGCATGGCCCGCATAATGAAGACCCCAAATTTAGTCAGGGTTTTCATAATAATCCAGGCTTTGTAGTAACGAATACCGGTGTGGTAGTCATTGATACGGGTACAAGTTATGAGATCAGTAAAATGATCTTGCGACGTATCAGAGCAATTACCAATAAGCCCGTTACTCATATCTTTACCACGCATATTCACGGCGATCACTGGCTAGCGAATCAGGCTATAGTCGAAGCGTATCCTGAAGCTTTAACCATTGCGCATCCAGAGCTCATTACTTTGCTTAATGCCGGAGATGATAAGTTCTGGTTTAACCGTTTTAAAGAGCGTCTAAGCAAAGAGGCTTTTGCAGGAACAAAGATAGTTATCCCGAGTACGCCTGCAGAAGACAGGGATTACATAATTGGCGGTATAACTTTTCGCGTCATGTTGTTTGAGAAGGCTCATACAACGACAGACTTAATGATTCACGTAGTTGAAGAAGCCGTGCTGTTCACGGGTGATGTAGTGAATAATCAACACTTTTCGTTCATGGGTCATGGCAACTTCAAAGGTGCTTATGAAGTGACTGAACGTATCAAAAACATCAAGGCCAATCATGTCGTCGTAGGGCATGGTCATAGCGGCAATATGGATCTGGTTCATGAATTTAATACGATATACAAAACACTGCGTACATCGGTACAGAAATATTATGACGAAGGTTTATTGGATTATGAGATGAAACCTAAAGTGATAGCCGATATGGATAAATATAAAAACTGGAATGGCTTTGATGCTCAGATTGGCCGCTACGTTAGCCAGTTGATTGCAGAACTGGAAGATGAAGCGTTTTGATGTCTAATTAACCCAAGTATTATTTTTCAGGATACAGGCCACTTCCAATAATATACTGCTTACCATCAGTACCGTTTGCTAATTCAAAATAACTGATCTTCAGTGTTTGCTGCGTTGTTTTAGGATTAAGGTAATGATAATCCACCCAGCCTTTACCGTCTTTCAAGGCTTTTTCCAGCATTTCTTCGCGAAACAATTTTCCCTTGGGATCAGGCTTTCCTTTCAGGTTCATGCCGACGATATGCGGCAGAATAGGATGAGCGGCAACAACGAGATCGGTATCGAGCACAAAGACATATAACGCCGGATTATTTTCATCTTTGTATGGATGTTCAGCAAACATAATACTTTCAATGGTTTGCTCGGAGTCAGCTTCCATTGCAGTTTTTGTTACTTTAACCAGATTAGTGACTTCTTCGTTGGTCTGAGCGTAGGAGACTGAATATGTAAATAGAATGGATGCATAAATGGCAAACAGTAATGAGAGCTGTTTCATGATAATAATCGATCTCCTCTAGATGACCTGGATCAGACTAGCAAAAGTTAGCTTTTATATACTTATTCTGCAACTAATCTGTGCTATAAATAATCAAAACATAATATCAGGAGGACCTCATGGGAGTATTTCGCTATATAATAATTTTTTCACTGTTATTCGTGGTGGCATGTTCGCCGCAGACTGAAGAAGCGGCTGAAACGGTTGCCCCTAAGCCAATGGTTGAGAAGGCTGCCCCCACTGATTCTGCGGATACTGTTTTGATCGGCGGAAAAATTCTTACGGTTGATGAGGCCTTCTCTGTCCAGGAGGCGGTTGCAATTAATGATGGTCGAATCAAAGCCGTAGGATCAAATAAAGACATCGAAAAATTAGTCGGTGATAACACCGAGGTTATTAAACTCGATGGTAAAACTGTTATACCCGGTCTGATCGATAACCATGTGCATATTGTACGCGGCTCACGTACCTGGAATCGTGAAGTTCGTTTAACCGGTGTGCATACACGTGCCGAAGCACTGCAGCGTATTGCTAAGAAAGCCAAAGCACTCGGCCCGGATGAATGGGTCGTAGTAATGGGTGGCTATACCCCTAATCAATTCACTGACGGTAATGGAGCGTTCACTCGACAAGAGATTGATGAAGTGACGCCAGATAATCCAGTTTTTACGCAGCTGTTGTTTGGTATGGGTTACGCGAATACAAAGGCGTTTGAAGCCATTGAGATTGATGAAGATACCGAAATTGCCTGGTTAGAGATCGCGAACGATATTGACATCGATGATAACGAACGTCCGACAGGTATTGTTCGTGGTGCAGCAATGCGTCGTATGCTGGCGAAGATTGTTGAGCCTGATTTACAACAGGCCAAAGAACGTGCAGCAGGTTTGCTGGGTGATTTACGCTCGATGGGTCTGACAACAGTCATCGATGCTGCGGGATCTGGATTGACGCTGGATTTTTATAATGCCTATCGAGAGCTTGCGAAAGAAGGCAAACTCGATTTTCGTGTCTTTAGTCTGCATAGCCCAATGGCTTATGCACCGGGAGAGGAAGGCGCGTTTACGAATGACCTGGGCAATCTGACATTCTTTGAAGAAAGCGATTACTTTCAGCATATCGGTATCGGCGAGCGACTCTATGGACCTATCCATGATTCCATGGCGCAGCCAGCGGCAAGTAGTGAAGAACATAAAACGACGTTTGCTAACCTGTCACGTCAGATCGCGGCGAAAGGTTTAAGCCTGCAGCAGCACTCGACGCATCCCGCTTCTATGAAACAGCATCTGGAAGCCTTTGAAGAGATTAACAAGCAACATCCACTGAACGACCTACGCTGGGTGTTTCATCATGCCGATGGTATTGATGAAGATATTATCAAGCGAGCGCAGGCATTAGGAATGGCAGTGGCAAGCCAAAGTCGTCGACTCATTACTGGTAACAAGTTTCAGCACCCTCTAGCAATGCTGGCTTTTGGTAACCCACCACTGAAGACATTACAGGCTTCCGGTATTCGTTGGGGACTGGGAACCGATACCATGACGGTTAATCAGTCGAGTCCGTTTTATACCCTGTGGTGGGCGGTTACCGGTCAGGCGATGAATGGTGATCAACTCACCGATGAAATCGTAACGCGCGAACAGGCGCTGATTGCACATACACGCAGCAATGCCTGGATGGCATTTCGTGAAAATGATCTGGGTAGCCTGGAGAAAGGTAAGTTTGCTGACCTAGTGGTATTAGATCGTGATTACCTGACGGTGCCTGCAGTCGAGATACGCAAGACTAAACCAGTGATGACGATGGTTGGTGGCAAAGTCGTTTTTCGTGCGAATTAGCCAATAAGCTTTAACTAACAGGCACGCCTTATACTCGATAAGGCGTGCCTTTTTTATTAATAGATTGGAATATTGGCGTAGCCTTGTGCCTGATAACCGGTCAGTGAAACAAAGGTGTTGCCGACGGGCTTGATGCCATCAAGCACATCATCGTTCTTCACATTAAACAAGCGAGTTGCTACAGAACAGGCTTCTATTCTGACACCTTGCTTCTGTAAGTCAGCGAGTTGCGCAGCAATTTTATCGAGATGTTCGAAATCAGTTAACTCCATTTGCTCGCGATCTTTGGAAATTAATTTCACGGATAAGCCACGGAAGGCCAGTACCACATCAGGCTCGACACCCTGACGAACAAGGTCATCAACGGTTTCACGAATGACCATAAGATACAGTGTCATCTTTTTGGCCTCAGCCATATTAATATCAAACAGTACCTTGCCTTTAGTCACACCCTTGAGTGCGTCGGCATCATCAGGTTTTGCGGCATAAGCGCCGGTCTGGAAAGCCAGCAGCAGGCCAAATATTAAGATATAAGTCAGTTTTTTCATGATTACTCCTCTTTAAAACGAACGTTCGTTCGGTAACACGGTTAAAAAAATACTATGTCTTGATGGCCCGCCAACCACAGGCAACGGTCTCATCGAGATACTGATCAAGGGCAGGCTCAAGTGCGCCGTCCATTTTCAGGCCCATCATGCGCAATGCGCCACCATACATTGCAGTAGCGGCAACCCAGGGTTCAATTTCCATGACTTCGCCTTTGGCGATGCCTTCTTCAACGACTTCCTTCATAAACTGGAAAGGGCGTGAAGAACATATCGGCGGCTCATCAGGTAGATACTCGCGGTGTTGTGCCAGCAGAATGAACTGCATGGTCTGAGGATCGGTCTCGGTCATCTCAAACAGGGTTTTGATAATGGCGCGGCTGCGGTCTAGCGTACCGGTCAGATCTGTACAGGCCTGATCAATAGCCGCTTCCATACGTAGAACCAGTAAGTCGTACAGGGCCTTGGCCAATGCTTCCTTGTTTTCAAAATGATGGTAGATCGCACCAATGCTGACGCCAGCCTCTTTGCGAATATCGTGAATCGAGGTTTTGAAATAGCCTTTCTCGGAAAACAACTTGAGTGCGGTATCAAGTACCTGGTGGCGTAGTGCTTCCCCCCGAATCTGAGATGTCTCTGATTTACTCATGGCACAACCATACCGAACGTTCGTTCGGTATGCAAGCTGTCCGCACCATTAGGTGTGCAGAAAATCGTGAATATCGGTCTTTTTTTCTGGCACAGCCTTTGCAGTTACTGATGTATGGATGGACATACATCAGTACATGCAACAGTCGAGGGCGCGCCTTCCCTCGTTGATCGTTTTGATCGGGGCATTAGCTACCTACGCTTATCGGTAACTGATCGCTGTGATTTGCGTTGTCAGTATTGCCTGCCCGAACACTTCAAAGATTTCTCTGAACCTGCGGAATGGTTGAGTTTTACTGAAATCGAACGTGTGGCGAGTGCGTTTAGTTCACTGGGCGTGTCACGTGTCCGGATAACGGGTGGTGAGCCACTGACTCGTAGAGGAGTTTCGGAACTCGCAGCTGGCTTGAGCTCAATACCTGGGATAAGCGATCTTTCATTGAGCACCAATGCGGTGCAATTAGTAAAACATGCACAGGCTTTGAGAGCAGCCGGCGTGGCTCGTCTGAATGTCAGTCTGGACAGTTTGAGCGAACAAGTTTTCAAGTTGATTACGCGCGGCAAGTTATCACGGGTACTACATGGTCTGGATGCGGCAAAGGCAGCCGAGTTTGATCCAGTCAAAATTAATATGGTTGTGATGAAAGGTGTAAACGATCATGAGGTAGAGACCATGGTCGACTACTGTATTAAGCAAAATTTTACCCTGCGCTTGATCGAGACAATGCCAATAGGAAGTCCTGGCGTATCAGCGAGTTCTCAATATATTTCTTTACAAACAATTCGTAAGAGACTGGCGCAGCGTTATGAATTGATACCTGCAGTCATGTCCGGTGGTGGGCCTGCACGTTATGTTCAAGTGGTTGGAACCGATCTGAAAATTGGGTTTATCACACCGATGTCACAACATTTTTGTGAAAGCTGTAACCGGGTTCGCCTGTCTGCCGATGGTCAATTGCATTTATGCCTGGGCCAGAATGATGCGATTGATTTACGTACTCCGATTCGTGATGGCGTGAGTGATGAAGAATTACAGACCTTGATTCAACAGGCGGTTTATCAAAAACCGGAACGCCATGAGTTTAATGAAAAGCCACAACAGATCGTGCGCTTTATGGCTTCGACAGGAGGTTGATATGAGCGAAGACAAACCATTTGTGAAACTTAGAATCGCTGTAATGACAATTTCTGATACACGTACAGAAGAGGATGATACAGCGGGCGAAACACTGGTTAACCGTATTGTTGAATCAGGTCATGTGCTGGTTAAGAAAATCATCGTGCCTGATAACAAATATGAAATCAGAGCTTTGGCCTCTAAATGGATCGCCGATGATGATGTGCAGGTGATCTTGAGTACCGGTGGTACAGGCTTAACGGGACGTGATGTTACACCGGAAGCATTCTCGGTTTTATTTGATAAGACGATTGATGGTTTTGGTGAGCTATTTCGTTCAATTTCATATCAATTTATTAAGACATCAACCATGCAGTCGCGCGCATTAGCCGGTATAGCCAACGGTACGGTCATTTTTTGCCTGCCGGGTTCACCGGGTGCCTGCAAAGATGGCTGGGATGAAATCATCCGCTATCAGCTGGATGTCAATCATGGCCCATGTAATCTGGTTGAGATAATGCCGAGACTAAAGGAAGTCTGATCATGAATCGCGCACTCGATTGTGATCTCGGCCAACCGTCGCTGCTATCTGTTGATGAAGCTATGCTGCGACTGTTAGATAGCGTTATACCTGTCAAACAAACCGAAACGATTCTACTTGATGATGCACTAAATCGTGTTCTGGCGAAGCCAGTTATTTCCTCCCTTTCTGTTCCTCCCGCAGATAACAGTGCAATGGACGGCTATGCCGTCCGCACTGTGGATTTAAATGAGGGTGTAAGTACTTTACCGATTAGTCAGCGTATTCCTGCTGGGTCAGTAGGTGCCCCACTTGAACCGGGAACTGCAGCACGGATATTTACTGGCGCACCTGTTCCGGTAAATGCTGATGCGGTGGTTATGCAGGAGCAGGTGACTGAAGCCGATGGACAGGCCATATTTAATAACACTGTAGCCGTTGGTGAGAACATCCGGCGCGCAGGTGAAGATATACAGAAGGGCGAAATAATTATTAAGGCGGGTAAAATATTACGCGCACAGGAACTGGGTTTAATAGCGTCAATAGGTATACCGCAAGTGTCAGTTTATAAGCGACTTAAAGTCGCGATATTTATTACAGGTGATGAATTAGTCAGGCCCGGAGAATCATTACAACCGGGACAAATATATAACTCGAATTTATTTACGTTTACCGGGTTACTGCAATCACTGAATTGTGAAGTGGTGACATTGCCGCATGTCCCTGATGATATTGACGCGACAAAGAAAGCGTTAAGTCATGCTGCTAAAAATGCGGATCTTATCCTTTCTAGTGGCGGAGTATCAGTCGGTGAAGAGGACTATGTGCGAGTCGCACTGCAAGAGTTAGGTGAACTGACGATGTGGCGCATGGCGATCAAACCCGGTAAGCCTGTAGCCTATGGTCACGTGGATGGAACGCCATTTATTGGACTACCGGGTAACCCGGTATCTGTTTTTGTTACGTTCTGCTGGCTGGTTGCCCCGTATATCAAGTTAATGCAGGGACGTGACTATGTGCCGCCAGCCCCAATGCAAGTCAAAGCGGGTTTTGAATGGCTCAAATCCGGTAAACGTCGCGAGTATGTGCGTGCACAGTTACTACAAGACAATGGGAACCCTGTTGCAAAGATCTATCCGCATCAGGGTTCAGGTGTGTTGAGTTCAACCAGCTGGGCAGATGGCCTGGTCGAAATACTGGAAGGTCAAACGGTGAATGAAGGCGATACCGTTAAGTACTGGTGTTTTGAGAGTTTGTTATGAGTGATAAAGTGGATTCGCTAACGCACATCGATGCAGACGGTAATGCGAGTATGGTTGATGTCTCCGATAAAAACATAACGTCTCGTACTGCTGTCGCTGGTGCTCGTGTCGATATGCAGGCCGAGACTTTACAAATGATTATGGAAGGTAATCATAAGAAAGGTGATGTACTGTCAATTGCAAAAATTGCAGGTATTCAGGCCGCAAAACAATGTCCAAATTTAATTCCGCTATGCCATCCATTAATGCTGACAAAAATCGACGTGCAGCTCATTGTAGATGAGTCAAGTTCATGTGTGCACATCGAGGCGATGTGTAAGCTCGATGGTAAGACCGGGGTTGAAATGGAGGCTTTAACTGCTGCAAGCATTGCAGCGCTAACAATTTACGATATGTGCAAGGCCGTAGATAAAGGAATCAATATTAATGAAGTACGCCTGCTGTATAAGTCTGGCGGCAAGAGCGGGGAATATCATGCTGGATAAAACAATCACAATTTTGTATTTCGCATCGTTGCGAGAACAACTGGGTGTCGGTGAAGAAACGTTTGTCCTTGATGCTGAAGGAGCGACTGTTGGTAATATTCGACAACGCCTGGCGGAACGCGGCGCGGGCTGGAGAGAACGCTTTGCTCCGGGCTCAGCGTTACTCAGCGCGATTAATCATACGATGGTAAAAGATGACATAAATTTAAGCGCTGGTGATGAACTGGCATTCTTTCCTCCCGTAACTGGCGGATAATATGATTAGTATTCAGGAAGCGAATTTTGATATTGGCCTGTTATTGAAGATCGCCAGACAGGAGAGTGGGGACTCCGGCGCAATGGTGAGTTTTACAGGTCTGGTGAGAGAGTTTGGTGAATCCACGGATAGTGTTGCGATGACGTTAGAGCACTATCCGGGTATGACAGAAAAAACCCTCGAGACAATTTCTGATAAGGCGACAGAGCGATGGTCTTTATTACATACAACGATTGTTCATCGTGTTGGAAGGCTGAATGCGCATGAGCCAATAGTCGCAGTGATCACATCGGCGGTTCACCGACGCGAGGCTTTCGAGGCCGCACAATACATCATGGATCGTCTAAAGACAGAGGCCCCGTTCTGGAAGAAAGAGCATGGTAACGACGGAGATCACTGGGTCGAGGCAAGGCAGAGTGATCAGCAGGCATTTGAACGGTGGAATCATGAGCAAGTCAACACTGCCTGATATACGCGAGAATGTAACCGGCCTGATACTGGCGGGTGGCAAAGGTAGTCGCATGGGTGGCCAGGATAAAGGGCTTGTCAATTATAAAGGCCAGCCTATGGTGCAAAGTGTACTGGAGACTCTGGAGGAATCACTGGATCACATTGTCATAAGTGCAAATCGTAATATCGGTTTATATCAGGACTTTGGTTATCCCGTTATTGCCGATGAAAGTGACGATTATGGTGGGCCTCTGCTCGGTATAAAATCCGCAATTGAGAAAGTATCGACTCCGAATACTCTGGTAGTTCCGTGTGATACACCGGACATACATACAGAGATACTCCCTCAGTTATTCTTTGCACAACAGGAACACCGTGCAGAAATCGCGGTTGCCGAAGTCGATGGTCAGATTCAACCTGTTATCATGTTAATGAAAACAGTTATGGGAAACAGTATTGATCTGTTTCTAAAATCGGGTGAACGTAAAGTTAGAGAATGGGTGTTGAATCAATACACGATTGCGGTTGATTTTTCCGGTCACTCTGAGTGGTTTAGTAATATCAACACAACGAATGATTTGAGGCCTGAGAGTTAATTGAAATTTATTCAAATTCCATTAAACGGTACAGCGTGCTGGCATTGAGTTTTGCCAGACGATCATAAGTATTAAGGTGGGCAAACTGTGATTGATCGATTCGATAGACATCAGTTAACTCACCACCTTCATCGATAATTTTACCCACTTCCTGACGCATAAATTTAAGGTAGTCGATAGTCGTTCTTGTGACATGCTCCATCGTGGTCGGGCTGCCATGGCCGGGTAAGACTATTTCTGCATTGAGCGCGGCAAATTTTTTCCAGGTCTCTAACCAACCTTCTGTATCAGTGTATTCAAAGATTGGCAGCATGCGCTCATGAAACGCCATATCACCAGCAATGGCGAGTTTCTTTTGCGGCATCCAGACAACGATGTCACCCGGTCCATGGGCTGGGCCCATGTAAAGCAATTCGATGCGTTGCCCTCCCAGTTCTAAGACCAATTCATCGGTAAATGTGTTATCGGGGTAAGCGACTTCGGTTTTCCATGCCTTGTCACGAGCATATCCTTTCATTCGATTAAGCATACGTTCGGCATGTTGACGAATAACGGTATCGGCATCAATGTGGGCAATAATAGGGACACCCTGTTCTTTCCAGTAATTAGAGCCTAATGCAGCATGTCCCTGTTCATTTTCCAGAACGACGTATTTAACAGGCTGGTCTGAGATCTTCTTGATTTCGTCATGCAGTGACCTAGCGAGTAGATAGTTGTCGCCAGCATTGATGACGACTACGCCTTCGCTAGTGACGATAAAAGAAAGATTATTGTTATGTCCTGAATTGGCATAGCTCGGTGCAGCCGTAGCACCAATGGCTGACCAGACACCATCAGCGATTTTGATGGGCTTGCTGTAAAGAAAAGAGCCGAGTTCCTGATCGGGAATATCAACAGGCAGACCGGCTTTCTGCCAGACAAAAAAGCCATCGCTATAATTTTTAACGTTGCTGTAGCCTATATCCATTAAAGTCCGTGTAGCAAACGGGCTACGAATATTGGTACCGCAATACACAACGATAGGCGTATCTTTATCTGTAACGTATTCACTGATACGTGTTTCCAGCCAGCCGCGCGGAATCAGGGTATTTAATGGTGCATCAATGGTGCCGCCACGTAACAAAATCTCTCTATCAGTGCGCACATCGATAAGTACTGTCATCGGATTTTTCTTAAGCTGTGCCTGTAATTCAGCGGTATCGATATTGTGAATGTTCTGGTTAATCTCTTTGAGTAACTGAGTACCGGAGATTAATGATTTGTCATCAGCATGGGTCGGGTAGCTGAGAACAAGTAAAACAATAAGAGAGATAATATGACGCATGTGCCTTAGCCGAGGTAAAGAACCAAGAACTATAATAAACGATAATTCTTGTCATGATGCGACTAAACAGATCAGCTAATAGCGATGTTCTTACCTATGTTATCTATTTAAACCTTATAAGTAGAGGGGTATGATAGTTTGAATGATTTGTACATGACACGAGATTGATTCTAGCGAATCTTTTCGAGTGAACACGGGAGCGAAGGTATGGCCGCAGTATTAATATTAGATGATGACGCTGAGCATCGTCGTGTTATTGGTCATCTAATCAAGAGAATCTATCCTGATATTGGCATTGCAGAACACGATAAAGCCGTATCAGCTGATATTAATGCAGTGCCAAATCTGCAATTGTACGCCGCGATTATTATGAATAATGTTGTTGCCGGGCAAAGTACATTGCCCTGGATGAAAACGGTTGTCGATAACGCCAATAAGGTTCCTGCTTTTATCGTCTTAAGTTCTATCGTCGCTCCGGGTCCAGAGGATATACAGCAGATCGTTCGCACGATAAAACAGGGTGCGATTAACTTTTATCTTAAGAAAAATATGGATATGCACCAGTTGATGGAAGATGTATCAACTGTTCTGGGTCCTGCTGCAAAAAAGGATGCCACTGAGATAAAACGACCAGACGAAGATGCGCCACACGAAGGCGAGACATTACTTGAAATGCGAGAGCGCAAAGCACGCGAGGCGGAAGCAGAGGCTGCGCTAGCGCTAGAGATGTTACAAGGCCATAAGCAGTGGCCATTTACTATGGATGAGATTCTTTCAGGTAATGCATCTATGGGTCGCTATCATATTGATAGCTTTCTCGGAGAAGATAGCACTGCCTCGACATTTAGAGCTTTTTTGCAAGGAATTAAGGCGCCGATTGCGCTGAAAATAATCAATCGGGTCAGGGTTGGTGAAAAGGCAATACCGGAGTCCTTCGCTAACAATTTCAAAACGATCTCTCAGCGTAAACATCCAAATATCATTCGATTATTAAATTTTGAAGTGATAGATGATCGAATGATTGTCGCACTAGAATTTCTACGAGGTAAGACACTAGAAGATAAACTTAAAGAAGGTAAATTAAGTGATGCCTATGCATTACATTATTTCAGACAGTTGCTTGAAGGCATGTCTGTACTCCATGAGCTTGGAATCGAATTACATCAGATCGTACCGAGACAGTTGATGCTCAGAGACGAAAAGACATTGGTGTTAACTCAGATCGGTTTATTGAATAGCTTGCATGCGCTCTCTGATATCGTTGGGGAGTGGCCATTGCCTTTTTCGACACCGGTTTATACAACACCTGAGAATGTTCAAAAGCATCCTACTGACCAGCGCAGTGATGTCTATCTTGCGGGTCTGATTGGTTATGAACTGTTTGCAGGAGAACCGTTATTCTCTGAAGGTTCTGATCAGGACATAATGTTTGCGCATGCTGCGGAGCCAGTAAAGTCGTTAGCGAATGCAGCACACCCTATGAATAAGCTACTGCAGGAAATGTTACACAAGCTACCTGATAATCGGCCACAGAATGCAGCAGAGGCACTGGCTCGACTAAAGCAGTTAGTGAAATAAAAAAGCCTGCGTAATGCAGGCTTTTCTATGTTAAAGATCGTTATGAGCCCCATCGCAATGCGGTGCATGTTTAGTCGCTTTACAGCCACATAGCCAGTAGGTGCCTTTTTCTTCAACTTTCATCTCAACAGGTGAGATATCCGTACCCTGATGTGAACCATCACAGAATGGCTGGTTTTTCGATTTACCACAGGCACACCACCAGTAAGTACCGGCTTCGAGTTCAACTTCATAGGGTGAGTTTTGTGCAACAACTGGTTCTGTCATAGTGATCCCCTTATAGATTAATTAGTAGACAGTGGGTTGATCTTGCATCGCTTCTAAAGCAGCAATACGTTCTTCAAGTGGTGGGTGGCTGGAAAACATCGCCTGTACTGTGCCGGCGTTGATTGCCTGAGCTGCCATTTCTTCTGGTAGAGGCGGCGCATCATGTGCTGCCTGTAATCGTTTTAATGCCGCAATCATTTTCTGTCTTCCAGCGAGATTGGCGCCACCTGCATCTGCGCGATATTCACGCCAGCGGGAAAACCACATAACGATGGCTGATGCGAGTATGCCAAGAATAAACTGTGCTGCGAGTGAAACGATCCAGAAGGCTGGGCCATGGCCACGTTCAACCTTGAAAACAACCCGATCTACAATATGGCCGATGACGCGAGAAAAGAAAACAACAAAGGTGTTCACCACGCCTTGAATTAGCGCCAGTGTAACCATGTCGCCATTGGCTACATGGCTGACCTCATGTGCAAGTACTGCCTCGACTTCATCTCGGGTCATATGCTGCATTAAGCCGGTACTGACTGCGACCAGTGCATCGTTCTTGTTCCAGCCTGTAGCAAAGGCATTCGGTGACTGGTGATTAAAAATACCAACGTCAGGCATTTTGATGCCAGCACGATCAGCCTGGAAACGAACAGTTTCCTGAATCCAGCGCTCAGTTTCATTTGTTGGGTTATCGATCAGTTGCACGCCCATACTTTTCTTTGCCATCCACTTCGACATGAAGAGTGAAATGATGGAGCCAGAAAAACCAATCACTGCGGAATAAACAAGCAGCGCATTCAGATCGAGATCGACGCCGTTTTGTTGCAGCAAGCCATCGATACCTAGCAGGCTAAAGGTGATGCTCAGAATGAGCATGATGGCGATGTTGGTGCCCAGAAAAAGCGCAATTCTTAACATGTTTGAAACCTCACAATAAAACTATGTTCGATATGGCGTTGATGCAATGAAAATCAAGAATAGTGAATCTAGTTTTTTAACTTGAGCGTTATGGAGTCAATACGATTTTCTTTCAAGCGGCGCTTAGCGATATCCAGATGTCGTAGTGATTCAAATGGCCCAAGCATAACGCGGTGCCAGGTTTTACCGCCATGCGTGACTTTTTCAATCTGAGTTTCAAGGCCGAGTATCAAAATACTTGCGCGTCGGCGATCTGCATCTTCCAGTTTCTGAAAAGAGCCTGCCTGTAGTCGATAGTGTACGGCGGCTTCGGTTGGTGCCTTCTCAGTGCCCTCACGAACCTTCTGACTGATAACATGATCCGGTATTTGTTCTTCGCGGCTAGGTAACAGTTTATAGAACTCAATAGGCAAGTTGTCGAGGATGGTATTTTTATCATCTTCTTTCGTTGGCTGTGTTTTATCAACGAATGGAATAGTCGGTTTATCTTCGAAGAGTTGATTGAAATCTATTGTGTCACTCATGATGAGCCATGTGCACAGCACACCGATGACAATACCAAAAATAAAATTGCCCCAGCAAAAGCCGCAATCCGCATTGCGCTTACGTTTAGGTAATTCTATTTTTTTAGGTGCTGGCATTCTGGTTGTATTTAATCGCGATGCATTTCTTCTGGTGCACTAACACCGATAATGGTTAGTCCATTGCGAATAATTTGCTGTGCCGCTTTAATCAGACTCAGGCGTGCATTACGCGTGGCATCATCATCAACAATAAACTGATGTGCGTTGTAGTAAGAATGAAGGGCTTGTGCCAGATCACGCAGGTAGTAGGTAATTTGGTGGGGCTCATGTTGCGCGCCGGCCTTGGTAATTAGTTCCGCATAGCGGCTCATGGTTTTGATCAGCTCCTGTTCGTGTTCTTCAGTCAGCTTATCCAGCGACGCGAGGCCCTGTTGCTGATCCCAGTTTAAGCTGCGTTCTGCCAGTTGACGGAAGACGCTACTGACACGGGCGTGGGCATATTGAATGTAATATACCGGGTTATCGTTCGATTGAGATTTTGCCAGATCGAGATCAAAGTCTAGATGTTGCTCTGACTTACGCATGACATAGAAGAACCGTGCCGCATCATTGCCGACGTCGTTACGCAGCTCACGCAGGGTTACGAAGTTGCCGGATCGGGTCGACATCTTGACCTGTTCGCCACCTTCATAAAGATTGGCGAACTGCACCAGCATGACTTCAAGCTGTTCAGGTTTGCCGCCAAGTGCTGCCATCGCTGCACGTACGCGAGGGATGTAGCCGTGATGGTCCGCACCCCATATATTAATCAGGCGATCAAAACCACGATCCAGTTTATTCATGTGATATGAAATGTCGGAAGCGAAGTAGGTGTAAAGACCATTGTCACGTTGCACAACGCGATCTTTCTCATCGTCGTAAGCAGTGGATTTAAACCACAAGGCGCCATTTTGTTCGTAGACGTTACCGGACTGTTGTAACAGACCGATGGTTTCGGGAATCTTGTTGTTCTCCATCAGAGATGATTCCGGGAACCACTCGTCATACTCAACGCCGAACTCTTTCAGGTCACGGCGGATATTATCGGTTATCTCCTCAAGCCCCTGACGATGAACCTGTTTGTATTTCTCATCGCCGAGTAATGACTTGCAGCGTTCGATCAGTGCATCGATATAGGTTTCCTTATCGCCGCCATCGGGTTCATCTGCTGGCAGGTCATTCAGGATTGTTTCTACCGGGTGGCGGAAGGCATCGCCATTTTCACGGTGCAGAGTCGCGCCGATATCCCAAATGTAATCGCCCTGATAGCCATTGGCCGGGAAAGGCAGTTTTTCACCAGCCAGATCCAGGTAACGCATCCACACACTGGCGGCGAGGATATCCATCTGACGCCCCGCGTCATTGACGTAATATTCATTGTGAACCGAGTAGCCATTGGCTTTGAGCAGGCTCGATAGCGAAGCACCATAGGCAGCGCCGCGCCCATGACCAACATGCAGTGGCCCGGTCGGATTGGCGGAGACGAATTCGATCTGCACCTTGACGCCTTCGCCCGAAGTATTGAAGCCGTAGTTCTCACCCTGTTCCAGCACATTGGCAATTACTGCATTGGCAGCATCGGATTTCAGGAAAAAATTGATAAAGCCCGGCCCAGCAATCTCGGCCTTTTCGACCCAGTCTACCGACGGCAGTGCCTCGACGATAGTCTGCGCCAGCTGGCGAGGGTTCATACCCGCCGGTTTGGCCAGCATGAGTGCGATATTGCTGGCGAGATCGCCATGCGACGGATCACGCGTCCGGTCAACTTTGAGCGGCGGAATGGTCTCGATATTCAACACGCCATCATCCTTGAGGGTGTTTGCAGTCGAGGTAAGTAATTCTATGAGCTGGTCTTTCACAATCGTCCCTGGGTTTAATTTCTACTCATGGGGCACGATACTGAGTTAAAAACGTCCTCAAATGCTCATTTACCTGTATGTAAACTGCGCTTTTCGTCCGTTTTGCCTTGTCTCGCACTCCCATGAGCGAAATTAACCCTGGGAATGGAAGTATCGGGTGATCCCTGAAGCTGGATGGATTCTACCTCAGCGCACCATAGCAGTGCTATCACTCTCCGCGTTGAAGCCACTTGATAACGGCAGCAGTAAAAGCGGCATCTTCGCCCTCGAACTTATGATTAGCGTTCGGGATCTCGACCTGTTGGTATCGATCGGAAACAAATTCACGGCGCTCGTAGGCCGCGTGGCTGTCTTTGTCGTCATTTCCACCCCAGATATCCAGAATAGGCATTTGGATGCTTTCGATATTCATTTCGCAATCGAAGGGTGGGCCACCATTGTTGCGGCAACCCGCAATAATGAGTCCGGCAAGGCCAGTGTCCGGGTGATCGCTAACGAAAGAACTAGCCATTCGGCTGCCCATGCTGTGACCCATCAGATAAATGGTATCGACACCTTTTTCATCTTTAAGAAAACGAATGGCATCAAGAAAGATCTCGTTCGCACGAGGAAAGTCATCGGCATACTCCTTCCAGTGCCGGTTGTCATTGTTTGGTAACTGTAATGAAAGCGTATGCCAGCCTAGCTCATCATTTACAGCAATACGTAATGGCTCGACGACTTTCCAGCGAGGGTGTTTGCCGCGACCATGAGCAAGAATTAAAGCGGATTTAGAGTCGCCGCCATCCAGGTATATAGAACCTTCCGGTGATTCAGCCTGAATTGAATATGGGGCAACAAGTGTGAAAAGTAGGACGCAGAACCTGACGATAGTATGCATAGTGTTCAATCATGATGATTCGTGTAAAGGCTATCTAGATGATATCAGTTTGTAGCAGTGAGCATGGGTGCAGGAAGCATGGCCAGAAAGAGGACGTTCGACCTGTATGCTATGACAGGGCATAATCGACACAGAGCAGCCGTTCAGCGAGAGTCAGTAGAGTGGCAGAAGTTGCCGTTCGACACACTTACGAATAGTGACTAATTTTACCTCTGATATTTCATGGATTTCTGGATAAGGTATTATCCCAATTATGTTGATATATATTCCACTAATATATGATGGGTTTCTCCCTTTTGCCTTTAATACCGTAATACAGCGCAAAAAAAGCTCTGTATATGGAAATAATAGGACGCAAAATCTGTGCCGCTTATTAGCAAGTTAGGCAGAAACTATCGAAATGAAGTGGTTTATAATCTTTGTAGTTGTATTTATATTCGGTGTGGTCAGCGGGAGCGTCGCGACTTCCATATCAAAGGCTATGAATCCGCCGTACTTCACTATAAGAATAATTGATAATCAAAAATGTTCTGACCGTGAATACTCAATCGAAACGAAAGAAAACATAATCACGATTAAACCAGATGCTATTGATAATGAAAACCATCCTGTGGCGAGATATGCAGAGGCTTTCTTCCATATAATTCCTAATCCTGACTTAACTGAGAAGTATGGTTACAAAGTCCACGCGCGCTATTCTGACTGTGCGGATATAGTTAGTGATGAGCGTATTGTTGAAAGGGGATGGGTGTTGTATGAATCTATACGTGACGGGAAAGTAGATCATCATGTGAGGGCTAAATAGAAAATGCCTAACAAGATATTCCACCGGATAGCAAAAAGCGTCGCTCGTACCTCGCTATGCTTTTTGCTCCCGATGAATTAGGCGTTATGCATACTAAATGATGAGGAAGGTAGTTGACTCAAATTATCTACAAGTATCAGAGCTCGATACCTATTTATCGAGTTCAAGAACAAACTATGCGGTGTTGACTGATTATGCAGCAATGGAGGCGTATAAAGGCAACACACTAGAGAGCATTTTTAAATCAATGTGTTTGTTGTGTCGCTACCCTGATCAAGTGATTGTATTAAAAGGCACAGCTGCCGTATCTGGATTAAGGTCTCATGAAAAAGGATTATTGAAACGTTTCATTGACAGATCTCAAACTAAAGGGTTTATAGAATATTGCAAAGATCTACATAAGGCAGAGAATGGTGACGAAAGAAGGCAAAAGTCTTTATTAAGCCTTGGGAAGGATGCTAATGGGCACATGGATAGGATTCTTAATGACGCCGAGGACATTATTACTGCAATTACCGAGATTTCTGCAAATTACACGCAACAAGAACTTAGAATATTTAGGAAGAAGGAACCATATTCTGTATCTATGATAAAAAAGATACTCGAGAATATTCTTGAACTCTCTGAGTTACTGTTTTCGCATCATCCAAATGTTAAGCATTTTCCAAGGCAGTGTGATCTTACAACTTCATTTATATTCAGGTATGCCCTCTGCATGTATTTGCTGTCGATTCATTGGATATCTGAAGGGGGGAGCTAAAGGCGTGAGTCCTAAGAAAATTAGAAATGATATGGTTGATATGAATTATGCAGCATATTTTGACGGTTTACTTTCTAAAGATAAAAAAGCTATGAATATCTACACTGAAGCTAAATTCTTGTTACATAATGTATTGCATGCATAACAAAGCGTTCGCTACGCTTACTTGGACGCTCTTGACGTCGCGCCCCTCAACTGGTCGTTGAATGACCGCTTTAAAGAAATATTAAGTTAGTTACTGACTGTCCCATTTGTACTAATAAGGCGCATTCAAATAATCTCGCTGAATGGCCGTAGTTAGTTTGGCTTTGATTATATTGAGTTGAGCTTTGTTACGTTATCAAAGCTATCGATATTTTCCTGCAGAAATAAATTCTCCAAAACTCTCACACCAGACAACGGCTGTGGTGTAGTCAGCAGGGTTGATTGATTCAGGCAGGTTCACAATAAAATTGTCAAAGGTCTTTACGTTACCGACTTGTACAGACTGCTCTTTTACTGCAGTAAACTCAGCCTCATCTTCGACGTATTTTGGTGCCAGATAGAGTATGTAATCAGGGCCGGGGGCGAGTTCACCCATAAACGAAACGTTGTTACTGCCAATCGATAATTCACCATCACCCCAGTGAAAAGCATCACTGCCTTTAAGGTCACGTTTAAAGGTGGTTGTATATGTTGCGTCTTTTGCGGTTTGCATGACTTCGGCCTGAGTCGGTGCGTCCGGTGCGGTGAGAATTGGCAGCATGTAAATACCGAGTGCGAAACCGAATGCGAGAACAGCGGTATGGGAAGCAGCTAACAGAATGATCTTTTTCATGATGTTGTTCTTGTGTTGAGTTTGCGTTTTGGAGTGAGCGTATTTGAAAAAGTTCACTCTGGTTTGATACGTGTTTCCATGGCAGAGGCAATGAGGGTTGCCATACGGAGTAGTGATTCCCATTCTTTCTGACTGAGGTCAGGGAATTCTTCTTTAATGTAAGGTGGTAGCTCTGTGCATTCGAGCGTATTGAGAACATCGGATAACAGGTGGTTGTGACTGCCGACGCCGCGGTACTGATTGCGTTCGACGAACTCAAGGTGTTTACCTGCTTCCAGATTATCTGGTGTTTCAGAACCGTAGTCGGTGATCAGTTGTTTGAGCTGTTGTTGAGTGCCATTGGACTCAACCAGAGTGGTGAGAGTAGAAAGAAATTCTTCCTTAGTCATCGCTATTGCTATTGATGAGTAAACCAATTCCGATGACAGCAATAATAGCTGGTGCCCATACTGTTAATGCGCTGGTTCCGTATAACACGGCGGAGGTCACACATAGCCCACTACCAGTAATGGCGCGGTTGCGTTTCTTATTGCCTTCAGCGATTTGATTCTGGATTCTTTCCATATCGTCTTCGCGCATTCGAATTTTTAATTTACCTTCGTTGGCATCTTTTAATAACTGATGTGCGAGTAACGGTAGCTGCGGGAGCTTTTCCCCCCAGAGTGGTAATTCGTGTTTGAGTTGTTTGATTAGCGCGCGATGACCAACCTGGTCCTGCATCCAGTTTTCCAGAAACGGTTTGGCGGTAACCCAGAGGTCAAGTTCATCATATAAGGTGCGACCAAGGCCTTCGATATTCAGCAAGGTCTTCTGTAACAGGACGAGCTGCGGTTGTACTTCCATATTAAACCGTCGTGCAGTCTGGAAGAGTCGAAGGAGTAACTGTCCGAAAGAAATGTCTTTTAATGGTCTTTCAAAGATGGGTTCACAGACTGTTCTGATAGATGCTTCGAATTCATCAACACGGGTATCTTCGGGTACCCAGCGTGAATCGACATGTAGCTGCGCGACGCGGAAGTAATCACGATCAAAAAAGGCCATGAAGTTTTCGGCGAGGTAACGTTTGTCGGATGGTGACAAGCTGCCCATGATGCCGAAGTCGACCGCCATATATTTGGGTTTATCCGGATTACTGACATCGACAAAGATATTGCCCGGATGCATATCGGCATGAAAAAAGTTATCGCGAAACACCTGTGAGAAAAAGATTTCGACACCGCGTTCGGATAGCTCACGGAAATTTACATTGGCTGCGCGTAGTGCGTCCATGTCGCCAATAGGAATACCGTTAATACGTTCCATCACCATGACAGCCTTGCGACTGTAGTCCCAGTAAACTTCAGGGACGTATAAAAGATCGGAACCTTCAAAATTACGTCTGAGTTGTGTCGCGTTAGCGGCCTCGCGCATGAGATCGAGTTCATCGAGTAATGTCTTCTGATATTCCACAACGACTTCAACGGGGCGTAGTCGTTTGCCTTCACTCCAGTATCGTTCCGCCAGTTTGGCGATCGTGAATAGAACGCCGAGGTCATGGTGTATCCAGCGCTCAACATCCGGACGCAAGACCTTAACAACGACTTCTTTGCCGTTCTTTAAACGAGCGGTATGAACCTGTGCGATAGAAGCCGAAGCGAGTGGTGTCTCATCAAATTCATCGAACAACTCTTCAATGGGTTGCTTGAGCGATGTTTCGATAATCTTCCGGGCCTGCTTGCCGGGAAACGGTGGAACCTTGTCCTGTAGCAGAGCGAGTTCTTCTGCAATGTCTCCGGGCAATAAGTCGCGGCGTGTGGAGAGCATTTGCCCGAACTTGATAAAGATCGGGCCAAGGTCTTCCAGTGCTTCGCGGATACGTTTTCCACGAGGGCCTTTCCGGCGACGTATCCAGTTCCACGGTGCAAGATAAATCAGAAAACGAACCGGACGTAAGATATGCGCCGCTAAAACAATTTCATCCAGGCCATGTCGAACCAGAACACGGTTGATCAGGAGGAGTCTGAAAAACTGCTGTAAGCCGTTCATGAGTTTTCAGGTTCCTGTTTTCTGAGGAAGCGATCAACGCGCATCTCAAAACGTTCAACAGCGGCTCTGAATTCATCGACGTTACGATTAAAACCATCGACTTCTCGGGCAACCGGTAACATCTCGGTTTCGATTTGCAGGTAATCCCGCAGATCTTCCTGAAAAGAGTTGGCGGCCTGTTGCCCCCATTGCTGGAACCCTCGAATAGTTTCGCCAATACGAAATGCAATCGCATCTCCGGTATAACGTGACAACCATTCTTCCCAGTCTGGATCGATATCTTTTAGCAACTTTTCAAAGGCCTGTGCGATTTGCAGATCACCAGAAAGCTGCAGGTCCTGGGTATTGGCGCTGCCGCCCATGCCTGCCGAGGCCAAGGCGACTGGTGTGCCTTTGATGGTCGCATCGGGTTCAGTATCGTATTCGTCGAGTACAACAACATGGTCAGTTAAGAAACGATAGTACAACTGGATATCGATTCCGGTGAGATGAATACAGACACAGCGATTAATCAGGCTGTCAGAAACAACGCCGGGTTGTTCGGTAATGAGGCGATTGAATGCGGTTTCAACCGTGGCCAGTGCAACGCCAGGTAATTTCATTGGATAACCGGAAAGTCTTTTAGACAGCATTTGCCTGAGGGGTTATGAGTCAGGCAGTCGCAGGTTCCCGAGATGGTTTGTTGTGTAACAAACTCTTTCAGGCTGGGTTTTTGTTCGTAATCTTTCAGCGTAATGCCGAAGCAGTAGCAGAGCGTTGCAGAGTCATCTGACTGTTTACTGCCAATAGATGTTCTTAGCTGATTTGTTGTAATGACCGAATCATCCTGTCCGAAATACACAACGTCGCAGCTCGGATCATCACAGTAGTAATAGTTCTCTGTTTCTGGATGCAATGTCCAGGGATGGCTTATCTGATGATAGATGGTTTTTAACGAAACAGACTTATATCGCATGCCATTAACCGGGCAGCGGTGAGCGTTCACTTTGGCTGCCTTGTTCTGGCTGGTGCAACACTCCGACACGTAATATCTCTCTAGAATATATAGCCGCGGTGCACGGCGACGATACCGCCCGTCAGTTTATAAACCTGAGTGTTCTCAAAACCGGCGTCCTGCATCATGCCCTTGAGTGTTTCCTGATCAGGGTGCATACGAATCGATTCGGCGAGATAACGATAACTGTCTTCATCATCGGCGATGAACTTGCCCATCTTCGGTAATAGTGAAAATGAGTACATGTCGTAAATTTTATCCAGGCCCGGAACGACTGGTTTGGAAAACTCCGAGTACCAGTAAACGACCACCGGGCTTCAGGCAGTGATACATCGAACGCAGGGCGTTTTGTTTTTTCAGTGACATTACGTAAAGCCAAAGCCAATCGTAATTACATCAAAATAGTTATCTGGGAATAGCAGTGTTTCAGCATTGGCCTGAACAAAATGGGCGTTGCTTCGCTAATGCCTTCATCAATAAGACGATCACGACCATTGCTAAGCATGGCGTTGATATCAGAGATAACAAGCTTGCCTTTATCGCCAATCTTTAGGCCAGATACGTTTGGCCAGATCACCGGTTCCACCAGCGAGATCAATAACGCGATTACCGGGACGTAACTGGCACAGATTGACAGTGACGTGTTTCCATATGCGATGCATGCCGAATGACATTACATCATTCATCACATCGTAGTTATCCGCTACGGAGTCAAATACACC
>CALODD010000086.1:0-44072 GCA_942491945.1 uncultured Gammaproteobacteria bacterium | reverse complement strand
AACAGCGTTGATTATGTAGTAACAGTCAACCCCGAACCAGTTGGAGCAGCAGATTCGAAAATGATATGCAGTGATGTAGCCATCGATTACAACTTGCTATTAAATGTTGCTACACTCGGCAACAACGTGGGCAGCACTTTTTCATGGGTTGCCGTTGATAATGTAAACCCGTTGGTCACAGGGGAGACGCTTACCCCAACTATCGGACCTATTATTACTGATGCAATTACTAACCTAACAAATACAGATCAGGTTGTTCAGTACAATGTAACACCTACAGGAACCAATGGGTGTATTGGTGCGCAGTTTCAGATAACTGTTACGATCAAACCAGAGCCAGTAGGAGTTTCATTGGCTGCCCCTGACATTTGTAGTGGTTCGGCTGTTGCCTACGATCTTCAGACAACGTGGATACGGGAGGAAATATGTTGGCATCAAACTTTACATGGACGGCTATACCGAATGCTAACGTATACTTGGAGAGACAACTTCTCTGAAGTCGGGAGCGATAATTGATGATATTCTAATCAATACTACAACAGTTGATCAAATGGTTAGTTACACGGTGACACCATCAGGACAAGTAGGAGGGTGTGCTGGAGATCCATTCACTATTACAGTGACAGTAAATCCTCGAGCAGTGTTTACTGCTGGGCCTAATTTGTCAGTGTGCGTGGACCAGGCTGATATTGAAATTCAAGGATCAGTTACCTTTGCGCCTTCTACATTCTCATGGTCAGGGGGTAATTTCGATAATAATACATTAGAGAAACCTAAGTATATTCTTAGTGCAGCAGACATGGCTGTTACTGTTCCTACAAATAGCGTGCTTACGCTTACTGTTTTGGGAGCAGGGGCCTGCGCTGCAGAAATGAAGACGATGACCTTGACGATAAATCCACTACCAGTTACAGTATTCTCTGGGCTGCCACCTGGTGCACCGTCACAGATGGCAGAAAATAACGCTCCAATTACACTTACTGGAAATCAGATTGGTGGATTATTCACAATTCTTCCCATTACGTCAAATATTGGTAGTACTACTCCAAGCCCAGTGGACAAGGCTACTTTTGACCCAAGTTCAGTGGATCTAGGCTCTAACTTCATTACCTATACCTACACCGATGGTAACGGCTGTACAAACTTTGACACGCAGGAAGTTATAGTTAACCCTGTCACCAATGTTGACTTCACGTTGCAAATTCCTGGTGCACCACCAATAAACGTGCCTTTGAATCCCTCCGGGCAGTTTGAGTTGTGTGCAGATGTCGGACTCGTTGACTTGATAGGAAATCCCCCAACCACCGATGGATTTCCACCTGAAACTGAATTTTCAAGTATTCCGGCCTACGCAGGCGGACCACTTGCACCGATCGTGGTTAGTGGCTCAAATTATCAATTGAATACCACAGGCCTGGCCTCTGATACTTATAGGAAGAGTGTACACCTTCAAGAATTTGTTTGGGGCCATAACTTTCAAGATCAGAGATGTACTAATATTTGCGAGTCCAGTGGCTGGCATTAATGTTTTGAACTCATGTATTGATAGTGCAATTGACTTTACCGATGGATCAACAATCCCTGCCACACCATTCCCTACTTCCATTACAAGCTGGCAGTGGGGTTTTGGAATTGGAGAAGGAGCCAGTAATCAGCAAAACCCTAGTTATTCCTATTCCACATCTGGGGTTAAGAACGTGACCTTGAAGGCTACAACTTCTCAGGGTTGCGCGAATTCTACTGTATTGCCGATCAGGGTCGGTGATGTGCCAATAGTAGGATATAACTGGTCTGCAATCTGTAACAATGATGAGACAAGCTTTATTGATCAAACCGACCCGGGAACTATTAGTATTATTACCAATTATGTTTGGGATTTTGGTGATGGTGACATGATATCCGGAATTGGAGCGATTCCAGCTGGAACAAACGGAGGCAGGACAACAGGAACGTATGATAATCCTGATCATAAATATGCAAGCTTCGGTACTTTTAATACTTCGCTGACGGTAAATACAAACGATGGATGCAATAATTCCTTACCACAAACAGTATTTATCTTACCATTTAGCACTGTGACACCGGTAGAAACTTTTGCATATAGGGAAACCTTTGAGCTATCCGATGGTGGTTGGATTGGAGAGTCACTGTCTTCGAGCAATGTAAGCTGGATTTGGGGTATACCTACAGGTGCAGATATCAATGGCGCAGCAGGAGGGCAAAATGTATGGTGGACAGGTAGTAATTCTAACTCCTACTATGCCAACGAGAACTCTGTTGTAAATGGACCTTGCTTTGACTTGCGTCAATTAGATCGACCAATGGTTGCGCTGGATTACTGGTCAGACACAGAACGAACGCTGGACGGAACAGTGCTGCAATACTCTACTGATGGAGGCCTTTCACTTGGCGGATCGTAGGTCCACCTGAAGGTAATCCCAACAGAGATGAAGGTATCAATTGGTTCAACGGGGTGGGTATCGTTTCTAACCCTGGAAGCCAACCAATTGGACAGTATGGATGGACGGATAAACTGGGCGGATGGAAAAATGGAAGATTTAATCTGGATATGATTCCTCCGATAGATCGGGATCAGGTGAGGATCAGAATAGCATTTAGCAGCAATAGCGATAATTCTCCCGACTTTAGTTTTGACGGATTCGCTTTCGACAACGTGTTTGTTGGAAACAAGCAGAGAAACGTATTGGTCGAACACTTTACAAACTCCACCTCTACAGGAAGTGTAGCAGGAGACGATTATCTTGGATAATTTGCTTCAGCAGCAAATCACCTTGAGGGGAACTTCCGACTTCAGCGACATTAGATATCATATCAGTTCACCCCAACCCGATCCTATTAATCTTGAAAATCCAGTTGGCCCTGGGGCAAGAGCATCCTATTATAATGTCTCTCAATCGCCAGCCACGGTGATGGATGGAATTTTGGATGGGGTTAAGTTCAAAGGCAGATACCAGGACCTCACCACGGTGGAAGTAGACAGGAGGGCGCTGGTAGATCCATTGTTTGATCTGGTGCTGGATACATTGCCCACAGGAATAAGCAATACAATAACGGCCAGACTAAATCTTACGGCAAGGAAAGCCTTCAATGCACCGCTCATCGTGCAGGTGGCAATAATTGAGAAGGATGTAAATGGGTCAAAGAATGTATTGAGAAAACAACTGTTTGGCAATGACGGCTTGACCTTGAATAACCCGTGGGTGGCAAATCAATCGCTGACACAAACCAGGCCTGATGTGGAAATCAATGTTCCTATTTCAAATTCAAGTCAGTTGGAATTGGTAGGATATGTGCAAGACAAGAACACGAAAGAGATATACCAAAGCGTGGTTGTACCCGGTCCCGCCAAGAAGGGATCTGTTATTGTAGGTATTGAAGATGAACCGCTAGATGCTTTCCTTAGCCAGTTAACAATCTATCCCAACCCTGCCAATGGACAGTTTATTTTTGGTGTACCATCGGAATTTACCCAGGGCTATAAATGGCGCATAGCGGATCAACGAGGCGTTATCATGCTGGAAGGAGATTTTGAAAAGCAGTTTGGAAATGAACTGGCGGTCGATGTCTCGAATATTCCGAACGGAATGTACCATGTGATTATTTCAGGTCCAGGTAAGTCTGCTACATACAAGAAATTGGTAGTAATGAACAGAAATTAGATTTCTGTAGTCTGCAATTCATCCAATGCAAGTTCCAACTGTTCACAAAAGCTATTTGCCAAGATGGTGATCGTTTTAGGTGTGGGGCCGTCTGTTACTTCCTTTTCAATTTGAATCGCTAGTTCTCTAAGGTGATGGAGACCAATCATCACCAATGTGGGCTTAATTTTATGCACTTCTTTCTCCAATTTTACCCAGTCTTCTGATTTCATCTGAGACTTTATCTCCTGCAGAGTCTTTGGGGTGCTACCTAAAAATGAACGTACAATTTCTGCAATAAAGCCCTTGTCGTTATTGGAGACCTTCTTAAGGTAGGTAAGATCAATAAGATTCCTTTTTTGACTCGGTTCCGTGAGTACTTGTTTTCTCTTGCTGTACTTGATCAATGTAGAGAACAGCGTTTCGGGAGAGAATGGCTTAGCAATACAATCGTTCATTCCAGACGCGAGACATTTTTGTATATCCGATGCATTCGCATTGGCGGTCAATGCGATGATTGGAATTTTAGACTTAGTATTTTCAGATTGCCTTATTGCTTTAGTAGCCTCATATCCGTCCATCACTGGCATTTGTATGTCCATCAATACCACATCAAATTTTCCACTCTTACTTTTTTCCACAGCGACAAAACCATTTTCTGCAATCTCAGTATTGCATTCCCACATTTTCAGTATGCTAGTGGCATAGAGTCTGTTAATGTCATTGTCTTCAACCAGAAGTACGTTGAGGTCTTTGATCGAAGTTAGTTCCGTGTTCTTTTTGTGTGTAAATGAGGTGCTTTCTCCTATATCCTCCTGGCTTCCAACAGCGTAGGGGATGATGACCTTGAAGGTGGTTCCCTTGCCCTCTTCGCTGTTCACGGAGATGGATCCATCCTGAAGCTCCACCAATTGCTTTACAATGGTCAATCCTAGGCCTGTGCCGCCATACTTGCGAGTGACACTTGCATCGGCCTGACTAAAGCTTTCAAATATCTTTTTGAGCTTAGAAGAAGGAATTCCTATTCCAGTATCCTGTACTTCAAAGCGAAGGAATGTTTTCTTTTCTTGCTTCTTCTCCACTGCACATCTTAGAGAGATCGATCCTGAATGTGTGAACTTCAGGGCATTACTTATGAGGTTGATTAGAATTTGATTTAGCCTAAAGGGATCTCCCACGAATATTTGATTCACCTGTTCATCGACAGATAAGGATATGCTTAAACCTTTACTTTTGCTTTGCACACTAAAAGAATCGATAATCGAGGTCAACAGATCTTTGATATCGAAACCTATCCACTCAAAATTCAATTTGCCTGACTCAATGGAAGCAAGGTCAAGGATGTCATTGATGATCACCTTGAGGTTTTCAGCAGCGCTCTTAACCGCGTTGAGATAAGTGCCTTGCTCTTGAGGTGTGGGATTTTCCATCAATAAGGTGACCATACCAGCAATGCCATTGATGGGGGTCCGAATTTCGTGGCTTACGTTAGCTAAAAATTGCTCTTTTGCCTTTTGGGCTCGCAGTAATTCTTCAGCATCTTTTTTCCGTTGCGTGATATCTCTGCAATCGAGGATTAACCCTTCAATGTTCTCTTTCTGTTTTACATTGATGGAGTTGAATTCGAGGTACTTGTAAGACCCATCCGAAGTGAGAAACCTAAATTCAACCGACTCGTGAAATGGTTTGCCAATGCTCACCTGGTACTTCTCTCTGAATTCAGGTAGTGTCTCCGGCAATATGAAATCAAAAAATGTCTTGCCCACCAGGCTATTAGGCTTGTAGCCCAGGGTTTCTTCTACCGAATGGTTGTGATACAGTATTAGGCCATTGTAATCGACAATAAAGATGATGTCCGAGCCGTCTTCTACTACAGACTTATAGAAAAGCCCTTTTTTCACATATTCACCCAGCGTCATCATATTCCTGCGTCTTCCATTTCCTTGAGGTACCGGTAGATAGAAGATTTTCCGATGTCCAATTTCTTAGCTACCTCCAATACGTTGTTATCGTATTTGTCAAGGTAGTTGCGAATGATATGATACATATACTGTTGTAGTGTCATTTCCTTAAGAAGGAAGGCATCTTTAGTCGCGTTACTGAAAGTAATATCTTCCGCATTGATTACGCCATTTTCAGCCATAACAGCGGCTAATTCAATAATGGATTTGAGTTCCCTGATATTGCCGGGGTAGGTGTACTGAAAAAGCTTCTCTTGCGCCTGTTGGCTAATTTTGAACTTGGAAAGATTGTTGTCGCGACAGAACTGATCGAGCAAATACTTAGAGATCAGGACGATATCCTTGTCGCGCTCGCGTAGGGGTGGAAGATGAATTGGTAGCCCAAGTAGTCGATAAAATAAGTCTTCCCTGAAATTCTTTGCTTTTACTTCTTCCTGAAGGTTCTTGTGCGTAGCTACAATGATTCGCACATCTACTTTGATGGTTTGGTTGCCACCAACTCGCGTTACTTCACGCTCTTGGAGCACCCGCAAGAGTTTGGACTGGAGGTTCAGGTCCATTTCACCAATTTCATCCAAGAACAAGGTTCCTCCTTCCGCCTCCTCAAATTTGCCAATTCTCCTACCTACAGCTCCAGTAAATGCTCCTTTTTCATGACCAAATAACTCACTCTCAATCAGATCTTTAGGTATTGCTGCGATATTCACAGCTACAAGTGGTTTTTGCTTGCGTGGTGAGTGGTAGTGAATGGCTTTGGCTACTACCTCCTTACCTGTACCCGTTTCTCCGGTTATAGATACGGTGATATTGGTGGACAATGCCTTTTCGATAAGTGCGAAAACCTTCTTAATGGAAGGGCTATTGCCTATAATGCTTTTCTCAAATTCATATTTAGTCTCGATCTCCTCTTTAAGTCGATCTATTTCTCTAATAAGGGAAGTCTTGTTTCGAGCGTTATTGATGGAGTTGAGTATGCGTTCTTTTGCTTCCTCGTCTTTGCTGATGTAATCAAAAGCGCCTGCTTTGAGCAGCTCCACTGCCGTGCCGATTTTCTCTTGGGCGGAAACCACGATCACGCTGATGTTTGGGTCATGAGCTTTAATCTCCTTTAGCACACTTTCGCCATCCATGTCTGGCAGAGAGTAATCTAATGTGATCACCGAAGGACTCTTTTGCAATGCATTAATACAATCCTTGCCCGAATTGAAATACTCAACCTCAAAGTCTGGATTTAGGCCTAATACGTATTGGAGGAATTTTGTGTACGTAGGATCGTCTTCTACTACAAAAATTTTGACGGGATCTTTCTCGTACATGCATCAGATTTTGGCCATGTAAATTAGTAGGCTGCCTGTATTTTACAAAACTTTTATAATTTACACTAAAATTAAGATTTTATAGAAAAGCACCCTTGAGCAATGATTCCTGAATTCAAGAGACTTGATGACAACGAAGTAGAACTGATGTTGAAAGCACCTATTCTTGCATGTATTCTCATTGCCGGTGCCGATGGAGAGATCGACAGGAATGAAGTAAGAGGGGCCATTGAATTGGCGAAAGAAAGTGCCAACAAGACAAAGGACGATAAGCTATTCAGATACTACCAATTGGTGGCGGAAGATTTTGAAGACAAACTTAAAATACTCTTACAAGGCTATCCATTTGACCAGGGTAAAAGGACACCTGTAATAGTGAATGAGTTAAGTGCATTAAATCAAGTCCTTCCAAAGCTGAATGAAGATTTTGCTAAGGGATATTATGATAGTTTAAGAGATCTAGCCTTAAAGATTGCGCAGTCGTCTGGCGGACTCCTTGGAATCAAATCGGTAGGAGAGGAGGAAGCCAAATTGGTCGACCTGCCAATGATTACAAACCCTTCTAAAGCCTAAAACCTGTGGGGCGTGGCGGGCCAGGATATTGGGGAAGTTCGATTGTTCCCGTAAGAATGGTTTTTCTCATGTGGCTGGCTTACACACTGCAGTTCGTGTATGGTTACAATCTTCAATTTTTGGGTATCAGACCTCGCACGCTCGAGGGACTGGTAGGAATTTTGACTGCTCCGCTGATTCATGGTGGACTCACACACCTGATTTCGAATACACTCCCACTATTATTTCTGGGGACAACACTTTTTTTCTTTTATGAGAGGATAGGAAGAACAGTATTTTTTCGCTGCTACTTCTTCACAAACGTGCTCGTTTGGTTGTTGAGCCCCCGAGTGTCGTACCATATTGGAGCCAGTGGGTTAATCTATGGACTTTCCGCATTCTTGATTGTGTTCGGCCTGTTGCGAAGGGACTTTGTTTCGCTCTTGATATCTATAGGCGTGCTACTAGCTTATGGTGGTATTTTCTATGGTATCTTGCCTAGTGATCCAAGAATCTCATGGGAGGCACACCTTGCAGGAGCGATAGTAGGTACAGTGACTGCAATTCAGTTGAGAAATAAAAAGCAGATAGGTTAGATGGACGCATCCGCAAAAAAAATTTTAGCAGACCTTAAGAAGAAAAAATTCGCTCCCGTGTACTTTTTGCAGGGAGAGGAGACTTATTACATTGACTTAATTGCGGACTACATCGAAGAGCATGCCATCAGCGAAGCCGAGCGCGGGTTCAATCAAGTGATTGTGTATGGCAAGGATGTGAACGTAGCCACCATCCTTACCCACGCGAAGCGATTTCCTATGATGGCGGAGCGACAGGTGGTTATTGTCAGAGAGGCACAAGATGTAAGCGACCTACAGAAAGAAACAGGCTCGAGACTCTTGCTGGATTACCTGAGCAACCCACTTCCGTCCACTATCTTGGTTTTCTGCCACAAACACAAATCATTAGACAAAAGGAGAGAGCTAGGGAAGAAAGTGGATAAACTAGCATTGTCTGCCGTCTTTAAGAAACCGTATGAAAATCAACTTCCAGATTTTGTATCTGCATACTTTGAAGATAGAGAGCACAAAATTGAGGAATCGGCAGTAAGTGTGTTATGTGAATATGTGGGCAATGATTTACAGAGGTTGTCTAATGAAATGGACAAGGTGCTCATTGCCGCTACCAAGGATCAGCCAATAACATCCACTCTGGTTATGTCTCAGGTGGGCATAAGCAGGGAATACAATGTTTTTGAATTGCAGAAGGCTTTGATCCAGCGTGACCCGGTCAAGGCCAATAAGATTGTCAACTATTACCAAGGTAACACGAGAAAAAACCCCCTGATCCCAGTGGTGGCCTTCTTGTATTCTTTCTATAGTAAACTGCTCGTGGCGGCATCTTCACCTGACAAGAGTGACAAGGCGCTGGTAAGTTTACTAAAAATAAGTCCTTACGCTGCACGTGACTATGCAAGTGCCTTACGCAATTATTCACTGCCAGAATTGGTTCGCTGCGTCAGGCATATAGCTCATGCCGATTTGAAGTTGAAAGGAGTGAACGCTTCCTCAATGTCTGAAGGAGAAATTCTAAAGGAGCTTGTTTACCTACTGATTCACTGATAATTACGTGGTTCGATTTCGATTCCAATTTTAATAACACCTTCCTAAATAAATAGGGCGAATTGAATCACACTTAATTGAAATCCCGTATTTATCACTAGTTTTGAGTCCATGCATTTCAATTTTTTGTTTAAGCATGGTGTTATTTTTTAAACTGGTTACGACAATATTTCATTGCATAATAAGTTCTACGGGGAAATTGAGTAGGAACATGAAAATCCTAATTATCGGGATTGCATTGCTGATCCCGCAGTTCTCTTTTTGCCAAAACAGCTTGACTCAAAGTAAGGAGGAGGTTGTGTTCAACTCAGGCCTGGCTTTGCTTTCGCATGGAGAATATGGTGCGGCAAGGCAGAGATTCACCGATTACCTTAATTTAAATTCCGGCAACGAACTAAAACGCAAGGATGCAGCATATTATAAGGCCTTTTGCGCGCTCAATTTATACCATGCCGATGGGGAGAAGCAGATCGAAGATTTTGTTCAAGATAATCCAAACCATCCAAGAGGAGCAACCGCTTACTACGACCTGGGAAACTTCTTTTACAATGAGAAGAATTACGGACGCGCCTCTGCTTACTACAAGAAGGTTGACTTTACCTCCATTAGCTATGAGCAGCAGTCCATAGGACGCTTTCACTGGGGTTACAGTCTTTTCAACTTAAGAAAGCTTGAGGAAGCGCTAGAACAATTCAATTTTATCAAAGCGCTTGGAGGTCAGTATGGCCCAGCATCTAGCTACTACGCTGGATTCATAGAATTATCTAATGGCGATTACCAAAATGCTGTGATTGATTTTGACAGAGCTGGCCAAAACGATGCCTACGCGAGAATCGTCCCTCACCTAAAAGCCAATGCCCTTTATAAGCAAGGACGCTACGATGATTTGCTCGCTTACGCCAAGACCCTGGAAGGAAAAGAGGACCTAGCCAACAAAGAAGAAATCGCGTTGTATGTGGCAGAGGCTCAGTTTAAGAAAGGAGATTATATGGAAGCAGCAAAGGGGTATGCTGTTTATATAGATTCACAAAATGGTAGGGCAGATAGAGGGGTGATGCTTAGGGCAGGATATGCAGCCTACTCTCTGGGTGATGATGATAGTGCACTTAACTTGTTCAAGGAGTCGGCTTCAGACAAAGACTCTGTTGGGTTTTATGCTTCTTATTATCTGGGTTCAATTTATCTAAAACAGGACCAAAAGCCGCTGGCCCTTGTGGCATTTGACAATGCAAAGAAATTTAAGGATGATGCGAAGATTGTTGAGGAGAGCTCCTTTCAGCATGCCAAAATTCTCTACGATCTGGGCCGCCCGGATGAGGCAATAGAACACCTTGAAGGATTCTTGGAAAAATATCCTAATAGTACGCACAGTGTGGAGGTGCGCGAGGTACTGTCACAGGCTTACGTAAATGCAAATAATTTCAATAAGGCAATTGCTTACATAGAGGCTTTGCCCAGACGGGGGCCAGCCATCAATAGAGCCTATCAGAAAGCAACCTTGCTAAAGGGCATGGAGCTTTTTAACATGGAGAATTATCCGGAGGCAGTGCAGTACTTTGAAAAGTCGATAGCAACTCCTGAAGACCAGGGGTTTCTTGCCGAGGCAAGTTTTTGGAATGGCGAGGCCTACTCCATTGGCCGGAAGTATGAAGAGGCATCTGATAACTATCTAAGGGTTATTGGGTTATCGGGTTATGAAGACAAATCCTTGCTAATCAAGACTAGGTATGGATTAGGCTATGCTTATTTCAACCTTCAGCAATATGATCGGGCGCTATTCAATTTTAAGGAGTTTGTAAACAAAGGTTCAGGAAACCCTAATTATGCCGATGGGCTGCTGCGCCTGGCCGACTGCTATTATGTCACCAAGTCCTACGCGGAGGCACTTTCAAACTACAGAAGGTTGCTTCAAATGAGTTCTCCAGACAAAGACTATGCGCACTTGCAGGCCGGAGTCATAATGGGAATTCAAAGGAATTATCCCGAAGCCGCTGCTGTGTTGGATCAGGTTCTAAGGATTTACCCCCAATCCCGATTTATAGATGAGGCCATGTTTCAAAGAGCGCAGTTGGATTTTGAACAAGGAAAATATGCCGCTTCAGTAGCTGGATTTAGTTTGTTAATTAATTCTAACAAAGGTTCGAAGTTCGTGCCCTATGCCTACCTCCGCAGGGCGGCCTCAAACTATAACCTCAAGGATTACAATAAGACGGCAGAAGACTATATCACTATAGTGGAAGAGTATCCTTCACATCCTGTAGCAAATGATGCCTTGCTGCCACTACAAGAGGCACTTAACCTGGCTGGAAGAACTTCGGAGTTTGAAAGCCACATATCTTCTTTCAAAACTGCCAACCCTGATGCCAAAGGAATAGAGTCTGTCGAGTTCGAATCAGCAAAGAACTTCTACTTCAATCAGGACTACCAACGTGCAATTCAAAGTCTCACTAACTATGTGAACAGCTATCCTGAGAGCCCAAGGCAGACGGAAGCCAATTATTACAAGGCAGAGGCCTATTACCGCCTGAGAGATTATGAGAACTCATTGAAAGTTCATCGCTCAATTGAAAATGATTTGACATTCTCATTCTCGAATAGAGTTGTGGCGAGAATCGCGGAATTGACATACAAACTGGGGCAGTTTGAGAAGGCAATCGCCAGCAATAAGAAGTTGGAGCGGATGGCTGCTACCAAGAAAGAGCAGTACAATGCCTGGTCGGGACTGATGGAGACCTACTTTATTCTTGCCAGCTACGATTCGGCAGATTTCTACGCACGGCAGATTCTGAATGAAGGTAGTGTGAGTGCAGGCGCGCAAAACAGAGCCTCCCTCTTCTTGGGTAAATCCGCCATGGCGCGTGGTGATTACGAAACTGCCAAGGATGAGTTCTTAAACACGCTGAACTCCGCCCGGGATGAATCTGGTGCGGAAGCGAAATACCTTCTGGGTGAGATCTTTTATTTAAGTAAAGAGTATAAGCAGTGCTATGAAACACTTGTCAGCCTCAACACGGACTTTGCTGCATATACGGAGTGGGTTGGAAAATCCTATTTGCTGCTAAGCGATAATTTTGTAGCGATGGGAGATCTGTTTCAGGCGAAGGGTACTCTGAAATCCCTGGAGAATTTCCCACTGGAGCGCGTGAAGTTATTGGCAGCTGAGAAATTGAAGAAGATAGAGGCAGATGAAAAGCTTAAGGAAGAGGAATTGAAAAGTGACACGACATTAAAGCAAGGCAATGAGTAGCCACTTGAATACTTTGTGTGCGGGAATGCGATCACTATTAGTGACTTTGGCGGCTTGCCTTTTTTCAACGGTTGCTATGGCCCAGGAGCAAGAACAGTGGGGAGGTGATGGTGAAATCGAAGATGTGGAAATTGAAATTGTAAGAGAAAGGCAAATTACCTTGCCGAAGGTCAGCAGGAACTTCGAGAAGGTACCACCGCGTCCGGTAGAACCGATAAAGCCGGAGATAACCTACACGTTTCAAAATCTCAAATTCAATTCTCCCTTATATAATGCACCAATTCGACCGCTAAGGTTGAAGCAAGAACCCATCAGTAAGTTGTATGGCAACTACTTAAGTGGTGGCTTTGGAAACTTCTCTTCCCCATATCTAGAAGGCTGGTTTAATACCAAGAGGGACAAGAGTAGGTATTATGGGGCTCACCTTTATCATCGCAGCTTCGGAAAGGGCCCAGTGGACGATAAGAACTCTGCCAGTTCGAACACGGAGCTCAAACTCTTCGGTGAAACTTTTGGAAAGGATGTTTCAATCGGTGGATTTATCAACTATGAAAATAGGGGTGGCTATTTCTACGGCTACACGCCAGGCTTGGAGGTCGATCGAGATACAATTAGACAGACCTATGATATTATTAGTTTGGGTGGCACTATCCGAAACACCAAACCTTCAGATTTCAATTATACACTTGGTGGAAACTTCAGCTATTTGAAAGACAAATTCGAGGCGGTGGAGAGTGATCTTGGTGCTTCCTTTCATTCGGACTACAAGTTCAACGAAAAGAGCATGTTGAAGATCAAGTCTACGTACAACCTTATTGCACGCAAGGATTCATTGGTGAGTGCCACGCCAAGGCATCTCTTCAAAGTAGCACCTTCTGTTCAGTTTTATCCACTCGAAAGACTTTCTATAGGGGCTGGTGTTAACTTGGTTTACGAAAACGATACAATTAGAAGCCGTTCCTTTCATATCTATCCCGATGTAAATGCCTCTTATGAGCTGAGCAATAATGTAAGTGCCTTTGCGAATCTGAGAGGTGACATCGATAAGGTCTCTCTGCATACCCTTGCAAGCGAAAACTTTTGGTTGAATTCCAATGTCGCCATTGCTCATTCAAACAAGACGCTTGAATTTGAAACGGGTTTAAAGGGAAAGCTTGGAAGGAGAGTAGCTTTTGTTGCAGGAGCCGGTGCAGCCAACTACAAGAATTTGTATTTCCATCAGACCGATAGCATTGACCGAGCAAAATTTGACGTGGTGTACGACAATGGTAACACCCAAAGAGTGAATGTGTATGCAGATCTAAACTTTAATAAGGATGATAATGTGAAGTTAGGATTACGAGCAGACTACTTCAGCTACTCCACTGATGATTTGGCGGAGGCGTGGCATAGACCAACCTACAGAATTAATGCCGATGCAAGCTTTAATGTGTACAAAAAAGTGCTTTTGAATATGGGATTTGTGATGCAAGGTGGCATGAAGGCATTCGATCCAGAAACTTCTCAGGTTGAAACCTTAAAGGAGGCACTGGATCTGAGAGTGAAGGCGACCTATTTTGTGTCAAAGCAGGTGTCTTTGTTTGTGCTGGGAGAGAATTTGATTTCGAGTAAGTATCCTGTATTTTTAAATTACCCGGTGCGAGGTTTGCAAGTGATGGGGGGAGTGAGCTGGAGCTTCTAGCATCAGGCTATTTGTTTAATAAATTAGTTATTTTTGTAATAATAGTCAGTTTAACCCCCTTACCCAATGGGAAAAAAGAAGAAGCCAGAGGATCAAAAAGATGAGAACCTGGACAAAAAGAACCAACCAGATGATACCAATGATTCTGAGGATAGTTTTGGTTTACCTGATATAGAATACAAGACGCTCGAGGACACGACAAGCGAAGAGGGGAAGGATGCTGAGCCATCTGAGGAGGAGAGCAAGCCTGCAGAGGCAAGCACTCCAACTTACGTGCCTGATGAAAATAGGCCCGTGTATACGCCTCCCGAGGAGGAAAAGTCCAAAGCTCCCTTGATCATTGGGATTGTTATAGCAATTGTTATCGTTTTGGCCGCTTTCTTGGTGTACAATTATGTCATCAAACCGCAACAGGAGAAGGAGCGCCAGGAGCAGTTGGCGAAGTTGGAAAGGGAGAAGAAAGAAAAAGCTGATAGAGAAGCAGCTAGAATTGCGCAAGAGAGAGAAGATGCTCGCAAGAAGGCCATTGCCGACTCGATTGCTGCTGCCAATGCAAAACCAGCTGTGGGTACTATAGAGACACTAACTGAGCGTACCAGACGTTATTATGTCGTAATCTCAAGTGGTATTGATGATGATCTGGTAATGGATTATGCCAAGAAGCTAATCGCTAAAGGTGTTAGCATACAGATCATACCTCCTTATGGAAAGTATAAGTTTTATCGACTGACAATTGCCAACCACGATAGTTTCGCAGCAGCACAAACCAATGCAGATGCTGTAAAGGAACAATATGGTGGCAACGTGTGGGTCTTAAGGTATTAGGATCGGTCCACTACTTGATTTTTTACGTGACCAATTATTTTTTTTAAACTATGATGCTATTACAAATTGTTACTGATGCTGCAACGGAAGTAGCGCCAGAAGCAGCGATTTCGGTATGGGAACTGGCGCAGGAGGGAGGTTTTCTAATGATACCCATCGTGCTAAGCTCCTTTGTAGCCGTTTACATTTTTGTGGAACGGATCCTCACTATCAACAAAGCCAACAGAAGCCCGGATGTTTTCATTAGTAAGATTAAGGAGCTCGTGCTTAAAGGTGATATCAATGGCGCAAAACTACTTTGTGCGCAGTTTGATAGCCCCATTGCAAGAATGATTGAGAAGGGAGTGACCCGGATTGGAAGCCCACTGAAGAATATTGAAGCTTCGATCGAGAATGTGGCAAAGATTGAACTCTTTAAATTAGATAAGAATATTTCAATACTGGCAACGATAGCTGGTGCCGCGCCCATGATGGGATTTCTTGGTACGGTCATTGGGATGGTACAAGCTTTTATTGCGATCGCCCAGGAGGAAGGTTCCGTTAGTCCTAAGCTCTTATCTTCGGGAATTTATACCGCCATGGTTACTACCGTAGCAGGTTTAATAGTAGGTATCATCGCATATTTGGGCTACAACTACCTGGTGACCAGGGTATCAAAAGTGGTTCACAAGATGGAGTATTCCTCTGTGGAGTTCATCGACTTGTTACAAGAGCCAAAGTAGAAATGAAATTACAATCTCGAAATAAAGTAGAAGCCGCATTCAGCATGTCATCGATGACGGACATGGTATTTCTGTTGTTGATATTTTTCATGCTTACATCTTCTTTCATCACACCATCCGGACTTCCTGTGAACTTGCCCTCCAGCAAGGTGAGTACCATTGAAGTGCAGAAAGTGTCAGTTACGGTAACCCAAAACTTGCAGTATTACGTTAATGATATTAAGGTGACCAAGGGAACATTGGAGGGAATGCTGAAAAGTAAATTGAGTGGCCCCAATGGGGTCGTAGTTTTACATATTGACAAGAGTGTGCCAACGGAAGAGCTGGTTTACGTGGCAGGAATTGCCACCGCACTTGAAGCAAAGGTTTCTATTGCAACAAAGCCTAAGTGATGCTAGATCAAGAGGAAAAGAAAAATAGAAGAATAGGGATGATCACTTCAATAGGAGTGCATCTTGCTTTGATATTGGCTTTTCTTTTTATCATGGCCTGGCGGGCTCCCAATCCCCCGCTACCAGAGTATGGAATTGAGTTAAACTTTGGCTTGGACGATCAAGGCTATGGCGAGGTGCAGCCAGAGACACCCGCCAACGAAGCAGAATCTGCTGAGGAGCAACCACCAGTTGAAGAGGATGCTGAGCAGGCTGAGGAGGTGGTAGAGGAAGCATCTCCAGAGGAGGTTCAAGAGCAGGCAGAGCAGCCCGTATCCAAGGTAGAAAGCCCCGTGACAGTTACAGAAGTAAAGAAAGAATCAAAGCCTACGCCTAAAAAGGAGGAAAAGCCTGTGGAGAAGAAGCAAACGGAGACAGAGAAAAAGGAGGTTTTGGTCGCTTATAATGCCGATAGTCAAAAGAAAGATGGGCCTACGAATGCAAATCAGGGTGATAACCCAGGCACAGTAGGGGATAAAGGCAGCAAGGAAGGCACGCTTGACGCAAAGGCACTTTATGGCAAGCAAGGTGGAGGAGGAGGCGGCCCAGCATTAGACCTTGCCGGCTGGGACTGGGATCAAATTCCGCGACCTCAAATAGCCAACAATGAATCCGATGGCAAGATTGAATTTGAAATTAAAGTGGATGACAACGGAGAGATCATTGCCTATCGTGTGCTGGATTTGTAAAGTTCGGTCAATTTGTCGCCCTGCAGATTGGCAGCCCCCCGCATTCCGGTATAATCCGCGGCCTGTTTGAATAGCCCGGAAAAAATCATGTCCCGTCCCATCCAGCGCGCACTTCTCAGTGTTTCCGATAAAACTGGTATTACTGAACTGGCTTTAACGCTAGCAAAGCGTGGTATCGAGATTCTGTCTACGGGCGGCACCGCTGCTTTACTGAAAGAAAATGGCATTGAGGTCAAAGATGTATCTGACCACACGGGCTTTCCTGAAATGATGGATGGTCGACTCAAGACTTTGCACCCGATGATCCACGGTGGCCTGCTGGGGCGTCGCGGTACCGATGATGCAGTTATGCAGGAGCACGGCATCGGTGCGATTGATCTAGTTGTTGTTAACTTGTATCCCTTCGAACAAACCATTGCACGAGATGATTGCACATTGCCATTGGCGATTGAGAATATCGATATCGGTGGCCCAACTATGCTGCGTGCTGCAGCTAAGAACTATCATGATGTCACCGTCGTTGTTGATGCCGCAGACTACGAGCGTGTTATTGACGATATCGTAGAGCACGATGGAGCAACGACTGATGCCCTGCGTTATGAATTATCAGCAAAAGTATTTTCACATACTGCAAAATACGATGCGGCGATATCAAACTATCTGACCTCCCGTGATCACCTGGGCGAGATGACTGATTTTCCAGAAACCTATACCGTGCAATATAGACATCAGCAAGGTATGCGTTACGGTGAGAATCCTCATCAAAGCGCAGCGTTTTATGTAGAACACAATATCTCTGAACCAAGTGTTGCTACTGCGACGCAATTACAGGGTAAGGAACTGTCGTTTAACAATATTGGCGATACCGATGCCGCGCTGGAGTGCGTGAAGCAATATGAAGAACCTGCCTGTGTGATTGTGAAGCATGCCAACCCTTGTGGTGTATCTATCGCGGACGATTTAATGACTGCTTATGATCGAGCCTATAGCACGGATCCAGAATCAGCCTTCGGCGGTATTATCGCGTTCAACCGTGAGCTGGATGAAGCAACCGCAGCAGCGATTGTTGAACGTCAGTTTGTAGAAGTCATCATTGCGCCATCAGTTAGTGGTGCTGCAGAGAAAGCCGTGGCCGCTAAGAAAAATGTTCGCTTACTCAGTTGTGGCGAACTATCTGATCCTGGTGCACGACTCGACTATAAGCGCGTTAATGGTGGTTTACTGGTGCAAGGTGCGGATCTCGATCTATATAACGATCTAAACGTTGTTTCAGAGCGACAGCCTTCAGAACAGGAAATGCAGGATCTTCTATTCAGCTGGAAGGTCGCCAAATTCGTGAAATCTAACGCTATTGTTTACGGTAAAGACAGTATGACCATCGGTGTAGGCGCTGGACAGATGAGTCGAGTGAACTCTGCTCGTATCGCGGGCATTAAAGCTGATCACGCAGGCCTTGAAGTTAAAGGCGCAGTAATGGCATCCGATGCCTTCTTCCCATTCCGTGATGGTATCGATAACGCAGCAGAAGCAGGAATCACTGCTGTGATTCAGCCGGGTGGTTCAATGCGGGATGAAGAGGTTATTGCAGCTGCGAATGAGCATGGGATGGCGATGATTTTTACAGGCATGCGCCACTTTCGCCACTAATGGCCTGAAACGTCTTCAGTCGGCGGAATACGGCGTTAAATGTTTGTTCCGAATGCTCATGTACTACGTGTACATTCCGCTTTCTCATAAACATTTGCCTTGTCTTCCACTCAACTGAAGACGTTTCAGAATCATTAGAATATTCTTGTTCAGTAGTCATTTCGGATAAGATCATTCGGGAATGACTGTCTGACTGTATAGATTCCGGCTAAATGCATGCCTGAATGACTCAATAGCTGAGTATGCAAAGCGTATTAATCAATTGAAATCATCAACCATCTATCATCAGAAATCTCATGTTCCGGCACAGTCAAATCATCTATCCCCTTCAACCACTTGTAAGCATCATAGTTATAAACCCTGCCCGCGTAATCAAAACACAGGTCACGTCCCGCTTCGTCGATAAAGCCACCATGCCATTGAACAGTTCTTCCTGAACAGAAAACAGGTTTATAGGATTTCGGTAAATGTTTTATAACGATGTAGTTGGAAATATCGCTTTTCGTTGTGATGTGAGCACGCGCATCAATGACAAGATATTGCTCTGTGCTTGAGCGGAGTGGGTTATTTATATCGATTTCATGATGTAAATCGGTTGAGGGCCGTTTAAGTTGTTCAATCATTTCGGGGGTTCTATGTAGCACGAGTACAGGTACGGTTAATTCTGTGATAAGGCGTATTTGTCCTGGTTGAAGTGTCGCAAGATTGATGCTGGTGCTTCGGTTGCCTTTGGAGTGATCATTGATAAACAAGCTGCTTAACAGGATGTAGCTAATGAATAGTATTGCGATCAGTCCCATGACCTTGGCGATGCGTATCAGTATGAGGCGATTTGAATTCAAGTTACTTCATTTGGTTTATACGGCTACATAGTATAAACGCGAGTGGCGCAAGATGATGAAATTAGCGGTTGTTCGCAGTGTGGCTTATGTGCTGGTAATGATCCGGTAGTTGGGTGTATTGGGAGCTGGTCTTGAGTTGGTCTGATGAATGCAGATAGAAAATTGCACCCCAGGTTAATCCAAGTATCAAAATTGCAATATTTCTTTGCCAGACGAGATGGGACTCGCGGCGCTGCTGCCGTTTGGATTCGTTGAGTTCCTTTAGTCGTTTTTTGCTAACGAGATCAATACGGCCATCGGAACGCTTAATCTTATATTGCTTCTCTTCCACTGTTGTAAGTTATTATGACCTGAAGAAAACTGTAGTATATGTATAAATTATAGACAGTTCCTCATGATAAAAACAAGCTAACTTTCTGTATCAACAGGTCGTAATGCTGTGAGAAAATACGGCGGATAATAACAGGAGTCTGAAATCATCATGAAAGTCCTCATTGTCGGCGGTGGTGGCCGCGAACATGCTCTGGCGTGGAAAGCAGCTCAGTCTGCGCAGATTGAAAAAGTCTTTGTTGCCCCGGGTAATGCAGGTACTGCATTAGAAGAAGGGCTTGAAAATGTTGATATCTCTGCCGAAGACCTTGAAGCATTGAAGATGTTTGCGTTGCGTGAAGAGATTGGCTTGACCATCGTTGGGCCTGAGGCTCCTCTGGTGGCAGGTATTGTTGATGATTTCGAAGCTGCAGGGCTGAAGATATTTGGTCCTTCACGTAATGCGGCGCAACTGGAAGGTTCCAAGGCCTTTACCAAAGACTTCCTGGCGAAGTATGAAATTCCGACGGCGGCTTATGGCAATTTTACTGATGTCGATGAGGCGGTTGCCTACATTAAAGAACAGGGCGCCCCGATTGTTGTAAAGGCAGATGGTCTGGCCGCTGGTAAAGGCGTAATTGTGGCGCAGACGCAAAAAGAAGCGATTGCCGTAGTAGAAGACATGCTGGCGGGTAATCGTTTTGGTGATGCGGGTCATCGAGTCGTGGTTGAAGAGTGTCTTGTTGGCGAAGAAGCCAGTTTTATCTGTCTGGTCGATGGTGAAGATGTTCTGCCGATGGCTAGTTCTCAGGATCACAAGGCGCGTGACAACGGTGATACAGGGCCTAATACCGGTGGTATGGGCGCATATTCGCCAGCACCCGTTGTCGATGCGGCCATGCATGACCGGATTATGGAAGAAGTGATCATGCCGACTGTGAAGGGCATGAATAAAGATGGAAATCGTTATCGTGGCTTCCTGTATGCCGGTGTCATGATCGGTGATGACGGTGTGCCTAAGGTGCTGGAATATAACTGCCGTTTTGGTGATCCAGAAACTCAGCCGATTATGATGAGAATGCAATCCGATCTTGTGGAGCTATGCATGGCGGCTGTTGACGGTGAGCTGGCCTCGAAAACTACCGTATGGGATGAGCGTGCTTCACTCGGCGTCGTGCTAGCTGCTGGTGGTTATCCTGAGAGCTACGATAAAGGCGATGTAATATCTGGCCTGACAGATGTCGATGATCACGACACCAAAGTTTTTCATGCGGGGACTGCTTTTGATGATGAAGATGTGGTTACACAGGGTGGCCGGGTATTATGTGTTGTTGGGTTAGGGCTGTCTGTCGCTGAGGCGCAGGAAAAGGCTTACGAGGGCGTGAAGAAAATTGACTGGAAAAATGTTTACTACAGAACTGATATAGGTCATCGCGCCATTAATCGGTAAGGCTTAGTATTTTCTCGTTTAACAACACAAAGGAGACATGAATGAAAAATTATAAAATAGTACTCGGTCTGGCGGCTGGGTTGCTGATTTCGCCGATTCACGCTGCGGATATGGATGCTTTAACCAAAGAAGCACGCGGTGTCACTATGAAGTTTGGCAAGGCGCTGAAAGGTGAACTGATTGGTGCAATGAAATCTGGTGGCCCGGTGAAGGCACTCAATACCTGTAATGCCAAGGCGCCTGTGATCACAAAAGCAGCGGGGGATAATTCTGGCTGGGACGTGGCTCGTACAAGTCTAAAACTACGTAATACAGGTAACGCACCTGATGCATGGGAAATGGATATGCTAAATCAGTTCGAAGCACGTAGAGGATCGGGCGAAGATATTAAAAAGATGGAAGCCAAAGAGATTGTGACCGTAAATGGACAGAAGACTTTTCGCTATATGAAAGCAATTCCTACAGGTAAGCCGTGCATGGCCTGCCATGCTGCAGAAGTCGCTCCACCTATTGCTGACAAGTTGAAAGAGCTGTATCCAGATGACAAAGCTCGAGGTTATACACCCGGTATGATTCGCGGTGCATTTACGCTGTCGAAAAAACTCTAGTCATCTAGATGCCGACATTGGAGTAAACGCCGATGTCGGCATCTATTCTCTATATGCATGGATTCGCCAGTTGTGGGGCAGGCAATAAAGTAGAAGTCTTACAGCAACAGTTTGGCGAAGCTGAAGTACTTTCACCACATCTACCTGTAGAACCTGAGCAGGCGATTGCTTTACTCGAAGCATTAATTTCTGAGCACGATATTCGTTTGCTGGTTGGCTCTTCGCTCGGCGGTTATTACGCCGAATATTTGCAGTCACGTCATGCCATACCCGCAGTGCTGGTTAACCCCTCAACACGTCCTTTTATCACTCTTGAGCAGTATATCGGAACCAATAAAAACTGGTGTACCGATGAAAACTTTGAGTGGAAAGCTGAATATATTGCCCAATTAAAAACTATCTATCGTGAACATCCCGGTAATGATGAAAGATATCTGGTGTTACTACAGACCGATGATGAAGTGCTTGACTACACATTAGCTTCGAAGCGTTACGAAGCGTTTGAGGTTGTGATTGAGGAGGGTGGAAATCATCGTTTCGAAAATCTGGCCGATTACACGCAAAGGATGGATGGATTCTTGAATGGTGAATCGATTGTCTGAGAAAGCGAATAAGGCAATTACTGCACAGGGGCTAAGCAAACATTACGCTAATCAAACCGTAGTGAACGCAATTGATTTGGAGATACCAGAGGGAGTGCTGTTTGGCGTCCTGGGTCCAAATGGTGCAGGTAAAAGCACCACTATGCGTATGATCCAGGGGGTTACGCCACCCGATGCTGGATCGATGGAAGTGTTAGGTTTTGATATTCCGGTGCAGGCAACATTGATGCGGCATCGTATGGGGGTTGTTCCGCAGACTGATAATCTTGATCCGGATTTTACCGTTAAAGAAAATCTACAAACCTATGGTCAGTATTTCGGGGTCGCGACTGCTGTAGTTAATGAGCGCATTCAGGAATTACTAAGGTTCGTTGAACTCGAAGGATACGAAGATGCACATATTAATGCTCTGTCTGGAGGCATGAAACGACGTCTGACCTTTGCGCGAGCATTAATTAATGATCCGGATCTTATTCTTCTTGATGAACCAACGACTGGGCTTGACCCTCAGGTCAGGCATCAAATCTGGGATAAGCTACGTGAGCTTAAGCAGCAGGGTAAAACTTTGTTGTTAACGACGCATTATCTTGAAGAGGCACAACGGCTTTGTGATGAGCTGGTGATTATCGATCATGGTTGTATCTTACAGCGAGGTAAGCCGAGAGATTTAATCGATACACTGGTGGAACCTGAGGTTGTCGAAGTTCATGATAATGATGCGGCCATTGATGTTCTGGAAACATTAGATGACTGTCGTATTGAAGTATCCGGTGGTTCGGTCTATGGCTATGTCAGTGATGCCAGTGCGGCGATAGCTCGATTACATGAAGCCGGTATTGCCAGTATGCAACGTCCAGCAAATCTGGAAGATGTGTTTTTGAAACTGACGGGGCGAGGCTTACGTGGCTGATATTGATTACTCATTGCCAAAGCTACGAAGCGGGGCGCTGAAGGTTGCGGGGAGGAATTTTCGTGTCTGGCGTAAGCTCATCGTGTCCGGCATCCTCATGCATATCATGGAGCCACTGCTGTACCTGGTAGCACTGGGTTATGGACTTGGTGTATTCATTCGTGAAATGTCGGGCATGACGTATTTAAGCTTTCTTGCGTCAGGCATCATGGTGTCATCAGCGATGATGACGGCGAGTTTTGAAAGTATGTTTTCGGCGTTTTCCCGCCTGGATCAACAACGTACTTACGAAGGGTTACTGGCCACCCCGCTCATAGTTGATGATATTGCGATAGGCGAAATCATCTGGTCAGGATTCAAAGCGGTGATGGGTGGTCTTGGTATTCTGGTAGTCGCTGTATTGCTGGGCGCGATAGAAGGGTGGCGTAGTCTGCTATCTATTCCTGTTGTGTTCATTACGGGGCTGACCTTTGCTGCAATGGCATTAAATACCACAGCACTGGCCCAACGTTGGGACTTCTTTCAATACTATATGACACTCTTTCTTACGCCGATGATGTTGGTGTGTGGTGTGTTCTATCCGGTATCGTCATTGCCTGACTGGATGCAAGCGATTGTACAGTTCTTACCGTTAACGCATGCGGTTGAAATTATTCGTCCTTTGTTGACTAATCAGGCTGTAACTGATTTATGGTTACACTTATCGGTATTGATAATTTATCTGGCTGTCTTTGGTTATAGCGCAATCGTATTATTGCGCAGGCGCCTGTTTGTTTAGAGGGAATATGATTCGTATCAGGAGAATTGCAGTATTCATATTACTACTGACTTCCTCACAACTCGCCTATGCAGAGCAGAAGGTCAGTACGAACGCCGGTAGTGGTGCAATGACGTGGGAGACGAAACAGCATGGTGTGCACTTTTCACTGACACAGATATTGCCTGATCAGGGCCGTGCGTTTTATGTTAATCGCGGCTTTACGCTGAAACAGGCGCAATCCTTTGCTACCTCCTGTGTGTATATGACGGTATTGCGTAATGAGGATGCATCGGGAACTATTCATTTTATTCGCAATAACTGGAAAGTGGTGTCGAATGGTAAGCCACATCAACTAAAACCAATTAAAAGCTGGTTGGGTGAATATGAAAAACTTGGGATTGCCAAGCCTGCCAGAGTGGCATTTCGTTGGGCGCAGTTTCCGCCTGAGCAGGAATATGAGCCCGGCGGTGACTGGAATCAGGGTATGTTATCGGTTGGTTTAAAGCCGGAGACAATATTTGATATTACAGCGATATGGGATATTAATAGTAAGCCATACGAAGCAACATTATCAGGAGTTCAATGTGCAAAAGATAATTAAACGATCATTACGTTGGACGTTTTTCAGCTGCTTGTTTTATATCGTTGCACCAGTTTTAGCATCTGACGGGTTGCCGCCGCTAACGCATAATTTAACTACGATAAAACAATCTATTGAAGCGCCGGCGCTGAAATTTAAGAACCTGGATGATGAGATGGTTGATCTTGCTTCATTCAAAGGTAAGGTTGTTGTTGTCAATTTCTGGGCTACCTGGTGCCCGCCTTGTCGCCGGGAAATGGGTTCTCTGGAACGTTTATATCAGGCAACAACGAATACCGGTTCAGGTGTCGAGATGCTTGCGGTGAATATAGGGGAAGATGAGGATACCGTCTTTTCTTTTCTGGGTACTGTGGAGCCTTCGCCAACATTCCAGATGTTAATGGATGCCGATGGCGACTCCATGGGGACCTGGAAAGTAAAGGGTCTACCAACGACATATATAATCGATAAGCAGGGCAAGCTTGCTTATCGTGCGGTAGGAGGTCGTGAGTTCGACCACCCGGATATTCAGGAGGCGGTCAGGGTGCTAGCGCGTTAATTAACGCTTCATCGCATCAAAGAATTCAGAGTTGGTCTTAGTCGCTTTTAGACGATCCAGTATAAATTCCATTGCGGCCATTTCATCCATTGGATGAAGCAGCTTACGTAGAATCCACAGTTTCTGTAATTCATCTGCTGCAGTCAGCTTCTCTTCACGACGTGTACCCGAACGATTAATGTTAATAGCTGGGTAAGTACGTTTTTCAGCCACTTTACGATCCAGGTGGATTTCACTGTTACCTGTGCCTTTGAATTCTTCGTAGATGACTTCGTCCATCTTGGAACCGGTATCAATTAGCGCTGTCGATAGAATCGTCAGTGAGCCGCCTTCCTCAATGTTACGTGCTGCAGCGAAGAAACGACGTGGTTTCTGTAATGCATTGGCATCAACACCACCGGTAAGTACTTTGCCGGATGAAGGAACTACGGTGTTGTATGCGCGGGCCAGACGAGTCATGGAGTCGAGTAAGATGACAACATCCTTCTTATGTTCAACCAGACGTTTGGCTTTTTCTACGACCATTTCTGCAACCTGTACGTGGCGTGTTGCTGGCTCGTCAAAGGTCGAAGAAATCACTTCAGCACGAACTGAGCGTTCCATCTCGGTGACTTCCTCCGGACGTTCGTCGATCAGCAGGACGATGAGGTGACATTCGGGATGGTTGTATGAAATTGCCTGGGCGATGTTCTGCAACATCATGGTTTTACCAGTCTTCGGTGGCGCAACGATGAGACCACGTTGGCCTTTACCGACCGGTGAAATCAGGTCAATGATACGGCCAGTAATGTCTTCGCTACTACCATTACCTTGTTCCAGTGTTAAACGTTCTGTTGGGAACAATGGCGTCAGATTCTCAAACAGAACCTTGTTACGCGCCTTCTCGGGTTTTTCACCATTAATGGTTTGAATCTTTAATAATGCAAAATAGCGCTCGCCCTGTTTGGGTGGGCGAATTTTTCCGGCGATGGTATCGCCAGTACGTAATTGAAAGCGACGAATCTGACTGGGTGATACATAGATATCATCCGGACCAGCCAGATAGGAGCTTGTCTCTGAACGTAAGAAGCCAAAGCCATCCTGGAGTATTTCCAGTACGCCATCACCATAGATGTCTTCACCGTTACCTGCCTGCTTTTTCAGGATCGAAAAAATCACATCCTGTTTACGATTTCGCGACATATTATCAATACCCAGTTCGCGGGCCATGTCGATGAGTTCGTGGGCGGGTTTTTGTTTTAATTCAGTAAGATTCATAGAACACCTGGTGAAGTATGCGTTGAGGCTGTCCGAATGGTCAGCCCTGGAAAGTAATAGGGTGCCGGTTAATTGTGCACTGAGTAAAAGGAAAATCTGCTAGGTCTGTCATTGAGCCGCAGCTTAGATATTGCTATCGATGAAGGCGGTTAACTGAGACTTTGATACAGCGCCAACTTTGGTTGCTTCAACTGCGCCATTTTTAAAAAGGATCAGTGTTGGAATGCCACGGATACCAAACTTTGGTGGCGTGTCAGCATTGTCATCAATATTTAATTTGGCAACTTTGACCTTGCCATCATATTCATCAGCAATTTCGTCCAGGACGGGGGCGATCATTTTGCACGGGCCGCACCACTCTGCCCAGAAATCGACCAATACGGGCACATCTGCCTGTAGAACGTCGGATTCAAAGTTACTGTCTGTGGTATATACGATTTTATCACTCACTGGAATGACCTCCGGATATGGTCAGAGAATTTAAGTTAAATGGCTGTCGGCCGATAAAACGGGCTTCAATTTGGAAATATGATTGTAGGAATAGAATTTGTTATACGGATTATTTTTCGTTGGAAAAGCGTCTAAGTTCTTTTGATTTAACCGGTAGGAAACCGGCAGAACCCCTCTTGAGGTCGTATTTGAACTGAAATATACGCACAATGCAAGCCCTTTACCCTGCTATGTCTATGTGATTCCTGTATAGTGCGCGCCCTATGAGCGATACACACTTATCAGAAACCCGTTTTGATTCACTGGAATTAGCACCAGAGCTGTTACAGGGAATTGCCTCAACCGGGTTTACACACTGCACACCCATACAGGCCTTAAGCTTACCCGAAGCGTTAGCAGGAAAAGATGTTGCGGGCCAGGCACAAACCGGAACCGGTAAATCTGCCGCGTTTTTGTTGGCGACTATGAACCATCTGCTGCGTAAACCGGCACATGAGAAGCGCCGCCAAAACCAGCCGCGAGCGATTATTCTTGCGCCGACGCGTGAACTCGCCATTCAGATTGAGAAGGATGCGCAGTCTTTAGGGCAACATTCCGGTCTGAAACTGGGTGTCGTCTATGGTGGTGCAGGGTATGTTGAGCAACGCACGATGCTGGAAGAAGGTCTGGATATACTGGTGGGCACGCCCGGTCGTATGATCGATTACTTCAAACAGAAAGTTTTCGACCTGAAGGCCATTGATGTCATGGTTCTGGATGAAGCCGATCGTATGTTTGATCTTGGTTTTATCGATGATATTCGTTATCTGTTACGTCGTATGCCGAAGCCCGATCAACGGTTAAATATGCTGTTTTCCGCGACGCTATCTCATCGTGTTGCAGAACTTGCCTATGAGCATATGAACAATCCGGTAGAAGTCGAAATCGAGCCGGATCAGAAAACAGTCGATCGTATACGTCAGGTTGTTTACTACACCGCAATGAATGAAAAAATTCCATTACTGCTGGGACTGTTGCAAAAAGAGCATTTCAAACGAACCATTCTGTTTGTAAATACCAAGCGTGTGGGCGAGAAGATTGCAGCCTATCTACAAGGAAATGATATTGATGGTGCTGTCATCTCTGGCGATGTACCACAGAAGAAACGCATGCGTTTACTGGAGCGTTTCAGTACGGGTGATCTGCCGATCCTGGTCGCGACCGATGTCGCTGCGCGTGGGTTACATATCCCGGATGTGAGCCATGTTATCAATTATGATTTGCCGAGTGATGCTGAAGACTATGTGCATCGGATTGGCCGAACTGCTCGTGCTGGTGCAGAAGGTGATGCGATTAGCTTCGCCTGTGAAGAATATTCTTATTATTTACCGGATATTGAAGACTACATTGGTCAAAAATTGCCGAATGAATCGGTAGACCCTGATTTACTGGTTGAGCCAAAGCCGCCAAAATTTGAACCTCGCAAGAAGCGCCCACATCATAAGGGCAAATCGGGTAAGCCAGGTTCAGGTGCTAACCGTCCACCTCGCCGTGGAAATCGTCACTCAAACCATAAACGTCGATCTGATAAAACTGAATCTCCGTCCTGATAATTCGGGCTGGTATACGGCTAATTCTTCGTGTTAGCCTTTAGTCGCACCAATAAGAATAGATGGAGAGTTCTATGAGCGGAGTAAAAACACCGGTCGCAGCACGTGACGATAGCCTTCCTAATTCACCCGTTGGGGGTGGTGGTGACGATGCTACTGTCATCGCTGATGGCGAGGTAAAGTGTACCTGGAATGGCCAGGAATTTGCTGATGGTGAGGGTATTTGCGCTGATGGCATCCCTTATGAGTGTCACTACGGTAGCTGGATGAAATTTCCAGGGAACTGCTGAAATAGTTTTCCGGATTGATCTGCACCCAGCTATGGGTGTCAGATAGCCACCATCTCGAAGTCTTCCTTTCCGACCCCGCAATCAGGGCAACGCCAGTTCATAGGAATCTCACTCCATAATGTGCCGGGTGGAATGCCTTCATTGGGTAGACCTTCTTCTTCGTTATAAATAAAGCCGCAGGTCACGCACATCCATGTTCGATATTCCAAGGGAAACTCCAGTTTGTTAAACATTCAGGTTTGCTATTCTACAAACATGGAATCACAGATTGAACTGTTATGACGAAAGTTCCTGTATGTTTGGTGTTTGCTGGCCATGACCCTTCGGGTGGTGCCGGACTTCAGGCCGATATTGAAGCGCTGGCGAGTAATGGCTGTCATGCAGCAACACTGGTGACCTGCCTGACATCGCAGGATACAAATAATGTCTATTCAATTCACAGTACGCCCGCTTCGCAACTGATAGAACAGGCGCGTACCTTGTTGGCCGATATATCCATCAGCGCCATCAAGATTGGTCTTGTACCTTCGATTGAAATTGCGGAAGCAATTCACGTGTTATTACAGGAATTCACACATGTTCCGATTGTAATTGACCCAGTGTTGCGAGCTGGGGGCGGTGGATCTGTGCAGGAAGATGATACGCAGGACGCCATGCAAAGCCTGTTATTTCCGTTAGCGACTGTCTTAACACCCAATGGGCCGGAGGCACGGCGTCTGGCCCCCAATGCAGATACCCTGGATGCCTGTGGCATAGCCTTGCTGGATCAGGGTTGCGAATATGTATTGATTAGCGGAGGTCATGAGCAAGGTGATCAGGTAACGAACAAGTTGTATGGCAATAATCGTTGTCTGGAACAATTTCACTGGCCGCGCCTGGATGGCGAGTTTCATGGGTCAGGTTGTACATTGGCGTCGAGTATTGCCGGCCTGCTAGCTCATGGGCATGAACCGCATTCCGCTGCACGTGAAGCGCAACAATATACCTGGGACTCATTGAAGCACGCTTACCCTATAGGTAAAGGTCAACTACAACCTCACCGGTTTTACTGGACGGACAAGTGATGATGGAAGGTCTTTACGTCATTACTGATCATGCCAGTAAAACACACGATCAGCTATTACAGGATGTTGACCATGCTTTGCTGGGTGGGGCAAGTGTTGTTCAATATCGTGATAAGTATTCTGCGCTGAAAGACAGGCAGCAAGATGCCGTGGCCCTGGCGACGTTATGTCGTGAACGTGGCGCCCTGTTTATTGTAAACGATGACGTTGAGCTGGCCAGACAAACCAATGCCGATGGTGTGCATCTGGGGTCAGAAGACCTGGATCTACCAGCAGCACGAACACAACTAGGGCCTGGAAAAATTATCGGCATTTCCTGCTACGCGGATATTGGGCTTGCCCTGAACGCGCAAAGACAGAAGGCCGACTACGTGGCATTTGGGCGGTTTTATTCTTCTGTAAGCAAACCACAAGCAACTCCTGCGAATATCGATGTGCTACGGCAAGCTCAACAGCAGGTTCGATTGCCAATAGTTGCAATTGGTGGGATCACCGCAGAGAATGGCGCGCCACTGGTGGAGGCCGGGGCAGATATGCTCGCTGTGATTAATGGCGTATTCAGCCAGGATGATGTCCTGCAGGCAGCACGTGATTTAACTGCTCTGTTTGTCCGTTAATTATGTTTATTCAATATTTTATTTATCTTTAAGGTACGTTTTCAATGAGTCGTTCTGAGAGTCTGTTTACTGAAGCCCAGTCTGTTATCCCTGGTGGCGTGAATTCGCCTGTACGGGCGTTCGCAGGTGTCGGTGGTACGCCGGTTTACTTTAAACGTGCCAAAGGTGCTTATGTTTATGATGCGGACGACAAGCAATACATTGATTACGTCGCATCCTGGGGGCCAATGATTCTTGGCCATTCTCATCCTGAGGTGATTAAAGCGGTACAGGAAAAGGCTGAAGAAGGCTTAAGCTTTGGCGCGCCGACTGAGATTGAAACCGTCATCGCTCAAAAAGTTATCGATCTGGTACCTTCAATCGATATGGTTCGTTTTGTGAGCTCTGGTACAGAAGCAACCATGAGTGCGATTCGGCTGGCGCGTGGTTATACCGGTCGCGATAAAATCATGAAGTTTGAAGGTTGTTATCACGGCCATTCAGATTCATTGTTGGTGAAAGCCGGTTCCGGCGCGCTGACCCTGGGTGTACCGACATCACCGGGCGTTCCGGCATCTCTGGCGGAACATACCCTGACGTTGACATTTAATGACCTTGAACAGGTCACCGAAGCGTTTAAGCAATATGGAGAAGAACTGGCCTGTATCATCGTTGAACCCGTGGCTGGCAATATGAACTGTATACCGCCAGTACCAGGTTTTCTGGAAGGTCTGCGTAAGCTATGTGATGACTATGGCGTGGTCTTAATCTTTGATGAAGTCATGACCGGTTTTCGCGTATCGCTTGGCGGTGCTCAACAGTATTACGGTGTAACGCCGGATATGACGACATTAGGAAAAGTTGTCGGCGGTGGTCTGCCAGTCGGCGCGTTTGGCGGCAAGCGAGAGATTATGGAATATATCGCACCACTGGGACCAGTCTATCAGGCAGGTACCCTATCTGGTTGCCCTGTCGCCATGGCGGCGGGCTTAAAAACGCTCGAGTTGATTTCAAAAGACGGTTTTTATGAATCACTTGAACATAAAGTGGAAAAGCTCACCAGTGGCATTATGCAGGTCGCTGAGGAGGCTGGTATCGCCATGACGGAAAATCATGTGGGTGGCATGTTCGGTCTGTTTTTTACTGATGCGGATAAAGTGACGAGCTTTCAGGGGACATCAGCCTGTGAGATTGATCGTTTTAAGCAGTTCTTTCATGGCATGCTGGATGCAGGCGTTTATCTGGCTCCATCCGCTTATGAGGCGGGTTTTGTATCTGTTATGCATACGCACGAAGATATTGAAGCAACCATTGATGCAGCGAGAGTAACGCTTTCATCTATGTGATTTCGGGCCTTATAGCCTGTTATTTACTCTAGGTTAATCAGAAGCATGACGAAATTCACAATTTGAGCTGATTCGTTTATTTCACTGCTTTGAATGTTGTGTAGAATAGGCAACTGGGATCTGTCTATATACACAATAAAATAATGGGATTAAAGCCCTGCCACATAACTCACTTTTCCAAACCGAATTTACAGCTTTGTCGAGCTGTACAACAGCCGTGCCATGCTAGATAAGACAAAAAATCTAATCGGCTTCGGCTTTCTGGTTATTCTGGCACTGATGCTAGCGTTAACCGTTGTCTCACTTACGCAGATCAACAACGTTAATGCCGAGCTGGAAAAGGTCGTTGAGATTAACAATATTAAAATTTCATCTGCTCATGCCATGCGCGACGCAATTCATAAGCGTGCGATGATTTTAAGAAACGCTCGCTTAACTGAAGATCCTTTTGAAGTTGATGATTATTCCCTGAGTTTTTATCAGGAAGCAGGCAAGTATCGTAAAGCACGATTGAAGCTGATCGCTTTAGGCATGGATGAGAAAGAAGAATTTTTACATCATCAACTCAGCGAGACAACAATTCTGGCTCAGCCTCTGAATGATCGAGCGATGTCATTGCTAATAGAAGGTGGTCAGGATAAAGAAGTTATCCCCGCAATGCAGGCTGCAGCTGAATGGCAACAGGCAATTTTATCATTGCTTGATGACTTGATTGCATTAGAAGAACTGTACGCGCAGCAGGCTGTTGATTCTGCCAATGCCAGTTATTTAAAAACACGAGATGTTGTACTTCTGATCTTTGGTACTGTACTGCTGATTAGTATTGTGATCTCTGTTGCTGTCATCCGTTTGGCCGCACGTAATACTCGCCAAATCCATTACCAGGCCAGTCATGATCCTTTAACTGGGCTGGTTAATCGTCGAGAATTTGAGCATGTACTAACGGAAAGGATTAACGCTGACGACAATCGTCAACATGCGCTGTTATTTATGGATCTTGATGACTTCAAAGTAGTTAATGATAGCTGTGGTCATGCCGCCGGAGATCAACTGTTAAAAGATTTGTCACTAGCATTGTTAGCTACTGTGCGCCAATCAGACATGCTTGCGCGAGTGGGTGGTGATGAATTCGGTGTGTTACTGCATGGGTGCAGTATGGAATCAGCTTATGAAATTGCTGAAAAGATTCGTCATAAAATTGCAGACTTTCCATTCCAGTGGGAAGGTGAGCAGTTTTCTATCGGTGTCAGCATTGGTCTGGCGATGATAGATGGCATAACTCGAGATATTAGTCAGTTACTTAAAGATGCTGATAGCGCCTGTTATACAGCGAAGGATACAGGTAGAAACAGGGTCTGTATTTACCAGCAGGACAATTCTGAAATCCTCAGAAGAGAACATGAGATCAGCTGGGTTGGACGTATTAAAGACGCGATTTTCAAAAACCAGTTGCTGTTGTACATACAGCCTATTCAACATCTACCATCATCAGAAATTACACATCATGAAATTCTGCTGCGCATGCTGGATAGTGATGGCCAGCCGATATTGCCGGCTAACTTTTTACCCGCGGCAGAAAAGTTTCATTTGATGGAGGTTATCGATACATGGGTAGTCAAACGAGTTATTGATCACCTTGAAGCCAATCCGAGCCTATGGGATGCCGACCAGACTTACAGTATCAATTTATCGGGCGCATCATTAAGTGACAGCAAATTTATCAGTGCGTTAGATAATCTATTGCGTGAGCGCCCGCAGTTATCAACACATCTCTGTTTTGAAGTGACAGAGAGTGTTGCTATTGCCAACATCGATCGTACACAAAAATTATTGTCTGTCCTTCGGCAGAACGGTTGTCAGTTGGCTTTAGATGACTTCGGTGTTGGTATGTCTTCATTTACCTATCTCAAACGCCTGGAAGTGGATTACGTGAAAATTGATGGTTCATTTATTCGTGATATTTTGAGTGATGATATTGACCGTGAAGTCGTTCGATTGATGAATGATTTTTGTCATACCGTCAAGATTGCGACTGTTGCTGAATATGTTGAAAGTCAGGCGATCTATGATGTCGTCAAAGATATGGGCATCGATTTCGCGCAGGGTTTTTGCATTAGTGAGCCACAACCACTATATCCTCTTGATGTTGAGCAGGAGCAGGTTGCCTGAATCGCCCGCGCATCAGTTTGATGTGTATCATTTACAGCTTCTTCGTGATCACTATACTCAAAGGTTATAGTCCTGAGAAATGTGGATCATGAGTTTTAAATCTGTTTTATTCCTTTGCATACTAAGCATAGCGACGCCGTTGCAGGCCGAAGTTATGGTGATGGTACATGGTTATGCATCGGATCATAGTAGCTGGCAAAAAAGCGGTGTTACTGCGACTCTGGCTCGTAGTGGATGGCAACATGTCGGTTTGCCGGGTGAGCAGAGGCCAGGTACCAACAATGTTTTTTATACCGTACAGTTACCCGCGAATCAGTCGCTTTATCACCAGTCACAGGTATTAATGATGTTTTTACAGCGTCTGCGTCAGCGGCACGCGACCGATCATCTGACGCTTATCGGTCATTCTGCGGGTGGTGTGGTATCTCGACTGGTCTTGCTAAACGGGAATCTTGCACGGGTATCGCGTTTAATCACTATTGCGTCACCGCATCAGGGTACACCGCGTGCAATGCAGGGGCTGGATGTGGTCGACGACAAGCCTTTTTTCTGTCCAGGACCTGGTTGGGACGCGATGAAATCTTTTTTTGGTGGCGATGCCTACGATTATCTGGAGCGTTCCCAGTCGGCGCTAGTTGATATGCTACCGGCTTTCAATAATCAGTTACTGGCCTGGGGTAATCAGCAGGTGCATCCCAACATTGAATATCATTCAGTCGTCCGGCAGCACGATAAACTGGTGCCGCCAGCATCACAGGATATGGCATCCATCGCTTCGATTGGTGCAAAATCGAATTTATGGCTAAGCCCGGTTGGGCATGTCCTGCACCCGATTGACGGGCAAACCATTCTCAATGTTCTGCGCTACTCACGTAGATGACGGCAGGCTGACCTCATGGTCGGTACTGTACAGGTAATCGTTAAAGATATGTTCTGCGCTCGGTAGTTGATAACTACCATCATCATTTTTATTTGTCGTATCTTTTAGACGATAGGTATAAGCGCCGCAGGTCCAGCACTCGAATTTACGCATTGCGGTACACAAACATGTCTTGTCGGTGACGTGAATTTTCTTTTCATCGGGATGTGCAGCCACTTCTGCATTGTAGGCATCGATATAAGCACAACGACCTTTGCTATCGAGTAAATAACCGAATGACTCACAGTTGGGTTGTATACCTTTACCAATCGTTGGACTGTTTTTCAGCATGCGCATGGGATAACCCGTTGGTGAGATGGTATTCACCTCAATATTATCTTCGTCAGTCTTCAGGTATTCCTGTTTTACATCATCGGGCAAGCCGCATTCTTTGCTCACCGTAAAACGGGTCGCAACCTGGACGCCTGCAGCGCCATGTTCAATGGCTTTCACTGCATCACTTCCGGTAAAAATACCGCCAGCGGCGATCACAGGAATATCCAGACCCTGTTCCAGAATCCAGTCTCGGACTTCTTTAGTGATTTGATAAACGTCAAAGTCCTGCCAGTTATCAATACCAAAACCAAGGTGGCCACCTGCAAGTGGGCCTTCGACAATGACATAGTTGGGCAAGCGATCTAGTGATTTGTTCTTACGCAGAAATAATTGCAGGGCGCGAACAGATGAAACAATGATGCCAAAGTGGACTTCACGAAAACGTGGGTGGTCTTTGACCAATGCCATACTGCCAAGATGCAGACCGGCACTGAGTGTAATGCCATCAATACCCGCATCCATCGCAGACTCCATACGAATCTGTAAAGTTTCCTTGGGGTTATTCATGCTCAATTTTTCCATGACATTGATATAAATCAGACCATCACCTTCTTTTTGGTCCATGGTGCGGGTGACATGAATCGCTTGAGCGGAAGCAATATGCGCCAGGTCAAACTGAACTTCAGATTTATCGGTTTGACCGACGGTATGTTTGAATTGCTTAACTTTGTCTTTAATAAAATTAGTTTTGTAGCGACGATCCGTAACGGTAGGTGACATGGCATCAGAGATATGACCAATACCGCCAAGACGAGCAGCGACTAGTGCCAGGTCGGTATTAGAAATGTCGACGCCCATGCCGCCAATCATGATGGGTTTCAGGGTCTTCCCTGCAATCGTCATTTGATAATCATTCAGACACTTCATGTCGTTACATCTATCCTGTAATTAAAGGGACCGTCAGCACGGTCAAACAGCAAACGAATTAGCGATTATACGTCTATACCCCAACGCGGCGTAAGGTCATGAGGAATATCGAGATGATCAAGAATACGTCCTACCATGAAGTCTACAATATCCGAGACACTCTCGACACCATGATAAAAGCCGGGATTGGCAGGCATCACCACGACGCCAAGCTGAGCAAGCTTTAGCATGTGTTCCAGGTGAATCGCTGATAGTGGGGTTTCACGCACTACCATAATCAGCTTTTTCTGTTCCTTGATAGTCACATCAGCCGCTCGTTCCAGTAAATCGGAAGACTGTCCCGTAGCAACAGAGGCTAATGTGCCTGTAGTACAGGGGCAGACGACCATGGCTTTGGCGATACCCGAACCGCTGGCGATAGGTGCAGTCCACTGGTCTCGTCCATAAACTCGAATCTGTTCAGGTCGAGCAGAGAAATGTTCGGTGAGTTGTTGCTGGATTTTATTCGGTTGTGAGGACAGTGAAAGATCGGTCTCCATGCCGAGCACGATCTGTCCGGCTTTACTGATCAGCAAGTTAACCGTCTGGTCGGCTTTGAGCAGGGTTTCCAGAAGTCTGAGGGCATATAAGGCTCCTGAAGCCCCTGTTATCGCAACTGTAATCGAATCGTCCATATTGAGCTGTCAATCTGTAATAAGGCTAACTATACGCTATTGGCAACAGAGTTCTTTAATAATCATGTAGATAGCCGTAGTCATTAAGAATTCACCTATAAACAAAGTCAATATGCATAGAAATAATACTTGTCCATGGTTGGGTGTTCGGCTAATAATAGAGGTGAGGGAGTCAAAAATTATCCCGTTATAAAGACAGGAATGTTGGTTAATGTGAGGTGAGGAATGGACTTTAAAGTACAACCAGTCGTTGGTGACTGGTATCAGGGGCTAGATGGACAGAATTTTGAGATTGTTGCGATCGATTCAGAAGAGGGCACCATAGAAATTCAGTACTTTGATGGCGCCATTGAAGAGATCGACTTTGTCAGCTGGGGGCAGTTACCACTGGCTCACATCGATCCACCGGAAGATTATTCCGGCGCAATGGACATGATGCGTGAGGATTTTGTCGCAGACAGTGGCATGACTTCGCACGAGAACTGGGCAAGTCCGCTGGACACAGTTGAAGGGCTAGCGCTCGACGAATACTAATCGCTTGCTGGAAGCTAGCCAGCAAATCTTTAAACCTTGTCTATACTGAAAGTAACGAAGTTTGTTGTTCGATTGAAGTTTTAATAACGACAGGAGAATTAACATGCGTAGACGATTGTATTTTCTATTTCCGAATATCGATGTAGTGCGCAAGGTAGTCGATGAGTTATTGCTTGCACGTATTGATGAAGGGCATATGCACGTGCTGGCACGAGACGGCACCCCTATGACTGGCTTACCAGAAGCCAATATCTTTCAGAAATCCGATCTCATACACGGCATGGAGCTAGGTTTGGTTGTCGGTGCAGTCACCGGTTTTGTCGCTGCCATGATCGCCATGTTCTTTACCGATGGCGGGTTACCGTTAGGTATCGGAGGTATCTTTACCATGACATTAGGGGGTGCATTCATGGGTGTCTGGGTATCCGGCATGATTGCAGGTGATGTGCCGAACACACAACTTGCCGCATTTGAAGCCGCGATACGTTCGGGTGATATTCTGATGATGGTGGATGTACCCAAACGTCGGGTTGAAGATATTACCGAGTTGGTACGAAGTCATCATCCAGAAGCTGATATTAAAGGTGAAGAGCCGACAATACCTGCCTTCCCATAAAAATTTTAGAGATTCCGCGTAGCGGATAAATCGCCACACAGCCATGTGGCGTAGCCAAGCGGCGCCTCGGGGCAGATGATCCCCCTGGCGTCGTGTTTAATATTGCTGAGGTGAGGTGAAGAAGTCATGCAGGGAGACCTGCATGGCTTTTTCTTTTATGTAAGTATCAGAATAAGTACAGCATTAAATCCCGTATTGCTCCCTATAACTTCTCATCGCTTCCAGATACTCATCATAATCTCCAGAGTCTTCGATGAACTGTATTAATAGTTCGAGGTTGGCGATGTTCATAACCGTTAAATCATAATCCGATTCAACTTCCTGAATCGCGGAGCGGTCACTTTGACCTTTTTCCATACGATCCAGTGCGATAGCGACGCCAACCGCTTTTGCGCCATTTGCAGCGATGATATCCATGGCTTCGCGTATGGCGGTACCAGCGGTGATGACATCATCGATGATGAGGATGCGGCCTTCGAGTGGAGCGCCGACGAGGTTGCCGCCTTCGCCGTGGTCTTTGGCTTCTTTGCGGTTAAAGCAGTACGGGACATCGCGATCATGCTGGTCAGCGAGTGCAACAGCTGTTGCTGCAGCAAGTGGGATGCCTTTGTAGGCTGGGCCAAACAGGACATCGAATTCGACGCCGCTATCGACGATAGCCTGTGCGTAGTATTTGCCTAAACGCGCAAGGGAAACGCCGGTGTTGAACAGGCCCGCATTGAAGAAGTATGGGCTCAGACGGCCTGACTTGAGGGTGAATTCACCAAATTTGAGTACGCCCTGAGAAAGTGCGAATTCAAGAAATTCTTTTTGATAGTCCTGCATAGCGGTTTCCGTCAGTCTGCTTTGATAGAGGCCGTTCTTGTTATCACGGCGGCGGCGCGTATCATACACGCCACTTCTAGACACATAAATTCATAACTCCAAATAAATTCAATGCGTATTATTTCAGTTAACGTCAATGGCATCCGTGCCGCTGCCCGTAAAGGTTTTTTCGACTGGCTCCCGAGGCAGGATGCCGATGTGGTTTGTATTCAGGAGCTGAAGGCTCAGGTCGATCAGCTTGAAGACCCCATGTTCTGGCCAGAGGGTTTTGACTGTCATTATTATCAGGCCGAGAAGAAGGGCTATAGCGGTGTAGGCATTTACTGTAAGCAAAAGCCAGATGAAGTAATCACTGGCTTTGGTGTCGATGAATTCGATAATGAAGGGCGTTACATTGAAGCTCGTTTCAAGGATATATCAGTAGTGTCCCTGTATGCGCCATCGGGTTCTTCTGGCCCTGAACGTCAGGCGTCGAAAGATCGTTTTCTGGAAGTTTTCCCTGAGCAACTGGCAAAGTTAAAAAAAGAACAAAAGCATGTCGTCGTTTGTGGCGACTGGAACATCGCGCATAATGAGATCGACCTGAAAAACTGGAAGGGCAATAAAAAGAATTCCGGTTTTCTGCCACACGAGCGCGAGTGGATGGATAAGTTATTCGGTGATGAGTTTGGTTATGTCGACGCCTACCGTGTGATTGAACCAGAAACAGAGCAGTACACCTGGTGGTCTAATCGCGGAAAAGCACGTGAGAATAATGTCGGGTGGCGTATCGACTATCAGGTCATTACGCCGAATCTTTCCGATACGGTGAAAAGTGCTAGCGTGTTTACGGATGAATGGTTTTCAGATCATGCGCCATTCACCATGGACTATGACTTTGAGATTTCATAACGAATTATGATTTCTAAAGCGCGCCTGCATGACTGGAAAGAATCTTTTGCGATTTATAAAAATACAAAAGTGCTGGCGATGTTGTTTCTGGGTTTTTCTGCAGGCCTGCCGATTCTGCTAGTTTTCGGTACTCTATCGGCCTGGCTGAATAGTGAAGGTGTTGATAAAACCACCATTGGTTTTGTCAGTTGGGTAGCCTTGGCCTATGGTTTGAAGTTCATCTGGTCGCCACTAGTTGATCGACTGCCTTTGCCATTGCTCACTTCCGTATTAGGACAACGACGGAGCTGGATGTTGTTGGCGCAAGCTGGTGTCATAACTGGCCTGGTTGCGATGTCATTCTTCGACCCGAAAGCCGATCTCGGTATCGTAATTGCTTTCGCGGTGCTTACCGCTTTTTCATCGGCAACTCAGGACATCACTATTGATGCATGGCGAATCGAAGCCATTGATGATGAGTATCAGGGTGCGATGGCTGGGACGTATCAGTTGGGTTATCGGCTGGGCATGATTATCGCGGGAAGTATGGCGTTTGTGATTGCCGATATCACATCATGGTCGGTGGCCTATCTGGCAATGGCTGTGTTTATGATTGTTGGCGTAGTGAGTACGTTCATCATCAGTGAGCCGGATCACACGCTTTCTGATGAAGAATGGCAAACGGAAGAACGCGTGGTTTGCCTGCTGGAAAACAATAGCCATTTGCCCGAAAAAATCCGGAGTATTCAGGCGTGGTTTGTTGGTGCGGTGATCTGTCCCTTTGCTGATTTCTTTGCACGGAATGGCTGGAAGGCTCTGCTGATTTTAAGTTTTATCGCGGTGTTCCGCATGAGTGATATAACACTTGGTGTGATGGCATTCCCGTTCTATCAGGACATGGGGTACACCGGCACAGAGATTGGTATTGTCAGCGGCCTGGTGGGTAAGTTTATTACGATCTCGGGCGCATTGATTGGGGGCGTGCTCGTCGTTCGTTATGGCGTGTTAAATATGCTTCTGGCGGGTGCAATTATTGTGATTGTGACCAACTTACTATTTGCCTGGTTAGCCGGTCAGCAACCACTAGTCATCTGGTTAATTCTTGTCGTTGGTGCAGATAATCTAGCAGGTGGTTTGGCCGGTACGGTATTTATCGCTTATCTCTCCAGCTTGACGAATCGAGCTTATACCGCAACGCAATATGCATTGTTTAGTTCGATTATGCTGCTCCTACCAAAATTTATAGGTGGTTTCTCTGGTGTCGTAGTCGATGCAACCAGCTATCCTGTATTCTTCCTATACGCAGCTGCACTAGGACTACCTTCTGTCTTGTTGATACTGGTCTTGATGAAGCAGGAAGCGAAGAAAGCGGTTACTTAGTGTAATACCTTAGGTTCTGCCGAGTCACTCAGGTCTTTGCGTTCTTCAGCAGTTTTTGGTGAGATGGAAGCATGATGCAAAATCATGCGCCAGCCTTCGTCGGTTAATTTGTAAGCATTGGTTGTTTCAATAACCGTGGTTTTGTCGGGTGTCGTAGATGGCGTGACACGTTCGTGCAAAATATGTACAGCCAGTTTGCCTGACAATTGCTGGTCAACATCATTGATATCAAAATGCAGCGTGTTGTCGTTAGTGAATATCTGTTCCCAGCTTTCCAGCACCTCAGTTTTCCCTTGCAGGCGAGCGCCCATAGGATGAATACAAACGATATGTTCAGAGTCTAGCCAAACATTGAGCATAGTATCGATGTCTTTCTGTTCTATCGCTGTGTAAAATGCGCTCTCTGCTGCTGCGGGAGTTTCGTACATCGTAATTCCTGATTAATTATTCTTATGTCTGAGACACATAGTATCGAACTCTGTTCCATAGATGAAATTCCTCTTGATAGTTCGCGTGGTTTTTCTGCGCATGAAACGGGGAGTACTGTCGATGTTTTTGTTATTCATCAAGACGATCAGTTTTACGGTTATATCAATAGCTGTCCTCATACGGGTGCGCCACTGGAGTGGATGCCGCATCAATTTCTGAGTCTAGATGCCACTGAGATTCAATGCGCTCTGCATGGCGCACGTTTTACGATAGATAAAGGTCGTTGTGTAATGGGGCCATGCGTTGGGCAGTCACTGACTTCAATACCATTGAAAATTAAGAACGATCACATTACGTGGTTACGTGATAGTCAATACATTGCGCCCCCGCCATAGATTGTTTAACTTGAAGATTCTGCTTTTGTCGTCTATTCCTTAAGTAATGACTTAAAAAATACGAGGACAGGATTATGGCAATTGCATTTCATCCTATCGCATTAAGCGAACTTAACGGTCCCGTACGTTATATCAAACCTTCACAGGTGCTCCCTGATCATGTTATGCCGACTAGTCCGGCATTCGACGTTATGACCGATTTATGTTTGACAAGTGCAATTACCGTTTCGCCAGCTAAAACGGTAGATGATGCACTGCAGGTCATGGTTCACAAAGGCGTGCGGTTATTACTCGTTGAAGATCTGGACGGTAAGGTTATGGGGTTAATCACTGCTTCTGATATCCAGGGTGAAAAACCGATGCGCTATAGCCAGGAGTCAGGTGTAATGCATTCCGATATTCTGGTTGGCGACATTATGACGCCGATTCAGCAGATTGAAGTGATGCGGATAGAAGATGTGCGTGCTAGTCATGTCGGTGACGTTGTGAAGACACTGACCGGTGCAGGCCGGCAACATGCGCTAGTGATTGAATCTCGTGAAGGCGATATGGGTATGCTGATTAGAGGCATCTTCTCGACTTCCCAGATTAGCCGGCAGATGGGGATGCCGATTAGGCCGACGGAGAAGGCGCAGACTTTCCTCGAACTAGAAATGGCCATAGCCCATTAATTTCTACTCAGGCGGCGGAATACTTCGTTAAATCTAATTTCCGAAATACTCATTTACTGATTGTAAATTCCGTTTTCGGAAATTAGATTTGCCTCGTCTTCCACTCGCCTGAGCGAAATTAACGTTCTATTGGGCTCAAAGGGTTCTTGGTCTTGTCTCGCGCTCATCTCAGCGAACTCAGCGTTCTTCTTAAAGTCGGTGAAAAACTTAGCTACGCCATCAATTAACCTATCCGATGATGAGTTTGAGTCCGACTAAAACAGTAATGACTTCAAAGACTCTTTTAATCCAGCGGTTACCGTATTTGATGGCCATGTGGGCACCCAAATAGCCACCAAGCAGTGAGGCGACCAGCAATGTTGGTATCCAGTCCCAGCGGATTTCGCCCAGAATGCCGAGTGTAATGGCGCCTGAGCCGTTCCAGAACATGCCAACGAGAATCAGGGTGTAGGCGACCGCGCGCTGATAATCCATGCCGAACCAGCGTACTAACCAGATGGTGACGAAAAGGCCAGTGCCTGAGGTCAGTGAGCCGTTTAATCCACCGATCAGGAATAACACCAGACCGCCAGTGATCAGGCCAGCGGTATCCCTGTGTTTTTCCTCTAGATCCTGACCGAGTTCTTTCTTTAAGCCGGAATATATGCCGAGGCTTAATGTTAGTATGCCGAGCGCGATTTCTGCCGTCCTGTCAGGCACCCAAAGAATAATATTAGCGCCGATGATGACGCCAGGTACGCCAGTTGCCAGAATGAAGAGAGCGAAACGTCTGTCTAGCTTACTCGACTTGAGATGTCGGAGTGTAGCACCAACGCCGAGGGCAACACTGGCCAGTTTATGCGTTGCTAGTGCGATAGCGAAAGGCAGGCCGAGAAAGATCAAAACCGGGAACTGGAGCAGTCCCGCGCCACCGCCAGCAAAGGCTGAAAACAGGTTCGCAATGAAGGAAGCGACGAAGAGAATGATTTGTTCGATAAAATTCACAATTTATTTAACATTTAAGTGAACACTTCCCTTGAGGGCTGTCGAAAAACTGGTATGTTAATGCTTATATCTGTATCACTTTTATCGAAATGAAGTACGCCTTTCTCTTATCAATTACTTTGACGCTCTTGGCGCTGGATGCGCATGCCAAGTATTACAAGTGGGTAGATGAAAAAGGTAATGTGCATTATACCACCACACCGCCGCCTGAATCGGGGGTGCATGATCGAGTCATTATTGGTGATCAAGGGCAGGAAAAAGGGGTTATTCGCGGCAAAATCACAGAGGAGGAAAAGGTTGAGATGGAGCGTCTGGCGGCAGAAGAAGCTGCCAGAAAGAAGGCTGAATCAGATTCAAAAAAGCATGATCGAATATTGCTTATTTCGTATAAAACGGTTGATGACATCCTGGTCAAGCGTGACCTCAAATTAGCCTATCTGGATGATTTAATTAAAACACGTGAAATGGATCGTATAGATGCTAAGGAAGAGTACGATCAGTTGCTGGAGGAAGCGATTCTGGTAGAACGCCAGGGCAAGGCGCCCAGTGAGGAAATGAAGGCAAACCTGCGTAGTGCGCAACGTGAATTCAAGGCAAGTAATGGTGAATTGGCCAAAGCACGTGCAGACCGTGAAAAAATCATGTCGGCCACTGAAGCTGATATTAAACGTTTCAAAGAGCTTAAAGGTATTAAGTAAATTTCAGCGAATTACTTAATGTTTAAATACATCGGTACAACCGCCGTAATTTCTAAGACGCTCATCCAGTGCGAGAACATCTGGTAATCTGCGCCAGCGTTCATGGAAAAAGACCATGGGGCATTGACGCCCATCAGGTAATTC
>CALODD010000085.1:0-69830 GCA_942491945.1 uncultured Gammaproteobacteria bacterium | reverse complement strand
AGCGCTTAATTATTTATTAGGGGCTCCAGATTTCATTGAAATTTGCGAGCCCCACTGTTTTTGAAACCTCTATCTTTTAGGAGATAACTATGACAATTAAAGTCGGTATTAATGGCTTTGGCCGTATTGGTCGCATGGCGTTCCGCGCTATCGCAAAAGATTTCTCAGACATCCAGGTTGTTGGTATTAACGATCTGCTGGATGCGGACTACCTGGCTTACATGCTGAAGTACGATTCAGTACACGGTAACTTCGACGGTGATATCGCTGTTGACGGTAATAACCTGGTTGTTAACGGTAATACTATTCGTCTGACCGCAGAGCGTGATCCAGCGAATCTGGCATGGGGTGATATCGACGTTGATATCGTTATCGAATGTACTGGTTTCTTCCTGACTGAAGAAACTTGTCAAAAGCACATCGATGCAGGCGCAGGCAAAGTTGTTCAATCTGCTCCTTCTAAAGACGGTACACCAATGTTCGTTTACGGCGTAAACCACGAAGAGTACGCTGGTCAGAAGATTGTTTCTGCTGCTTCTTGTACTACTAACTGTCTGGCACCAGTTGCTAAAGTTCTGAATGATAACTGGGGCATTAAGCGTGGTTTGATGACAACGGTTCACGCAGCGACTGCAACACAGAAGACTGTTGATGGTCCTTCTATGAAAGACTGGCGCGGTGGTCGCGGTATCCTGGAGAATATTATTCCTTCTTCAACGGGTGCAGCTAAAGCGGTTGGTGTTGTACTGCCAGAACTGAATGGCAAACTGACTGGTATGGCTTTCCGCGTACCAACTTCAGACGTATCAGTTGTTGATCTGACTGTAGAGCTGGATAAAGACGCATCTTACGAAGAAATTTGTGCTGCGATGAAAGCGGCTTCAGAGGCTCCAGGAATTGGCGAGACTTTGGCTTATACCGATGAGAAAGTTGTTGCTACAGATTTCCGTGGTAACAGTCATTCTTCTATCTTCGATTCTGAAGCGGGTATCGCACTGGATAGCACGTTCGTTAAGGTTGTTAGCTGGTACGACAATGAGTATGGCTACACTTGTAACATGCTGCGTTTTGTTCAGCACGTAGCTGCTAATTAAGGATCTTTTGTAGCTGGATAGGTTTGCAGACGGGGCTGTGTTGAAGCCCAATTTTGAAATACTTATGTGCCCATTTATATATCATCGGGCACATTCCGTTTTCAAAATAGATCTGCGCCTACCCAGCGAACAAAATCTCTCTTAATTAGAGGATATATGCCGAGGACGGAGTCATCTGACTCCGACCCTCGGTTTTATTAAAGAGTGTTTTGCTAAATTCGATTTACCAAAATACTTTTGAAACACAAAATTTAAATGGAGATATGGAATGTCTTTCATCAAATTAACTGACCTTGATCTAGCCGGTAAGCGCGTATTGATTCGCGCAGATCTAAACGTCCCTGTTAAAGACGGTAAGGTTACCTCTGATGCACGTATCACTGCGTCAATGCCGACAATTGAGCATTGTATGAAAGCTGGTGCAAAGGTTCAGGTAATGTCTCATCGTGGTCGTCCTGAAGAAGGTAAAGTGGATGATGAGAACTCTATGCAGCCAATTGCTGAAGATATGTCTGCCAAGTTAGGCACTGAAGTGCGTCTAATTAAAGATTATCTAGATAACGCACATGAAATAGCTGATGGCGAATGTGTGTTATTTGAAAACGTTCGCTTTAATGCGGGTGAAAAGAAAGATGATGAAGGTCTTTCAAAGAAATATGCAGCACTGTGCGATATCTTCGTTATGGATGCTTTTGGTACAGCACACCGTGCACAGGCCTCAACACACGGTGTTGGTGTTCAGGCCCCTGTAGCTTGCGCAGGTTTATTGTTATCAGATGAACTCGATAGCCTGGCTAAAGCACTGGCAGAGCCAGCCCGTCCGATGGTGGCGATTGTTGGTGGTTCTAAAGTGTCTACCAAGCTGACAGTTCTGGAAGCATTGTCGGAGAAAGTTGATCAGCTGGTTGTTGGCGGTGGTATTGCCAATACGTTCCTTAAAGCAATGGGTAACAACGTCGGTAAATCACTTTGTGAAAACGACCTGGTCGACACAGCGAAAGAGCTGGTTGCGAAGATGGAAGCACGTGGTGCAAATATTCCAATTGCAACGGACGTAGTTTGTGGCAAAGAATTCGCAGAGGACGCTGAAGCAACTCTGAAAGCTGCCGGTGATGTTGAAGACGACGATATGATTTTTGATATAGGTCCAGATTCAGCGAAAGAGCTGGCTGAGATCATTTCCAAAGCTGGCACCATTGTATGGAATGGTCCAGTAGGTGTCTTCGAATTTGATCAATTTGGAGAAGGCACTAAAACCGTTTCTATGGCGATTGCTGATGCCGACGGTTTCTCATTAGCTGGTGGTGGTGACACGATTGCTGCCATCCAGAAGTACGATATTTATGACAAAGTGTCTTATATCTCAACAGCCGGTGGTGCTTTTCTGGAGTACCTGGAAGGTAAAACGTTACCCGCAGTTGCAATGTTAGAGGCTCAAGCAAACAAATAATCCGAGATAAACGAACCGTTAAGGTTATCTATGCCAAGAAGAACGAAAATCGTTGCAACCCTCGGGCCTGCAACGGACGATGACAAAGCACTTGATGAATTAATTCAGGCGGGTGTTGATGTCTGCCGTATTAACTTCTCTCATGGCGAAGCAGAAGAGCATTTAGCTCGCGTTGAAAAGGTTCGAAATCGTGCTCGTGCTAGCGGTCGTCAGGTAGGCATTATTGCTGATCTGCAGGGGCCGAAAATACGTATTGCGGCGTTTACGAATGGCTCTGTTGAGTTGAATGATGGTGATATGTTCACCCTTGATGCCGAAATGGATACGACCGCTGGTAATGAAAAAGCGGTCGGACTCGAGTACAAAGATCTTCCAAATGATCTGGCTCGTGGTGACACATTATTGCTTGATGATGGCGCTATCGTATTATGGGTTGATGAAGTCGAAGGCGCGCAAATTCATTGTAAAGTGACTGTTGGCGGTAAACTATCTGACAAAAAAGGTATCAATAAGCAAGGCGGTGGTCTATCAGCTGCAGCGTTGACTGAAAAGGATAAGGAAGACATTAAGACGGCGGCCAAGATGGAAGCAGATTATGTTGCTTTATCGTTTGTCCGATCGGCTGCTGATGTGAATCAGACACGTGACCTATTGCGTGCAGCAGGAGGACATGGTGGTATTATTGCTAAAGTTGAACGGGCTGAATCCTTGCCAATTATTGATGAAATTATCGAGGCAAGCGATGTAATTATGGTAGCCCGTGGCGATCTGGGCGTTGAGATTGGTGACCCTGAGTTACCGGGCGTACAGAAGAAATTAATTGCCGATGCGCGACGTATGAATCGCGTTGTGATTACTGCAACTCAGATGATGCAGTCGATGATCGAAAATCATGCGCCAACTCGTGCTGAAGTAATGGACGTTGCTAACGCGGTTCTTGATGGCACAGATGCGGTTATGTTGTCAGCTGAAACGTCAGTTGGTAAACACCCAGCTAAAGTCGTCGCGGCGATGAGTAAGATCTGTGTTGGTGCTGAAAAGCAACGTGCGGCAATGGTGTCAGCGCATCGTACTGGCAGCACATTTGATTACATTGATGAAGCAATTGCTATGGCGACGATGTATACCGCGAATCATCTCGGCGCGGCGGCGATTATTTCACTGACTGAATCAGGCTCTACAACACACTGGATGTCACGTATTAGTTCAGGTATTCCAATTTATGCGATGACATCTCGAGTGAGAACACGCCGTAAAGTGACGTTATATCGTGGTGTTTATCCGGTCAGTTTTAAACCAGATTTTTCAGATCATGCCGTTGTGAACAAGGAAGCGGTAGATGATCTGGTACGTCGCGGAGCGGTACGCGATGGTGATCTCGTCATTATCACCAAAGGTGATCTAGCGGGTACAGCTGGTGGCACGAATGCGATGAAGATTGTCAGGGTGGGTGAATTACACACGCCTGAATATTGCAAAATGGACACATGAAGCTATCTTTCATGAACCACTAATTTTATTGAAACTTTAAAACCTAAATTACTAAACAAGCGAGGAGACAATAATGGCTCTTATTTCAATGCGTCAACTGCTGGACTATGCAGCTGAAAATGATTTCGGCATGCCAGCATTCAATGTAAACAACATGGAGCAGGTACACGCTATCATGCAGGCTGCCGATGCGGCAGACAGCCCAGTAATCATGCAGGGTTCTGCTGGTGCACGTTCATATGCGGGCGAGCCTTTCCTGCGTCACCTGATCATTGCTGCGATTGAGCAGTACCCACACATTCCAATCGTTATGCATCAGGATCACGGTTCTGAGCCAGCGGTTTGCCTGCGTTCTATCCAGTCTGGTTTCTCGTCAGTCATGATGGACGGTTCACTGATGGCGGACATGAAGACACCTGCTTCTTTCGAATATAACGTAGATGTGACTAAGACTGTTGTTGATATTGCTCATGCGGGCGGTGTATCAGTCGAAGGCGAGCTGGGCTGCCTGGGTTCACTGGAAACTGGCGAAATGGGTGAAGAAGACGGCCATGGTGCTGAAGGCAAACTGGATATGGATCAGTTGCTGACAGGTGTTGAAGAAGCAGCTGACTTCGTTAAAGCGACTGGCGTAGACGCACTAGCTATCGCGATTGGTACTTCACACGGTGCTTACAAGTTCACCGCTGAGCCTACGGGTGATGTGCTGCGTATCGACCGCATCAAAGAAATTCACGAACGTATTCCTAACACACACCTGGTTATGCACGGTTCTTCTTCAGTGCCTCAGGACTGGCTGGAAATCATCAATAGCTACGGCGGTGATATGGGTCAGACTTACGGTGTACCGGTTGAAGAGATCGTTGAAGGTATCAAGCACGGTGTTCGTAAAGTTAATATCGACACTGACCTGCGTATGGCGTCTACTGGCTCTATCCGTAAGCACCTGGCAGAAAATACTTCAAACTTTGACCCACGTAAATTCCTTAAGGAATCAACTGCGGGTATGAAAGCAATCTGTCAGGCACGCTTTGAAGCTTTTGGTTCTGCTGGTCATGCATCAAAGATCAAGCCTCTGTCTCTTGAGGTTATGTTCGAGCGTTATGCGAGCGGCGAGCTGGATCAGAAAGTTAGCTAATCTGATTTTCAAAAGCTGTATTGAGAAAGGGCGCCACTGGCGCCCTTTTTCGTTATAGTCCTCGGGTACCTGAATAATAAGAGTGAATAGGGCTATGGCAAAAATACGAATTATGGCGCTTCGCCACTCTGCGTTTTATGCACCCTTTCTCATGACCATGAGTGGTAGCTATCTCAAGGACGAAGGGCTGGAATTCGAGTATTCGCCACAAACGGCAGACAACCTTGTTGCCGATGCATTTGCCGAAGGTCGCTGCGACCTGGCGCAATCGGCTGTTGCGGTTAACTTTGCCAGTTTAGAAGCAGGCGCCGATTCAGATATTGTTCACTTCGCCCAGATCAATCGTATGGATGGCTTTTTCATAACCGCGCGAGAGCCTGATGAGCAGTTCACATGGGACAAACTTATTGGTAAAGATGTCCTGGTAGACCACCTGTTTCAACCGATAGCAATGTTGAAGTATTCCTTACATAAGCATGGAGTTAGCTATGATGACCTGAATGTGATTGATGCTGGTGATGTAAAGCAGATGGACGATACATTTCGTCAGGGACAAGGTGATTACGTGCATCAGCAGGGGCCTGCGCCACAACAACTGGAACATGATGGTCAGGGATTCGTTGTTGCGTCGGTAGGAGAAGCTGTCGGCCCTGTTGCCTTTAGTTCAATTTGTTCCACACGTGAATGGCTGAAGACGGATGAAGCTAAGGCCTATATGCGCGCCTACCGTAAAGCCAGAATGTTCGTCATTGAGTCATCGGCAGTAGATGTGGCAAAAGCCATTCATCATTACTTACCAGATATCGATATCAATGTCCTAAGCGATACAATAGCGATCTATCAACAGATGGGTACCTGGGAGCCTGAGGTGCGAATACCCCGGGCTTATTACGAAAAACTGCTGGATGTATTTATGCATGCTGGCAATATTACGCAGCGTTATGCGTATGAAACTAGTGTGGTGTCGCCGCCAGACGAATGATGAACTTTATCTAAACTGCTTGTATAGTGAAACATATGTTCACTCAACCAGAAGTTCAGTATCCCTGTCCTTGTTGTGGCCACGTAGTGTTCCGTCGGCAACCGGGTAATCATGAAACTTGCCCGATCTGTCGTTGGGAAGACGATTTATCTCAGCTGCGTTTTGCAGATATGGTTGGTGGCGTTAACGATGTTTCGTTGCTTCAGGCACAACTAAACTACGTCCAGTTTGGCAGTTGTTCAAAGCGTAGAGCACTGGAGGCGCAAAAGCCGTTACCCGGTAAAGCACGAGAGTCCGACTGGCGTCCGCTTGATTCTAATATCGATAACATTGAAACGCCGCATCGCGGTGAAGACTATGCCACGACATATCCCTATGTCGATACAACAGTGCTTTACTATTGGCGAGCCACATACTGGCGTCGTTTGAGTAGTTGAATGAGTGAACTCCTGGTCAGTTAAGCTGCTCTATAGTTAGTGTCATTAAATAACCAGCCGATATGTCTTTAGAAGCATTGCAACGTCAACTAGATGGACTGAAGGATAACCTGAAGCCGCATTTTCGAAAGCGGTTAAAAGAAATGGATCAGGGTTACCGTGATTCAGTCGGTGAGTTAAGAGCATGGTGTGAGCAAAGTGCTTCGACAAGTTCGTTTAGTGTAATGTCGGAACATGCTCGTAAAGCCCGCCCGGATTATCTAAGAGTCGGCGTTTATCAGTTAGTGGAAGGTAAGCTTCCTGCCTGCGTTGAATTTTCACGGCCTCATCTTTGCTTTCGTCATACTGCCGAGCGTACTAATGATGCAGTTACTCTGGTGCAAAAGCTTCTGTTGCGTATATCCGTTGATATGGCTGGAGATCGTCCGTTCATACATCATCTGGACTTTACCGCTAATGGAAATACGGAAGACTTATTCCCTGGCTTGTTGAATCGGCAGGTGCCGGCCCGGGACCAATTATCTTTAATCGCGGAGGAGTATTTCAGGCCGAGGTCTGCCGAGCTGGAACTGTCTTTACCGACACGAATACTGGTTTTAAGTGGATTGCCAGGAAAGTTGACGGAAGATGATATTGATATTCTGCAGCGTTTTTATGAGGTCGAAGGTTTTTCTGGTTACTGGGTTTGGTTGATGTTCAAGCAACAAGAGTTTGATAACGGTTCAGAGCTGGAACAGCTAATAAAAGCGATGCCCACTTTTTTAATGGATAAGCAGGATGAAGTGAAGGGATTTGAATCTTTAATTCATTCTGAGTTAGTTGAATTAAAACTCGATAATGAAGTACCGAACGATCTGTACCAGTTAGCACGGGAATGGATACGATGAATGATTACCAACAACTCTTGCAACGCATTGTGCAACAAGTCAAAACCGCGACCGAGTTAAAGCAGGATTATCAGAAACTAAAAACATTTGTGAGCTGGTGTGAGAAAGAAATTGAAACAGTGAAAAACAATCCATCGTCTAATACAGGTGCAAGTGAAACATCTAATAGCATCTGGGGCGCAGTAGATGAACTGACAGCCGAGAACATGACCGGTGAATATAAGCTGATCGATGATCCAGTTGAGGCAATTCAGGAAAAAGCAGTCAATAAGGTCGATTTTATAGAACCTGAAATGATCACTATCTCAGCAGGTAAGTTTGTCATGGGAGGCGCTAGTGAAATGGATGCTAGTCGGTTACATGAGGTGACAATCGAGCATGATTTTCTACTGGCAAAAACACCCGTTACTTACCGTGAATATAAACGCTATTTCGATGCAAAGCTGGAAGAAGGCCGACAGTATCGTCATGTACTAACTGAGAAAGAGCATCTGCATTATGACTGGGGCGGTGAGGCGCCAGTCGTAGAAGTGAGTTGGGATGGTGCACAGGAATATATCGACTGGTTAAATCTACACTCGGGTAAAAGCTATCGGCTACCGACAGAGGCTGAGTGGGAGTATGCCTGTCGTGCGGGCTCTGATTCCGACTACTCTTTTGGTGATGACGAGAGCGAGCTAGCTTTATTTTCCTGGTATTTGAATAACTCGGAAGGCCGTGCACAACATGTTGCTAAGAAACTGGCTAATGACTGGGGACTACATGATATGCATGGCAATGTCTGGGAGTGGCTGCAGGATTGTTATACAGAGGATTATTCGCAGTCTCCTGTTGACGGCAGTGCCTTTGAATCAGAAGGCTGTAATCGACGTGTGGTCAGAGGTGGCTCCTGGGATCACTGGGCCGATGGCCTGAAGTCAGCGCACCGCGAAAAGTGGCCGCAGGGGGCAACATTTAATGATGTTGGCTTTCGGTTGGCACATGATATCTAGTTGATTTGTCCGTTCTTGTCTTAAAAAGAGGCTATGTGGGGTTTTGCATTGTCCTGCATGACAGGTAATATCAGCTGACCACCAGAGATGATAATAACAGGGGGATCATATGGAAGCTGTCACTGAAGCAGTAGGTTGGTTAAACGGGATCGTATGGGGACCGGCGATGCTGGTTCTGATTCTGGGTACGGGTTTATTTTTAACCGTAGGACTCAAATTCATGCCATGGCGAAAAGTCGGCTATGGTTTTTCTATGCTCTGGAAAGGGCGCGAAGGTCAGGGTGATGGCGATATCTCGCCGTTTAATGCTCTGATGACGTCACTTTCGGCAACCATCGGTACCGGTAACATCGCGGGTGTGGGTACGGCAATTGCGATTGGTGGCCCAGGTGCAGTGTTCTGGATGTGGTGTACGGCGCTGGTGGGTATGGCGACGAAATATGCCGAAGCCGTGTTAGCGGTGAAATACCGTGAGACCGATGAAGAGGGAAATCACGTCGGTGGCCCGATGTATTACATTAAAAATGGCCTTGGAGCGAAGTGGCAATGGCTGGCAGTCGCTTTCTCGATTTTTGGCGCAATTGCTGGTTTCGGCATTGGTAACATGGTGCAGGCGAATTCGGTTGCTGATGCGGTACAGACTAATCTTAGCATTCCACCGATTGCGACCGGCATCATCATGGCGGTGATTGTATTCGCGGTATTGATTGGCGGGATCAAGCGTATTGCGCAAGTGGCTGGTGCCCTGGTGCCATTTATGGCCATTGCCTATGTATTAGGTGGTCTGGTTGTTATTGCTGTAAACATCACTGATGTACCTGCAGCCATCGGCTTGATTGTGACTCATGCATTCAATCCCACTGCGGCAACTGGCGGTTTTGCGGGTGCAGGTGTAATGATCGCGATCCAGATGGGTGTTGCTCGTGGTGTTTTCTCTAACGAAGCGGGTCTGGGTTCTGCGCCAATCGCGCATGCATCAGCACAGACCGATAACCCGGTACGTCAGGGTTCTATTGCCATGTTGGGTACTTTCATCGATACCTTGATCGTTTGTACGATCACAGCGTTGGTTATTGTACTCACTGGAGCATGGACAGGAGGTGAGTCAGGCGCATCATTATCCTCTGCTGCATTCGGTCAGGGTTTGCCGGGTTTTGGTGAATGGGTTGTGACCTTTGGTCTGATCATTTTCGCTTTCACGACGATTATGGGCTGGAGTGTTTATGGTGAACGCTGCGTCGAGTTTCTGTTTGGCATAAAGTCTGTGATGCCTTTCCGCATACTATGGGTGCTGGCGATTCCAGTTGGTGCAATGGTCGAATTGAAGTTTGTCTGGCTGCTGGCTGATACTCTGAATGCCATGATGGCACTGCCGAACCTGATTGCATTACTCCTGCTGGGTCCAGTGGTGTTTAAAGTCACGAAAGACTATTTCGACAAAGTATAAATATGGTTCAGGGGCATAACAGGATGTTATGCCCCTTTTTAATCTAAATTTAAGCGCATGAACATGGATGTTAATCTTCAGAAAGTAACCACGCTACTGTTTGATATCGGTGGCGTACTGGTTCATCTCGATGGCATGCCATTCAATTCGAAATGGTTAGGCCCTCATGCAACGAATCACGATGTCTGGCGATGCTGGAATGAATCTGACGCCGTGCGTGATCTTGAGTCGGGGCGTATAAGCGAGGATGAGTTCGTCGCAAGTTTTATTCAACGAACAAACTTGAATGTCAGCGCAGACAAATTTCACCATCACTTTTTGCATTGGCCGCGAGTTGTTTTTGATGATGTCCATAATGCACTTGAAGAGTTATCTCATACTTATCGTCTGGCTGCGCTATCAAACTCCAGTGCGCTGCACTGGCCTCGACTAATGGATGAGTTACGTCTTGCGGAATTTATTCCCGACTGCATAAGTTCCCACCAGTTAGGTGTAATGAAACCGCATCCAGATACATTTCATACAGTGCTTGAAAAGCTAGAGATTGAAGCGAGTGAAGTGCTGTTTCTTGATGATCTGCAAGCAAATGTGGATGCAGCTCAGTCGCTTGGTCTGCAGGCCATTCACGTAACAGGTGGCCAAGGTGTTGTACCTGTCCTAAAACAACTTGGCTTATTGACCGAAGCGACCGAACGTCAGGCGATATAGCCAGTAGTCCCAGGTGTTGCCTGAAAGGTTGCCAACCCAAATACCACGTATTGCGAGTTCTATGGCATCGATCATTTCTTCTGGATAATTAGCTTGCAAAGCGGGTCGTGCATTCGCATTGAAATCACCGCCATGGGATGCCCATGAGTGCGCATATGCTAATGCTGGCCGCTGAGTGTCTGGAGTGTTCGGATCAATCTGTCCGGAGTTGATAAGTTCACATTCCTCATGACTGATGCCGGCAGCTTTTGCCAATTGGGTATGAAAGGCCTGACAGTAATAGCATTGATTGACGGCAGTTATCGTCAACATCAAGCGTTCGCGTAAATCGGCCGGTAACCGCGAATAATAGGAAATAACTTTCGGAAGTCGTCTCAGTAAATACGATAATTCAACAAGGTGCTCACGGATACTGTGATAGTGGCGACGACTAAAGCCTGAGGTGTTCAGGTCGCTTGCTAGCTGATTAGGCATCTTGATGTCTGGGATCTACATCAACGGCGCCATCTTCATCAATAGCGATGTGGAAGTTAATGGGCTTGCAGCAGATATAGCAATCTTCGATATACGATTGCTGCGATATGCTGCAGTCGATGACGATTTCAAATGACTCCCCGCAATAGGGGCATTGTATCGGCCTGGTTTCGGTGGCGAGCATTAGCTCTCTGCCAGAGCAGCGAGCTGATCCGCCTGATATTCGTTGACCAGTGGTTCAAGTACCTGTCCGAGGTCGCCACCCATAACTTCAGCAAGTGAATACAGTGTTAAGTTGATTCGATGGTCGGTTACACGACCCTGTGGGAAATTATAGGTTCTGATGCGTTCTGATCGGTCGCCACTACCGACCAGACTGCGTCGTGTCTGCGCCTGTTCAGCAGCCTGCTTGTCCTGTTCAGCCGTTAATAGACGCGACTGTAATAATGACATCGCGCGGGCCTTGTTCTTATGTTGCGAACGTTCATCCTGACATTCAACAACAACACCTGTCGGTAAATGCGTGAGACGAATTGCGGAATCGGTTTTATTGACGTGCTGCCCACCAGCACCTGATGCGCGGAAGGTATCTACACGCAGGTCATTTGGATTGATGTCGAATTCTTCCACGGCATCGAGTTCCGGCATGATGGCAACCGTGCAGGCCGAGGTATGGATACGCCCCTGTGACTCGGTTTCGGGGACACGCTGTACACGGTGTGCGCCAGATTCAAATTTCAGTTTGGAGTATGCACCCTGACCCACGACACGGGCGATGATTTCTTTATAGCCGCCGTGTTCGCCAAGGCTTTCGTTAATGATTTCGATTTGCCAGCGCTGTGTTTCTGCATAGCGGCTATACATTTTGAACAGATCACCCGAAAAAATTGCAGCTTCATCGCCGCCAGTTCCTGCACGGATTTCGAGGAAGATGTTGCTGTCATCATGTGGATCTTTAGGCAGTAAGAGTTTTTGTAGATCTAACTCCAGTACCTCCAGACGAGCTTCGCCTTCCTTGATTTCCTCTGCCGCCATGTCCTTCATTTCAGGGTCAGACATCATTTCTTTTGCTGCATCCATGTCTTCATGAATCTGGCGAAATTCGTGATAGGCGGTGACCACGCTCCCCAGTTGAGCATATTCCTGGGAATAGCTACGGAACTGGTTCTGGTCATTCATGACTTCTGGCTGGGCTAATAGTCCTTCCAGTTCTTCATGGCGATCAGCAATGCCTTCCAGCTTTTCGAGTATCGATGCCTGCATGATTTATTTTATCTCGTTGGGCTTTTTAGTTGGCTTGTCGGTTGGTGTATCTTCTGATTCATCAAGGCCGAATAAATGACGTGCGGCTTCGATGATGTCTTCTTCCTGCTGAAAACCAGCTTCGCGTAAACGGGTGCAAGGTTGGTGAATCAGTTTGTTGGTCAAGTTGTGTGCCAGTTGATTGATGACATCATCGGGTGATTTGCCCTGAGCTAGCTGGCGACGAGCTTTGTCGGCGACTTCAGTCTTTAATTCTTCAGCCCAGTCACGTACACCGCGAATCGTTGGGACGGCATCCCGAGTTCTTATCCAGCCCATGAACTGGCTGACATGTTCTTCAATGATGTCCTGTGCCTCTTCAGCCGCAGCTTCACGGGATTTCATGTTCTCCTGGATGATGCCCTGCATATCATCCACGCTGTACAGATAGATATCTTCCAGCTGTTCAATTGCTGGATCAATGTCGCGAGGTACAGCGATATCGACCATCAACATAGGGCGGTGACGACGTTTTTTTACGGCGTCTTTGGCATATTCCAGTGTCAGAATCGGTTCATCGCTGGCGGTGGAGGAAATCACGATATCGGCTTCAGCAAGATGAGATGATATTTCTGAAAGCTCGATGGCGTAGGCATCGAACTGCTTCGCCAGGTGGTGTGCCCGATCATAGCTACGGTTCGCAATGATGATTCGGCCAATATCATGGTTGTGTAGATGGCGTGCGACCAGCTCGTTGGTTTCGCCAGCCCCAATGAGTAAAGCGGTCTGTTTGCTCATATCCGCAAAAATCTGCTTCGCAAGGGTAACCGCAGCATAGGCAACAGAAACCGGGCTGGAGCCGATACTGGTCTCTGAGCGCACCTGCTTGGCGACAGAGAATGTATGCTGGAACAGGCGATCGAGGTGAATTCCCAGGGCGTGATGGTCAATGGCCGCCTGATAGGCGTTTTTTAGCTGTCCGAGCACCTGAGGCTCGCCCAGTACCATAGAATCCAGACCACTGGCGACACGCAAAATATGTCGAATCGCCTCTTCATGCTGGTGATGATAGATACAGCCGGTGATGTCACCGGTTTTCAGATCATGGAAGTTCGCCATCCAGGCGGTCATCGGGTCGACTTCATCAAACTCTGTTTCGCAGTAGAGTTCGGTGCGATTACAGGTGGAAACTATGACGCCAGCGTTGATGCCCTCAACCTCTGTCAGGCTGGAAAGTGCCTCAGAAAGCCGGCTTTCAGGAATAACCACCCGTTCCCGAATCTCGACGGGCGCAGTCGTGTGGTTAATTCCTAGAATCTGAAGTGGCATCAGGGCGTAGGGCGGGGTTATTCAAAAGGATCGCGATTATAGGAAACTATCCACCGTACATCTATGTCATATGACTAAATATAAGTACACGAAAAGGCGGTGTTTTATGGGCTTGATCATTCAATGCAGTGGTGGGATGCTTAGAGTATGAGCGGTATCAATCAGCAAATTATTCGGCGTTCGCTGTTAATGGCCACCTTAGGGGTGTCGTTGCTGGCAGGATGTTCCCAGGGCGTGAAGCCGAATGCGGATGCGGTGCAGCACGAACCGGTACCTCCTGAGCAGCAGCTTTTCTACAATACTCTGGTCGCTGAGGTTGCTGGCCATAACGGCAATCTGCCGGAGTCTATTCGTCATTATCAGAAAGTCCTGCAACAGCAGTCTGATGATTTGCCCATTATACGTCGAGCTACTCGCATCATGTTGTTCGGCAAAGATTATAAAGCCGCTGAGCAGGCCCTGCAGCGCTGGTTGGCCTTGCAGCCCGACTCAGTCGAAGCGCATCAACTGGCGGCCACAGTTGGCTTGCAGCAAGCCGATATACCCCTGGCAATCGAGCATCTGGACTGGATGGTCAAACGAGCTGATTCGCTACAGAAAGGTTTTCAGCTGGTGGGCGCTTTACTCGAGCGCGTGAAGAATAAAGAAACTAGCCTGGCGGTCATGCGTGGCATGCAGCAGCTTTATCCAATGGCGCTACAGGCGAATGTTCTGTATGCACGTCTCGCGTTTAATTCAGGAGATTATGAAAGGGCGCGTGATGCCATTACAGGCGTTGTGGATACTCACCCTGAAAATATCGAAGCGCAGGTAATTTTGGCACGAGCCAACAGCGAACTGGGCCAGACCGATAAGGCACTGATAGCAATACAAAAAGTCGTCGAGAAAAATGCTGAGAATGATGAGCTGCGTTTAACTTATGCACGCATGCTGGTGACCGCGAGTCGTTATGAACGCGCCATAAAGCAGTTTGCCCATTTGATTGAGAGATCAGGTGAACAGCCGAACGGTGATCTGCTTTATTCGACAGCTCTGCTTAGTATGCAAATTCGTCAGCTGGATAGAGCCGAGCAATATCTGAATCAACTGCTTGAAACAGGCAGTCATAAACAGGAAGCTCGTTATTATCTTGGACGACTGCATGAGCAACGCAAGCAATTTGAGCAGTCGTTAAGCTGGTTCGAGCGCGTTGACAGCCCAGCGTTATATCTGGACGCTCAAATGAGTGCAGCGCGTGTTCAGGGTAAGTTGGGACAGAAAGATAAGGCAAGGGAGCGTTATGCAATTTTGCGTGAGAGCCATCCTGAGCAGGTGTCAACATTATGGCTAAGTGAAAGTGAAATGTTGCGTGAAATTAACGATGACTCGATGGCATTTGAAGTGCTGGATGAGGCAGTTGGTTTGTATCCAGACGATCTCGATCTTCGTTATTCGCGTGCCTTAGCAGCTGAACGTCTGGGAAATATCGCGTTACTGGAAAGTGACCTGAAACTGGTTCTGGCTAAAGATCCAGATCATGCGCATGCACTCAATGCCCTGGGCTATACGCTGGCGGATCGTACGGATCGTCACCAGGAAGCTTTAGCTTATATCGAGCGAGCTTTTAAATTGTCACCAAATGATCCGGCTATTATCGATAGTATGGGCTGGATTCAATATCGTCTTGGTAATTACGACAAGGCCTTGAGCTATCTGCGTCGCGCGAGCGAGGGCCTTAAAGATGGTGAAGTGGCTGCTCATTTGGGAGAAGTGCTTTGGGTCATGGGAGAACAACAGTCAGCTCGCGAGATCTGGCAAGAGGCTTTGCGTGAGTACCCAGAGAGCAAGGTGCTACAACGTGCTATTGAAAAGTTTAATCCCTGATCGCCTTATCTAATTCCACCACAGGGTTCTGAATGTCTTCTCGTTGTTTTCGTCTTTTGATGGCCTGTGCTGCCATCGTGTTTATTTCAGCTTGCACGCCACCGTGGGTAAAACCAGGAACAGAAGAACCGGTTGTTATTGACTGGCACGAGCGACGTCTCATGCTGGCTGACCGTCCGGATTGGCGAGCCAGGGGTCGTATGGCGATGCAGACGGGTGAAGATGCCTGGAGTGCATCGGTATCCTGGATACAGGTTGGTGAGTTATACGAGATTGAATTGTTTGGGCCTCTGGGCGGTCGTCGCTTACTGGTAGAAGGCGGCAACAATCACGTGATATTAACGACGTCAGAGGGTGAGAAATATGCGGAACGTAGCGCAGAGCGCTTGATCGAACGACAAACCGGCTGGGTGATGCCGGTCGACGGTCTGCGTTACTGGGTGCAAGGCAGGTTAGCACCGGGTAGTAGCGGACAGGAAGTCTTTGATGAGCAAGGGCAATTAGAAGAATTACGGCAGTCAGGCTGGGTGGTTCGTTATCAGGGCTATGAGACTGTCGACGGTATCCCGATGCCGCGTAAAGTACGTCTGGAAAATAAGCCTTTAAAGATTAAGCTCTCTATACGTGACTGGCGCTTTGGTTATGTTCAAAAGGATGTTTAGGCGTGGGTGTGTCGAAAAGATCTCCTGACTTGCTATGGCCGGCTCCGGCCAAACTCAATCTGTTTCTGCACATCACCAATCGTCGTGATGATGGCTATCATGAGCTGCAGACAGTTTTTCAGTTTCTAGATATTCATGATGACGTGAAGATATCGGTAAATGATTCAGGAGAAATACACCGCCTGCATCATCATAATGAAATCCCGGAAGCAGAAGATCTGGTCATTCGCGCAGCTCAGTTATTGCAGCAGGAAACAGGCTGTTCTCTTGGAGCGGATATCGAGTTAATTAAACGACTTCCTATCGGTGGAGGAATTGGTGGCGGAAGTTCAGACGCGGCTACTGTGCTGGTTGTATTAAATAATTTGTGGGGAACCGGGCTTAATCAGAAACAGCTCGCTGACCTGGGGCTGCAACTTGGAGCGGATGTGCCCGTCTTCGTGCATGGCCATGCGTGCTGGGCGGAGGGTGTTGGTGAGCAATTTCAGCCTGTTGAACCACCTGAAAAATGGTATGTGGTCATATTTCCAAATGTTCATGTATCAACGGGGCAGGTTTTTTCATCTGAGGAATTGACACGAAACACGCCACCCATCACAATCGCCGCCTTTCTAGCAGGTCGAGCTGGAAACGATTGTGAGCCGGTTGTTCGCGATCAGGTAAAGGAAGTTGATGAAGCCATGATTTGGCTGGATTCATTTTCCAAAGCTCGACTCACTGGTACTGGCGCCTGCATATTTGCGGCGTTCGACACAAAGCAAGAAGCGAAGAACGTTGCCGATCAATGTCCCGCTCAATGGCAAAGCTTTGTGACACAGGGGCGTAACTATTCGCCGCTTCACCAGATGCTGGAAGACATGCGATAATCTTTGAATTATTGGGCCGTCGCCAAGCGGTAAGGCACCAGGTTTTGATCCTGGCATGCGCAGGTTCGAATCCTGCCGGCCCAGCCATATTTAATGTTGTCTGGATATTTAGATGGCAGGATGAGAACCGTTAGGTTCGACGAAATGGCAGGACGTCATTTCGAACCGCATCTCGGATGCGGGCCCGAAGGGCGAGGTACAGGAGGTACCGAGTAATCCTGCCGGATACTGCTAGATTCCGGCCATTTTCGTTTCAGTACCATCGTGGAAGCCCAACATGGCCGACCCTAAAATGATGCTTTTCACTGGCAACGCCAACCCTCGGCTTGCCCGTGATATCGCTAACCATCTTATGCTTAAGCTCGGTCAGGCTCAGGTTGGCAAATTCTCTGATGGCGAAATCGCCGTTGAAATTGAAGAGAATGTCCGTGGTCAGGATGTCTTTGTTATCCAGCCGACCAATGCACCTACGAACGATAATTTGATGGAACTGATGGTCATGATCGATGCATTGCGCCGTTCGTCAGCCCGTCGTGTGACCGCAGTGATCCCCTATTTCGGCTATGCGCGCCAGGATCGTCGCCCACGCTCTGCACGGGTACCGATTACAGCTAAAGTCGTTGCAAACATGTTGAGCAGTGTCAAAGTAGACCGTGTTTTGACAGTTGATTTACACGCTGACCAAATTCAGGGCTTTTTCGATATGCCGGTGGACAATGTCTATGCTTCGCCTATTTTACTGGGCGATGTCTGGAAGCAGCGTTATCCTGATTTAATGGTTGTTTCTCCTGATGTTGGCGGTGTAGTTCGTGCCCGAGCACTGGCCAAGCGTCTGGATGACTCTGATCTGGCAATCATTGATAAACGTCGCCCGAAAGCAAATGTGGCCAAGGTCATGAATATTATCGGTGATGTTAAAGATCGTAGCTGTATCATCGTCGATGACCTGGTCGACACGGCTGGAACACTTTGTGAAGCGGCTGCTGCATTGAAAGAACATGGCGCCAAACAGGTGATTGCCTACTGTACGCATGCCGTGCTTTCAGGCGCTGCAGTAGAACGCCTTTCCGATACGCAACTGGATCAACTGGTTGTTACCGATACTATTCCTCTCTCTGAGGACGCTCAGGCACTGCCGACAATTCGTCAGGTGAGTGTTGCTGAAATCCTGGCTGAAACCATGCGTCGCATTCATAACGAAGAGTCTGTTAGCTCCCTGTTTATGGACTGATTATTTCAGTAGTCTTTTCTCCGGATTTTCCGGCTCAGATCCTTTCATTTAGCGGTTTTTTCTATATAATTCGCGTCCCTTCGAGGCACGGGTGTGCCCGAAATCCACTGCCGAACTGGTCGCAAGTCGGTAATTCACATTATTTGAGGTGAAAAAATGAGTGTTGATTTTTCAATAAACGCGGAGACGCGTACAGACACAGGGAAAGGTGCGAGCCGCCGCCTGCGTCATGCAGATCTAACCCCAGCTATCGTTTATGGTGGCGGCGCAGATGCAGTTTCGATTACGTTGAAGCACAATGAAGTGCTGCAGCATGTTGAGCATGAGGCCTTCTTTTCCCATATCCTGGATCTGAATCTGGATGGCAAGGTTCAAAAAGTTGTATTGCGTGATATGCAGCGTCATCCATCTAAGCATATTGTAATGCACATGGACTTCCTGCGTGTGAGCGATAAAGAAGCGCTTACTATGCATGTACCTCTGCACTTCACGGGTGAAGATGTTGCTCCTGGCGTAAAAGTCGGTGGCGGTGTTGTTTCTCACCTGGTTATCGAAGTTGAAGTTTCATGTCTGCCTAAGGATCTGCCTGAGTATATCGAAGTCGATATGTCCAAGCTTGAGCTTGGTGATTCAGTACATCTGAGTGACCTGACTCTGCCGGAAGGTGTATCACTGGTTGAACTGTCTCATGGTGATGATCATGACGGTGCTGTTGCCAGTATTCATGCTACACGTGCAGCACTTGAAGAAGATGATGAAGGTACACCAGCTGAAGCTGGCGATGCTGACGAAGCTGCAGACGACGCAGCTGAGTAATATCATCCGGTCACAGTAAACTGTGGCTAACAAGCCTATAAAGCTCATCGCGGGGCTGGGAAATCCCGGCCCCGAGTATGAGCAGACTGCCCATAATGCCGGTTTCTGGTTAATCGATGAAATCGCGCGTCGCTATAACGGTCAACTAAAGCCCGAATCCAAGTTTCATGGTGAGGCCGGGAAAGTTCGAATTGCTGGCAATGAATGCTGGTTGCTTAAACCGATGACGTTTATGAATAAGAGCGGTCTAGCTGTTGCCGCACTGGCGAACTACTTCAAGATCGATCAATCCGAAATCGTAGTTGCGCACGATGAACTCGATTTCGAACCGGGCATATCTAAAATCAAACTGGGTGGGGGTCACGGCGGTCACAACGGCCTGCGAGATATCATGCCTGCGATTGGTAAAGACTTTTATCGTTTGCGTATTGGTGTAGGGCATCCAGGTGACCGCAATAAAGTGACAGGCTATTTATTAGGTCGTGCATCAAGAGACTTGGTCGATGGAGCCATGCGATCTATTGACGATATCCTGGATGTACTGGAGCCGCTGGTAGCCGGTGATATCAATAAGGCCACATTACAACTTCACTCAAAGAAATAATCGAGCAGAATCATGGGATTTAAATGCGGAATCGTTGGCTTACCTAATGTTGGTAAATCCACTATTTTTAACGCTTTAACGCAGGCAGAGATTGCAGCTGAGAACTATCCGTTCTGCACCATTGAGCCGAATGTCGGTATCGTGCCTGTACCAGATACCCGCCTGGATAAACTGGCAGAAATTGCCAGCTCAGAAAAAGTCATTCCTGCAACCATGGAATTCGTCGATATCGCGGGACTGGTTGAAGGTGCATCCAAGGGTGAAGGCCTGGGAAACCAGTTTCTATCGCATATTCGTGAAACCGATGCGATCGCCCATGTTGTTCGCTGTTTTGAAGATGACGATGTGGTGCATGTGGCGGGTCGAACAGAACCCAAAACCGATGCTGAAATCATTAATATGGAACTGGCATTAGCTGATCTTGCGGCGGCTGAAAAGCTTTACGAGAAAGCAGTAAAAGCATCTAAAGCCGGTGATAAAGAAGAAAAAGCCAAAAAGGAACTGTTCGAACGTATTCGTGACCATCTGGATGCCGGACATCCGGTTCGTTCCATGAATCTCTCAGAAAACGATCTGGATCGCCTCAAAGGTATTAACCTGATCACAGCAAAGCCGATGATGTATATCGCCAATGTAGCGGAAGATGGCTTTGAAAATAATCCTCATCTAGACGCTGTTAATACAATGGCTGAGGAAGAAAATGCGGTTGTGGTAGCTGTATGCGCTTCCATCGAATCTGAAATTGCGTTGCTGGATGATGACGAGAAAAAAGAGTTTCTGGATGACCTGGGGCTGGATGAGCCAGGTCTAAATCGAGTGATTTTTGCCGGATATTCTTTGCTGGATTTACAGACATTTTTCACTGCAGGCCCTAAAGAAGCCCGAGCCTGGACGGTACGCCGAAACGGTACAGCGCCTCAGGCCGCGGGTCGCATTCATACCGATTTTGAGAAAGGCTTTATCCGAGCTGAAGTGGTTGCTTACGATGACTATATTGCAGGAAATGGCGAGGTAGGCGCAAAAGAGGCAGGAAAATGGCGTCTGGAAGGCAAGGAATACATCATGCAGGAAGGAGATGTTGTGCATTTCAGGTTTAATGTCTAATTTTACTCATCTGAGAGAATTAGATTAAAACCTCTAATATTAGAAAGTATTGACAAATTAAGGGGTAATCCGCAGAATTCGCCTCCCTTCGCGGATGTCCGGGCGAAGTCCAAATGGCTATGTAGCTCAGCTGGTTAGAGCACAGCATTCATAATGCTGGGGTCGGTGGTTCAAGTCCACCCATAGCCACCATTATTTTTGTGTCTACATGTTTTACCCCTTAAATTCACTCGATGCGTTGATATTCTGGGTGCCTAGTTGAAAATAAACCATTAGATATCGTGGTTGTGCCCCATAATTCGTAGAATCCAAACATTACTAATTCTATAATTAAGTATGTCTAGTCAGTCAGAAATTGAATGGACCGAGCAAACATGGAACCCGGTTACAGGGTGCACAAAGGTGTCTCCGGGATGTAAGTATTGCTATGCTGAAAATATGGCTAAACGATTAAAAGCCATGAAAGCTGGTGGCTACGAAAATGGCTTTGAGCTTAATGTTCATTCATATAGATTGAGATCGATAAGCCTCTGAAAAGGAAGAAGCCAACAGTATACTTCGTTAATAGTATGTCCGATTTGTTCCATGAAGATGTTTCAGACTCGTTTCTGGACGAAGTATTTCAAGTTATTTCTGATACGCCTCATCACACGTATCAAATACTAACTAAAAGAGCTGAGCGTCTACCAGACTATTTTAGTCAACGACCTGTCCCAAATAATGTTTGGCTGGGCGTTTCTGTCGAAGATAAAAAATACGGGCTGCCTCGTATTAAGTATTTGACAGAAATTGATGCGCGGATAAGATTTTTGTCAGTAGAGCCTTTATTAGAGGATTTAGGGGTATTCAGTCTGGTTGGAGTGCATTGGGTTATCGTGGGTGGTGAGTCAGGAAAAAATGCTCGCCCGATGAAGCAGTTGTGGGTTGATAATATCAAATCTCAATGTGACTCGGAGAATGTGGCATTTTTCTTTAAACAATGGGGCGGTTGGGGTGCCGATGGTGTGAAAAGGCATAAAAAAGCTAATGGGCGATTGTTGCAAGGGCGAACCTGGGATTCCATGCCTAAAAATTCTACAGTAATTTAATGCCTCTCGGCATAGCTAAAGCTTCTTTTGAACATCGAGGTTGTTTATCCATGTAAATCCTCTTATTTCGTATTAGGCTCTTTATGACCTTTTTTGCATGCTTTCCAATAAAGCCAGCCTGCAATGTGTGTTTGAATGCCTCTCCATCACTTTTAATTGTCCCTTTTAGTATTTGTGCTTCTAATTCTTGTTCAAACATCGTTAATTTTTGAGGTAAATGAGGGAATAATGAAGGTTGTTCTGATATTTGTTCATTGTCTATATCAAAATTTGCTTCGCCTCTGTGAGGATCAATTTTCCAGGCAACATCAAGAAATTTCTGCAGACCGGTATGATTCCGGCTCCCGAATATTAATCCATAGACATTCGCGTTCTTTTTAATTGAAAAGGGGCAAAAGTAGTATTCAATAAGGTTGTCTGCTATTGATTGGTAGTACTGGCACATGAATCTATGGATATTATTTTGAGAAATGTCTCTAAATTCTCCCGGTTCAATATTTAAGTATTTTCTAAATTCTTTCGTGTTTGAAAAGCGTTTTGCATAAGATGATGCTAGATAAAAAAGTAAGTCTGTATATTTAAAGCTTAAGAGTTTCTTTAATGTATTTTCAGTTATCGCTTTTATTCCTGTTTGATCCATAAATAATAAATTGGGGTCTCGCCTTATAATATCTTCGTACTTTTCTAATGCTTGATCGAATTCAATAACTTCAGTGGTGATATGTATCGTATCTCTATCATAGTTGGTGTTGCTAATTACTTGATTTAAGCGGTTTATTTTTTCTAGCTTCTGATCAAAGAAGTATAAGTTGATGGTTTTTCCGTTATCTTTAGCTATTTGAGTAAAGTCTATTGCCGCAGTTAGAGCGATAATTGGGCTGCCATCTAAGCCTGATTTATCTTTACCGGGTCCGGAGAAAAAATCAAAGATGTTTACGTGATTGTTTTTTATGCTCTTAACCATTAGAAAAACAGGCAGCCATGAGGTTAAATAGTTCTTGTATATTTCAAGCTTGATTAGCGTTCCTTCGTCGAAAGGTTCGTCATGATGATCTTTGCTCATATGGGCTGCCCGGAAAGGTGTATAAATTAACGGCAATTATACTATAGATAATTGTGTTGTTTTTGCTTTGTGTTTTTTGTTACTGCGTTCAGTTAATTACTGTTTGCTAATTTATATTTGTGTCGATACTAAATTTCTATCGTGGTCTAATATGATAATGTCTCAAAAACGCGCAGATGCCTTTGTTCGTCGTAGTACGCTTTCCCAGATTCGGGATCGGGCGATGGAGCTCTCTAAACTAAATCGATGTCTGGAAAAGCAGCTGCCTTTATCAATTAATACTGTCGTGAAACTGGTGAATATCGATACCAGGAAACGAGCGATTATTCATGTGAAAGGCGCAGAATGGGCGACGCATGTGCGGATGCAGCAGCGTATGATCCAGGCGATTCTCAAGTCCTGCGGGCAGGCCGATATACAAGGAATTGTGGTAAAAAATCGGCCGTTGAAGGACCTCGCTGAGGAGGATGTGCAACTTCGGCAGGTGCATCGTGACCTGAGTGAATCGACGCGTGATTTGGTGGATGCCTCCGCGGATACGGTTTCCGATGAGCGTCTGGCGCATTCATTGAGGCGTTTAGCCCGTAAGCGGGTATAATCCGCGCCCAGTTTGAGGTTCTGAGGTTATCGTGATTCAGAGAAGAAATTCAGTCGGTGTAAAGGTCGGAAACGTTATCGTCGGTGGCGATGCGCCGATTGTGGTGCAGTCCATGACCAATACCGATACTTCCGATGTCCAGTCGACAATTGATCAGGTCGCGGCTTTGGCTGAGTCAGGCTCAGAGCTTGTGCGGATTACTGTCGATACTGAAAAGGCTGCTGCCGCTGTCGCGGAGATCAAAGAAGGCCTTTTAAAACGCAATTGTGATGTGCCGCTTATTGGCGACTTTCATTACATTGGTCATACGCTGCTGACCAAATATCCGGATTGCGCGCAGGCACTGGCAAAATATCGTATCAACCCTGGAAATGTTGGTGGTGGTGCGAAACGTGATGAGCGCTTTGCAGCCATGATCGAAACAGCGATGAAATACGACAAGCCAGTTCGAATTGGAGTCAACTGGGGAAGCCTGGACCAGAAGCTGCTTGCCCGAGTGATGGATCAGAATGCTCAATTGGCCGAACCGAAAGATGCGCGTGAAGTGATGCATGATGCGCTGGTGCTGTCTGCGATGGAAAGTGCGCAGCTAGCCGAAGAGATCGGCTTAGGACGAGATCGCATCATTATTTCCTGCAAGGTGAGTGAAGTGCAGGATCTGATCTCAGTATACGAGCAACTCGCGAACCAATGTGACTATGCATTGCATCTGGGTTTGACTGAAGCGGGTATGGGGTCGAAAGGTATTGTGGCTTCTACCGCAGGTATGGGAGTTCTATTGCAGCAGGGGATTGGCGATACCATTCGTGTTTCATTAACACCAGAACCCGGTGGTGATCGATCCAAAGAAGTCGTGGTTGCGCAAGAAATGCTACAGACCATGGGTCTGCGTAATTTCACGCCGCTGGTGACGGCATGTCCGGGTTGTGGTCGTACGACCAGTACCGTCTTTCAGGAACTCGCTTCAGATATTCAGAGTTGGTTGCGTGAGCAGATGCCGGTCTGGCGTAATAAATATCCGGGTTCAGAGGCAATGTCCGTCGCTGTCATGGGCTGTGTGGTGAATGGGCCGGGTGAAAGCAAGCATTCTGATATTGGTATCAGCCTGCCGGGAACTGGGGAAGCACCCGCCGCCCCTGTATTTGTTGATGGTAAGAAATACAAGACTCTGCGTGGCGACAACATTGCCAATGAGTTTAAAGATATCGTCAATAATTATGTTTCTGACAAGTTCGACGTGAATAAGGTTGCCTAGCACGAGCACACCTCAAAAAGGCCGTGGAGCCCTGAGTAATCGTGACGGGCGTTATGAATCACAAATCCACGTTGCGATAGATGATGGTTGGATGCCTCAGGACGAGCCTAAAGTTAAAATACGGCTACACGTCGATCACTCTAAAACAATCATCACGCGGAATCAGTCACCCGATGTCCCCTACGATCAATCAATAAACCCTTACAAAGGCTGCGAGCATGGCTGTGTATATTGCTTTGCTCGCCCAACGCATGCCTGGCTTGGATATTCAGCAGGCATGGATTTCGAAACGGAGATTTTTCATAAACCGGACGCAGTTGAACGATTAGCGGAAGAATTAGCGAAAAAGAACTACTGCTGTTCTGCGATTACTCTGGGATCAAATACGGATGCCTATCAGCCTGTCGAACGCCACACGAAATTAACGCGGTCAATATTAATATTTCTTGCAGAATGTAAACATCCAGTATCGATTATTACCAAGTCATCACTGATTGAACGTGATTTAGATATTCTGCGTGAATTAGCAGAACAGAACCTGGTTAATGTGCTTATATCGGTGACTACTTTAGATAAGCAGTTATGTCGTGCGATGGAACCGAGGGCGGCAACACCATTACGACGTATACAAACTATTGAGATTTTGCGGAAAAATAATATACCCGTGGGTATCTTGATCGCTCCCGTTATGCCCGTGTTAACAGACCATGAACTGGAATCGATCATGGGCGTATGCCATAAGGCTGGGGCACTATCGATAAACTACGTGATGTTACGGTTGCCATTGGAGTTAAAGGAGTTGTTCGCTGAGTGGTTACAAATGAATTATTCATTGAAGGCAGAACACGTTTTAAAACGTATGCAGGATATGCATAACGGTGAGTTGTATCGATCAGAGTGGGGTACCCGTCAAACGGGGAGTGGTGTGTTCGCTGATTTGATTGCACAGCGTTTCCAACAAGTTGTAAAAAAACAAGAGATTGAAAACCACTTGCCGCCATTAAATACTTCAATATTCGAGCCTCCGCGAAAGTCCTCAAGTCAGATGGAGATGTTTTAGTATGCGGCGTTTTATCTATCTGGCGATTTTCCTGCTTATAACTTCATTTGAGGCACAGGCGCTCGACTATGAAGTTATCGATGTGGTGGATGAAAATGGTCAGGCAATTGAGATAGGGAAGATACGATTCATGTCCGCGCATCACCTGTTTACAACGGAAATGAATGATCAGGAAATGGTTGAGTTATCTGGTCTGGCCTGGAGTGAAGACGAACAACGGTTGTACGCCATCAGCGATCATGGCTCGATATTTCATTTTGACCTGACATTTACGGAAAAAGCTATCTCGGGTATTCGCTTAGCGAATGCCTATGCCTTGAAAGATGTTGCTGGTGATGATCTGTCTTATCCGTATAGCGATAGCGAAGGTTTACATATTGTTAATGCGAATAACGGAATACCGGGTGATGAGGAGCTACTGGTGTCGTTTGAGAACAAGCCAAGATTGCAATGGCATAAACCGGACGGCACATTTCTTAAACGTGGAAAGCTGCCTAGCTATTTAGAAAAACATGCCAGCTATTACAGACGAACCAAGGCATTGGAGTCCGTCACGATTCATCCTGATCATGGTGTATTAACGGTGCCTGAAAAACCGCTTGAAGATGCGGAATGGGATGAGGTGGTTTTATATGCTGCCGACGGCGGGCAATTCAGTTTGCCGCGTGATTCGTATAGAGATGCTTCGGTCTGTGCGATTGAAATACTTGATGATGGTCAGGTGTTGCTGCTGAAGAGAAAGCACCGTTTGTTGGCACCTACCTGGGAGATTGAACTACAACGTGCTTCAATTAAACAGAATGAGAAAGGCAAGATTGAGCCGCTAATGAATATTAAGGTTGGTGATGCTGTGCCAGTGGATAATTATGAAGGTTTAACCCGGCATAAAGGAAATCGCTTCCTCATGATTAGCGATAACAATGAGCACTTTATGCAGCGCACAGTGCTCGTTTATTTCGAGTTGATAAATTAATAAGCTAATTATTTTTCTTTAACTCGCATCACGCCGACATCGACAGAGGTTACAACAACAGTTTGTCCTGCCTGAATTGTATCGGTAGTAGAATCATCTGAGAGAATGACTTTCCATTCAATGCCTGAGTAGCGTGTTTTACCCTGTGTATCGCGAGTGATTTTCTCATTAAGCTGAAACTCATAGCCGACCATGTCACTGCTATTATCTTTAGGTGCAGGCTCAGTGCTCTGGAGTTTCATTAACGGCCTCCAGAGGATTGCAGCACTTAGGCCTGAACTGATGCCGAAAGTGGCTATTCCGGCTAACCATGTGGCTGGGATAAGCTCAGCCCATATCATTGTGCCCGTTAATAATCCCCCAAGGCCCGCGAACAACAGGACACCAGTGGCAAATCCAAATGCGAGAGCCTCAAGGGCAAGTAGCAGGAAGCCTATGGTGAACCAGAATGAATGTGGATTTGTGTCAAAATACTCGATCATTCTGCATGACCTCCCGTTTTGAAGGCATCACTTTTATTCATGGCGCTGACAATGGCAACAGCTTCGGCAACGGTATTACCCGCAGAACTATTCTTGTCATCCATGAGTACAACAGTTGATTCTTTAGCAATCTGTTGTTTCGCGGTAATCGCCTGGGTTGCAAGATCAAGCTGGATGGCTTTCTGGCCTGCATCCGTATCCGCAGCTTCACCAATTGTGCGTATAGAATTCGCCTTTGCTTCAGAGACCATTTCAATAGCTTTAGCTTCACCTTCGGCCTGTAATATTTGCTCAGCACGATAAGCTTCAGCAGCTAGAACCTTCGCCTGCTTTTCACCTTCGGCTACGTTAATTGCAGACTGACGTTCACCTTCTGATTCCAGAATTGTGGCACGTTTTTCACGCTCGGCTTTCATCTGACGTTCCATCGCTTCCAGCACGGTGCGTGGTGGATCAATATCCTTGATCTCATAACGCATGACCTGTACGCCCCAGGGTTCAGCTGCTTCATTAATAGAGAAGACGATAGAAGTGTTTAAGGCATCGCGTTCTTCAAAGGTTTTATCGAGATCTATTTTGCCAATCTCAGAACGCATGGTTGTTTGTGCGAGTTGAGTTACAGCAAATGTATAGTCTTCAACACCGTAACTGGCCTTATAGGGGTCGAGTACTTTCAGGTAAAGAACACCGTCAACGGTTAAGCCGATGTTATCTTTAGTGATCGCGCTTTGACTTGGAACATCGACAGCCTGTTCTTTGAGTGAACGGTTGTAGGCTACCTTATCAATGAAAGGGAAAATAAAGTTAAGACCGGCTTCAAGAGTCCTTGTGTATTTCCCGAATCGTTCTACAACATAAGCTCTGTTCTGCGGAACAAACTTAACGGATGTTTTGAGGATGACGAGGAGAACAACAGCCAGTCCTGTCCAGAAACTGAAGATTAAATCTATCATTGAAAACTCCCTTTGTTATGTCGTTATTATGTGAAATTCTACAAGCAGTATGGGGGTAATTCCGGATAAATCAACTATCTAACGGCTATCTATCCACTTGATTAATTCATCCTGGATACGTGTACCAGTGAGTTTATGTATATTCTCATGGTTATGTAATGCGATGATGATATAGCGCTTGCCATTATCACCATGATAAAAGCCTGCGATTGAACGAACATGATCTAACAGGCCGGTTTTTAAATGCATATTGCCATTGATTGAGCTATTTTTAAGGCGTTTCTTGCCGGTGCCATCACGGCCTAATATGGAATAGGAGCTTACGATTTCAGGCATCCAGGGGCTGTTCCATTGATGTCGCATGATTTGACCAAGTGTCTTTGCGGAGATACGACTATTCCTGGATAAACCCGAACCGTTGTCGATGTAAAGGTCTTTTGTATCAATCTTCTGTGAGCTTAGCCATCTATCGATGGCTTTTCGGCCTAGATCTAATGTCGCTGGAGTGGACCTTGATTCTGATGCAATCGTCAGTAATAACTGTTTAGTCATGACGTTATTACTGAATTTGTTGATCAGGCGAATGATTTCACTTAACGGCCGGGAGTGTGTTGTGTGGAAAAGTTTAGCTGTGTTGCTCACTTTGCCGCTGGCATAACCTTTATTCAGACTGCCATCGAGAAACTGCCATGTTGGGTAGAAGGCGCCATAGAACAAAGCCTCGGGCTGACTGACCGCACGATGCACATAATGCTGGCCACAGGCAGAACTATATTTACCCTTGAAGCGAGCAACCACTTTTTCGCCAACACGGTCAAACCACATGCGTGGCCAGCGGTATGAGCCACGGCATTTGCCCTTGACGTATTGCATCTCGTTATTGATTTGTATGTCTGGAGATTCTGGCCACATATCAATATTCACCTGTCCGGTATCGGTGTCAGGTGTGAATGTAAAACGTGTCGCCTGAAAGTTGGTCATCAGGGCCGAGGGATTGGCGTTATAAACTCTGTGTGGTTTGTTATCGAATTCGCCAGGATCTTGTTCAATCGGCGCAAAGTGACTATTGTCGATAATTAATTTCCCAGTGATGTGGCGTAGCCCTTTCTTGCGCATGGAGCGAAGGATCGGTAACAGGGTTTCTTCAACCAGATACGGGTCGCCATAGCCTTTGACAATAAGATCGCCAAAAAGTGTATTACCCCGTAGATCTCCATCGATATAAAATTCTGTTTTCCATGTGTATTCAGGCCCGAGTAAATGCAGCGCAGCGTAGGTGGTCACGATCTTGATGACCGAAGCCGGGTTCATCGCCTGATGAATATTGTGAGCAATGAGTGGTTTTTTTGAATCTATTGGCTGGATTAATATTGAAAGACTGTCACCGGGTATTTTTTCTTTTCGTAAGATATCCCTGACACCTTGAGGTAGGTAGGCCTGAGCGATAGATATATGGCCGAGGAGAAGGCTCAGTAGAGCAATTTTGATGACAATCTTGGTGTTCAGCATAGACGGGTTATTATGCAGTGATAATCGTGAAAATACTCACGTTTTGATCTGACTGTTGGGTTAATAATTGTGACATGGTCTAGAATTACGGAAATAGGCCGGAGATATTTATGATGAGATACATACCTCACTTTTTCCTGATCGTGGCATTTGTCGTGTCTAGTTCATCGGTACGGGCTGAAGACTGCGAAGGTAATAAAGAGGCCATTGGTACCGTTGTAGGCGCATTATTAGGCGGTATTGTAGGTTCGCGTTTCGGCAAAGGTGGTGGCAAGAAAGCAGCAACGGTATTAGGTGCAGTGGCAGGCGGCTATGCTGGAAACCGCTATGGTGAATCACTCGACTGTAAAGATCAGCAGTTCCACTCTCAGACCACACATGAAGCACTCGAATATCAGCCTTCAGGTCGTCCCTCCAGCTGGAATAATCCTGATTCCGGTCATGCGGGTTCGATTACCCCAGTAAAAACCTGGCAGCGTGATACAGGCCAGTATTGTCGAGATTTTACGCAATCAATCATTATTGATGGCAAGGTAGAAGAGGCCACAGGTACAGCCTGTCGACAGGATGATGGTAAATGGCAAATCGTTGCTGCGGACCAGCCCGCACCTGACTATTCGAATGAGTCGGAGTATGAACGTTTCTAAATTATTCGGGTTGGCTCTATTATTTCCTGCGCTAGTGATGGCCGGAAATGTATATAAATGGACCGATACCGAAGGGCGCATATTTTTTTCTGATAAACCGCCTGAAGAGCAAGCAGTAGAAGATACCGGGATAACAACTGATATCCCTTCAAGTGACCCAGCCATGACACAGGATTATTCCATCATGAAACAGATGGAATATTTTGATCAACAGCGTGAGAAATGGCAGGCAGAACGCGATAAGTTGATTGAAGCTCGGCGAGAACGACAAGAAGCCGTGGAGGAAAAGGCTGAAGCGAGACAGGCGAGTGAATCTCAGAGTGTACCGCCTATTGTGACAGTACCACGTTACTACTATCCAGCTTACCCAACACCACAGTATGTCTACCCTCAACCACAATATAATCTTCAATATTCACATACGGGTGATAATCATCGCTTTGATTTACGATATGGTAATACGCCTAATAAGCCGTATCATTCAGGCTATCCTAACCAGGCTGTACAACCCTATGGCAGCAGTCATCGTCCCTTTGGAAAATCATACGGCCTGAATCACTTTAAATATTAGGACCGCTTGCAGCCTTATCTAATCTCGACATAATGTAGCCTCCTACGGACGGGAGACGGCATGTCTTATCTGGAAAAAATCGAGCGTTGTAATGATATGCGGCGAGACAAGTTCGAGCCTTTATGTGTCGGCGAAGCTAGAGTTGGCTGGATTCGTGATGACCTGGCTCCGACCTTAAAAGAATATGACGATACGTTTGTATACCATGAGGCTGGATTCAATTTACATGAGCAACTCGAGACTGCCGAGCAGCGCACACAGGCTGTTGAACGGGTGGTGAGTGATCTGATTGCTCGTGGTGTGATTAACAATAATTACCACGAAATCTATCCCGTCACGTCCGGACATCGTGAGCGACCTGAATTTCTTATTGATCGTGGTGTGGCGTCTTATTTTGGAACACGCACCTTTGGTCAGCACTTGAATGGTTATGTCATGGATGGCGATGAGATACTGATGTGGATCGGTCGCCGTGCGCGTGATCGTGGTTATGAGCCGGGCAAACTGGACCAGTTGGTGGCGGGTGGCTTTCCCTACGGTGTGTCTTCAGCAGAGAACTTACGCAAGGAGTGTATGGAAGAGGCGGGCATGTCTGCTGAGCTTGCAGATCAGGCAAAGGCGGTTAGAGCGATCAGTTGTTGTTATGAAAACGAACGAGGCGTGAAGCCAGAAGTTTTATATTGTTACGACCTTCAATTGCCAGAATATTTTCAGCCTGTTTGTACTGACGGTGAAGTCGACGAGTTTATGTTGATACCGATTCAAGATGTCGCTGAGATCGTGCGTGATACATTTGATTTCAAGCTGAACTGTAATCTGGTGGTGATTGATTTTCTGATTCGTCACGGTGTACTGACGCCGGATGATGATGATTACGACTTGCTCGCGACAGGCTTGCACCAGTAATGCGTCTTACCCCTTCCGTCATATTCTTATTCCTGGCAAACCTTTTACCTCTGGCTGGTGTGTTCTGGTGGCAGTGGTCGGTGTTTGCGGTGATGTTGGTGTTCTGGCTGGAAAATATCCTGATTGGCGTGTTGAATGTGCCGAAGATGTTGCTGGCTGGTGGGGATACCGATGGTAAGTATGTACGGATCGGTAAGCGCCTGCCATTAGCCATTTTTTTCTGTGTTCACTACGGCATGTTCTGTTTCGGGCATGGTGTCTTCGTTTTTGCGTTGTTTGCTGAAGCTGAGACCGGCCTGCAGGTTGGTAATGACCTGACCGTTGAGGTTGTATTGCAGGTCATTGAAATCTACCAGCTCTACTGGGCGCTGGTCGCCTTATTTGTCAGTCATGCTATATCATTGGCGTTAAATTTTATGTTGTCCGATGAAGCCGGCAAAATTACCGTAAAGCAGGTGATGAATCAGCCGTACCATCGGATTGTGGTATTACATATTGCCCTGATTGCCGGCGGGTTTCTGGTGCAAAGTCTGCAACAACCATTTCTCGGGTTGGTGGCTTTGATCGTGATTAAAATTATTCTCGATATCCGAGCCCATTTAAAGGAGCATCCCCAGGGTTCTGATAAGATGCCGCATCCTGAACAAGTGAGCTGATATGTACGTCCATCCAGATTTTGATCCGATTCTATTGCACCTGGGTGGCCCAATTGCGATTCGCTGGTACGGGTTGATGTATTTGATCGGATTCGCCGCAGCCTGGTGGTTAGGACGAAAGCGTGCGTCACTCCCGGGTTCGCCGGTAACACCGCAGCAGGTCGATGACATTCTGTTCTATGGCATGTTGGGTGTCGTGCTCGGCGGGCGAGTTGGCGATATGCTGTTTTATCAGTTTCCCGTTTTGCTGGGTAACCCGTTTGCCATTTTCAAAATCTGGCAGGGCGGCATGTCGTTTCATGGCGGGTTTCTGGGAGTCCTGGTCGCGATGTGGCTATACGGACGCCAGCAGAATCTGAAGTTTTTCACCATCATGGATTATGTCGCGCCATTGGTTCCCATTGGTCTGGGCGCAGGACGCATCGGTAATTTTATCAATCAGGAACTGGTTGGCCGTGCGACTGAGGTGCCCTGGGGCATGGTGTTTCCAGCTATGCAGGATGGTATTGTGCGGCACCCTTCTCAGCTGTATCAGGCAACGCTTGAAGGTTTAGCTCTGTTTCTGATCCTCTGGTTTTATTCTTCAAAGCCGCGTCCTCTCATGGCTGTTTCAGCACTATTTTTACTGGGTTATGGCGTGTTCCGCTTTGCGGTAGAATTTGTCCGGGAACCAGACTACAACACGGGTACAAATGGCTTTGTGGCCTCAGACTGGATGACCATGGGGCAATTATTAAGTCTGCCGATGGTTTTGGTTGGACTCTGGATGTTATGGTTTGCGTATAAAAAACATAATGAATAAATTGAGACCTTCTGTGTCTCTGTGACTCTGCGACAAAACGAATGAAACAATACCTCGACTTAATGCGCCATGTGCGCGATCACGGCACGCAAAAAGGGGATCGTACCGGGACTGGTACCAAAAGCGTATTCGGTTATCAGATGCGCTTTGATTTATCGGAAGGCTTTCCTCTGGTGACGACCAAAAAATGCCATCTGAAGTCGATTATTCATGAACTGCTCTGGTTTCTGAAAGGTGAGACAACGCTGGATTATCTGAAAGAGCACGGCGTGAAGATCTGGGACGCCTGGGCAGACGAGAATGGTAGCCTGGGACCTATTTATGGATATCAGTGGCGCAACTGGCCAACGCCTGATGGTCGTCATATCGATCAGATTACGGAACTGGTTGATCAAATTAAAAAGACACCTAATTCGCGCCGACTCATTATCAGTGCCTGGAACGTAGCCGACCTTCCTGATGAGTCTATTAAGCCTGATGAAAATGCTCGACAGGGAAAGATGGCATTAGCTCCGTGCCATGCTTTCTTTCAGTTCTATGTCGCTGATGGCAAGTTATCCTGTCAGTTATATCAACGTAGTGCCGATATCTTTCTCGGCGTGCCATTTAATATCGCGTCCTATTCGTTATTAACGATGATGCTGGCTCAGGTTTGTGATCTTGAGGTCGGTGACTTCGTGCATACTTTCGGTGATGCACATCTGTATTCCAATCATAGCGAACAGGTGGAACTGCAATTATCACGTGAACCATATTCACTACCGAGCATGAAGGTTAATCCAGATGTGAAGAATATTTTTGATTTCACGTTTGATGATTTTGAGTTGGTGGACTATCAGTGTCACGAAGCGATTCGGGCACCTATAGCGGTCTAACCATGCCCGAGTTATCTATTATTGTTGCGATGGATCGCAACCGCCTCATCGGTCGTGATAACCAACTGCCATGGAAGTTGCCCGCTGATTTGCAATATTTCAAAGCGACGACCATGGGTAAGCCAATTGTCATGGGGCGAAAAACCTGGGAGTCACTTGGGCGTCCATTACCGGGTCGTCAGAATATCGTGATTTCGCGTAATACGGATTACGTGGCTGAAGGTGCGGATGTCGTGCATTCAGTAGATGAAGCGTTATCTTGCGCGGGTGATGTCGAAGAAGTAATGATCATTGGTGGTGCCAACCTCTATGCGCAGGCACTGAACGATGTGAAAAACTTATACATCACAGCTGTAGATGATGAATTCGAGGGGGATGCATGGTTTCCAGAATTTGATGATTCTGAGTGGAAGCTTGTGTCGACTGAGGAGCATCAACCGGATGAGAAGAACATTCATTCTTATGCGTTCCTGAAATACTCAAGAAAATAACGGGTCGATGAAAAGATTCTCGCTTGCTGTTATATCGTTCCTTCTTACGTTATCAGTATCACCATTATCAGCTGTTTATGGCACTGAGGCTCAACAGGCATTTAATTACCTGAATCAGATTCGCAAGCAAGCGGGCATGATCCCATTTACTTACAACTCGTCCTTACAGGAGGCAGCGCAAAACCATTCCTATTACTTGCATACTAATCGTGTGGGTGGTCATGGAGAACGATCAGGGCGTCGAGGCTATACAGGGCGATCACATGTAGATCGTATTGTAAGAACAGGATATCTCAGTCGCCAAACAGGTGAGAATGTTTCCTACCATTCGCATCCAACATCAGCACAGAAATCAGTCGACGGCTTAATGTCCGCGATCTATCATCGTCTGGCATTTTTAAGTTTTGAATATGATGAAGCAGGTGCTGGAGCCAGCGTTAGCCCAGAATATAGTGCGTATACCTACAATTTCGGTAGTACTGCGAAAGTTGAGATGTGTAATGGCGCACCATTTACCCGACCGGGGCCCTACACTTATTCGGTATGCCCAGACACACGATTTCGTGTAGCGCCGGATGCTGTACAAAAGGCCGATTCTATTATCCAGAATAAAAACCCGGATCATGTTATCTGGCCTGCAAAAAATGCCATTGGCATACCGCCCGGGTTTTATGAAGAAGATCCTGATCCCGTGCCTTACTATGATGTAACAGGCTACCCTGTATCAATACAGTTTAATCCAGCGACCTATTTTCTGGCACGACCCGTCATTACCCGTTTCGAAATATTCCGTCAGCGGGATAATCGAAAGGAAGAAGAAACCATGTTTCTCTCCACATCGAATGACAGAAACGAAAAAATACAATGGAATGAATTTGTGTTATTTCCTTTACAGCGCCTTGATTGGAATACGGTTTATCGGGTTGAGTTAGTTTATGAGATTGCTGGATTACCCAAACAAATGAGCTGGAAATTCAGAACACAGTCATTGCCCATGCCGACCTATATCTGGTCAGGTAAGCACACGCCGATTAAATTAGAAGCAGGTAAGAAGATTGCGGTCTATGTGCCACCCAGTGGCCCAAGGGATGGTGAAGGTTCATATCGGTCTTCGTACTCTGAAGGCTTAAACCTCGACATCGATATTTATGATTACCATACGCTTATTATCAAGGCGAGTGGACAACCCGGTCATGCGTCAATTGATTTTCATGGCCGAAAGATTCTATTAAATTTCTAGTCTGATATTTGGATAGTGTGGTCGTTAAACTGAACTTTCTGGCCGGTACGAATTTTACATCGCTTACGTAATTCCACAGCGCTATCAACGCTCACCATGCCATCCGCGATCAATGCCTTGGCTTCACCCCCGCTAGAACATAAGCCAGTTAGCTTTAATAAATTATTTAGTTCGACATACTCACGACCTTCAAGCGAGAAAGCTATTGTTTCTTCATTCATCATTGTGGCATCCCACCTGAAAGTATTTGGGTTTATCACAGACCTTCATGGCAGTGAGTTTGCCGCCCCAGACGCAGCCGCTGTCCAACGCGAAAATATTCTTCTGTAAGTGATGACCAAGTGCTGCCCAATGACCAAATATGATCTTTAGATTTTTGTTCTGCCGATTGGGTAGATCAAACCAGGGGAGTAAATATTCAGGTTGTGTACCGAGCTCGCGGTTGTTTATGAAATCTTCTCGACCTTCTTTGTCGCAGTAGCGTATCCGTGTGAAGCTGTTGGTAATAAATCGCAGACGATCCCAGCCACTTAAAGTATCAGACCAGAGGTTAGGCTCATTACCGTACATATTGGCCAGGAAGCTATCGATCATGTCGCTACGTAGTACTTGTTGTATTTCATTCGCGCATTGCTGAGCGCGTGATAAGTCCCATTGAGGTGGTAGACCGGCATGTACCATAGTGAAGCCGTTGTTATCGTCGCGATGGAGAATGGGCCGATGTCGTAACCAGTTAATCAACTCTTCATAGTCAGGTGCGGTAACAATATCCTGATAGGTATCTTTCTCTGGATGGATCTTACGATGACCATAGGCGATAGCCAGTAGATGTAAATCATGATTGCCCAGGACGCTTATTGCGTTGTCACCAAGATCTTTTACAAAACGTAATGTCTGTACGTTTTTAGGGCCTCGATTAACGAGGTCGCCGACAAACCAGAGTTGGTCTTCACTCGGATTAAATTCGATAACATCGAGTAAATGTTGTAGCTGATCGAAACAGCCCTGGATATCACCAATGGCGTAAATAGCCATAGAGCATTAATTTAATGTGCCGGGCACTGCCAGCGTAAAGGTTGGTATCTCTGCATCAAATTCGGTGCCGTCATCGGCAACCATCTGATAGCTACCACGCATACTACCAACCGGCGTTTCCATGATGGAGCCCGACGTGTATTGATAGCCTTCGCCCGGTTTCAGGTGGGGTTGATCGCCGACAACGCCACCACCGCGAACTTCCTGTACCTCAGCATTGGCATTGGTGATGACCCAGTGACGAGTCATGAGTTTAGCGGCAACATCACCCGTGTTTTTCAGAGTGATGGTATAGGCGAATACATAACGATTCTCAGCAGGGTCCGATTGTGCTGGGATGTACTGAGGTTCAGCTTTAACTTCGATGGAATAGTTCATATTGATGACTTTGTCTCTAATAGTTGAATTCTATCAGCTTGCTTAACGACTCTCAGTTGATTTGGCAGGTTTATCCAAATTAGAAAGCCGCGCGAATTCCTGCAGCGATAAAGTTTCCGCTCGACGGGACGGATCGATATCGGCCGCTTCAAATTGTTCTAAAGTAACCTGAGTTTTGAGGCTGTTACGTAAGGTTTTACGTCGTTGGGAAAAAGCAGCCGTGACAACCTCATTGAAACGTGACTGATCTTTGATATTAATAATGGGCGTGGCATGCGGTGTTAGTCGAATAAATGTCGACTGTACTTTGGGTGGCGGTTTGAAAGCACCGGGGCCAACGTTAAACAATAGACTGGTCTGAAAGATGCTTTGCATCATGATCGATAGTTTGCCGTAATCTCCACCGCCAGGTTCCGCTGTAATACGTGTGCCGACTTCTCGCTGTAGCAGAACATGCATGTCCTGAATCAGGGGAGCATATTTGGCTAAATGGAAAAGTATGGGCGTTGAGATGTTATAGGGAAGATTACCGACAATACGAATTTTTTCGTCTTCACTGGCGATCGCTGAAAAATCGAATTTCATCGCATCACCCTGATGTAAGGTGAATTCACCAAGCGAGGCACATTTCTCCAGTAGCAATGGCGCAAGGTCGCGGTCCAGTTCAATCGCCGTTAATGAGCCATGCTGTTCAAGTAGTGGGCAGGTCAATGCCCCCTGACCGGGGCCGATTTCTACAATGCGATCATCCTTACGCGGATAGATGGATTGCACCATTCTGGAAAGTACATTCTGATCATGCAGGAAGTTCTGGCCAAAGCGTTTACGCGGTCTATGCTGATTGTCAGCCACGAGCCATCTCAATGGCGGTATCCACAGCGGCACGTAAACTGGATACGTTCGCTTTACCTGTGCCGGCTAATTCCAGGGCAGTGCCGTGATCAACCGATGTGCGAATAATCGGCAAGCCCAGAGTAATGTTTACCGCAGTCTCGAAGCCGCTGTACTTTAATACGGGCAAGCCCTGATCATGGTACATTGCCAGGATGGCATCAGCACCGTTTAATGTATCCGGTAAAAACGCGGTATCTGCTGGTACTGGCCCCTGCAGGTTGAAGCCTTGCTGGCGGAGTCTCTGTAATACTGGAATTATGGTGTCGATTTCTTCGCGACCCAGGTGTCCATCTTCACCTGCATGCGGGTTCAGGCCGCAGACCCGTATACGAGGTTCGATGATATGAAATTTACTCTGCAGATCATCATGAATAATCGTAATGATCTCTTCCAATAAGTCTGACGTGATCGCATTTGAGATATCTTTCAAAGGTAAATGAGTCGTTGCCAGTGCGACACGTAAGTCATTATTAGCAAGCATCATGACGGGCTTGCTGGCATTGGTTCGTTCGGCTAGCCATTCGGTATGTCCGCTAAAAGGTATGCCAGCATCATTGATGATGCCTTTATGTACTGGGGCGGTGACGATGGCGTCGGCCTTGCCCGAGTGAACCATATCAATGGCAGTATCCAGCGTGTTAGTTACGAATGAGGCATTGAGCGGGTTGAGCGAGCCGATTTCGACGGCTTCAGGGCATGTGACGGAAAGGACGTTTAGAGTATTTAATTGATGCGGCGTAGCGTCAGTAACAGAACTAAGCGTCTGTATATCGGTGTTCAAACCAAGTAGTTGTGCTCTGCTTTTGAGCACTTCGGGGTCTGTAATGAAAACCAGTTCAGCTGGTATTTCCTGCTGAACTAATTGCAAGCAGATGTCAGGTCCAATCCCCGCAGGTTCACCCGGTGTGATAACTAAACGGGGCAGTGACAATGTGGTTAAAGCTCTTCTTCGTCCAGACGTAACTCGATGTATGCACCATCACGCAGGCGACGCAACCAGAGTTCCAGCTCTTCTTCCATTTTACGCTTACGGATAATCTCACGCGCTTTATTCTCACGAAATTCAAGCGTGCCATCATGCTGGCGGCGATCTTCAACTTTCAGAATATGCCAGCCGAAAGGGGAATTAAATGGTTCGCTGACATCACCAACGGCAGTTGCCTGCATCATATCTTCAAACTCAGGTGTCATTTGACCAGGTTTAACCCAGCCTAGTTCACCGCCGTCAACGGCACTGGCGGTATCGTCAGAATTAGATTTTGCGATCTGGATAAAGTCTTCACCAGACATGATCCGGTTTCGTAGTTGCTGGACGCGTGCTCGTGCATCCTGTTCGCTGACAATCTCTGATGGCTTGATCAGGATATGTCGTGTTTTGGTTTCAGTAACCATGACTTTGTCACCACCTCGAATATCGGCGAGCTGGATAAGATGGAATCCGCCGGGTGTTCGGATAATAGAGCTCACATCGCCTTTCGACATTCTTGGTACGACTTCTTCGAATACGCTCGGCAGCTCACTACGTTTACGCCAGCCTAAATCACCACCTTCCATTGCGGTTTGTGAATCAGAATATGCTGCAGCCATCTGACGGAAATCGGCACCACCGGCCAGCTTTCCCTGTACCTCTTCAGCTCGGTTGCGGTAACGCTCAATTTCACCGGGCGTAGAACCATCTGGAATAGCGATCAGGATATGAGCAAGGCGATACTGGTTAGCTAGTCCACCGCGATTTTCCAGGTTCTCTAGTAAGTGTGCAATTTCCTGATCTGAGACCTTAATGCGGTTCCTGACTTTACGGCTACGAACACGCCCAATTTGAATCTCTTCGCGTACATCTTCGCGAAATTGTGCGAAGCTGAAACCATCGCGTTCCAGTAAGCGGCGGAATTGAGACAGCGTCAGGTTGTTTCCCTGCGCAATCTTTTGCAATGTGCGATTGAGTGTTTGATCGTCAACACGAATACCATCACGTTGTGCCTCCTGCAATTGCAGGCGTTGCAATATCAGGCGTTCAAGTACCTGTTTTTCCAGTACCTTGATTGGCGGAGGTGGTATGTCCTGATCTCTGAGTTCCTGTCGAACTTTGCGAATTCGACTCGAAAGCTCGCTGTACATCAGTACATCGTCATTCACCAGGGCAACGATTCGGTCTAGCTCTATAATGTCAGCAACTGGCGCGTCTAACTGCTGCGCACTGGCATGCCAGGTCAGGGCGGTTACTAATGTAACCAGAAGGGTTTTAGTAGTAATACGTATCATCGTCTTCATCTTTTATATGACGGTCATATCCGAGGATACCTGTTTCAAGGAAACTGGTGATGTTGTCACCAACGCTGCCAAGGCCTTTGAGTTCAAGCTCGAAGAAGATGCCAGTGTCATAGTCGCTATTGATGTCATTAACCCAGCGACGGGCAACAACTCGAGTTTTCCAGCAGCAGCTTTCGTATTCGATGCCAGCAAAAGTATCCAGGGATTTATTATGACGTAACGAGTGATTCCAGCGACCAACAGCGTGCCAGCGCCCCATATCATCTAGCGGCCACAGGAAAGACACATCAGTTTGCTTGAGAAAATCTTTGCGGTAACGATAAGCCAGGTTAAGCACCTTGTCGTCAGCTGGCTGGTATTTTAAACGGTAAATTGTTCTTTCAGTCTTGCTGGTTTCAGGATCCCAGTGTGCTAATGCACTCGCGACTAACCGGTCGTATGGACGATAACGCACTTCTGCAATAATTGGCGAGCTATCGTCAGTATCACGAGTACCACCAGGCAAAGTGACATCACGATTACTGAAGTAATAAATCTGTCCGAGGGTCATGGCAAGCTTTTCGGCGCCGCTGTTGTTATCCAGAAAACGGCTGGTAACGCCAACACTTAACTGATTGGTGTCGCCGATACGATCCAGTCCGCTGAAACGGTTTTCGCTAAACAACGTGGATGAGTTGTAATCATATAAACCGGTATCGAAGATGGGGATATTCGTCTGGTTCTTTTCAGGAACACGCAGGTAGTACATGCGTGGTTCCAGAGTTTGTAGCATGGACTTACCGAGCAGGTCAGTTTCACGGTCATAGAACAGGCCGCTATCGACACTTATAATCGGTACAGTTCGGCTCTGACTGGAAGGAATGGCGCCCTGATTGCTTAAAGAATATTTGGTATAGCGAATACCGAATTTAGGGCGGATGTAGTAACCGGCCTTATCATGGCTGTAGGTGATGCTAGGGTATAAGTCAGTACGTTTACCTGTGGTGCTGTTTTTTCGATCAAAGTGAGTGTATTCAGATTCCAGTGCGGCAACAAAGCCACCACCGAAGGTATCACTCCAGGTATCAAAATTTAGATGTGGCATGCGTTCATAAGGGCGGTCTGTCGCTACAATTGTGCGGTCGACAGTTTGGTATTCCTGCAACAGGCCTGAGGCTGACCAATTGTCCGCAGTGTGACCGAGGTATAAGCGGCTTTCGAGATTACGCTGGCTAGAGAGCGTCAGGCTAGAACCCAGGTCTTCAAAATATTGTTCATCTGAGACGCGGCGTATATCGGCATCAAGGCTCCAGTCGTTAAAGACGGTTGCGTCATGTTCAAAGCGGAAGGCCCAGCGATCATTATTGCCACGTCCCGTGTACTTGTCGTCATCGCCCAGATATTCCAGATTGACCTGGCCATCGTTGGTTTCGTTCAGGTAACGAAATTCACCGCCGAGCTGTAAGCCACGTTTTGACATATAACGGGGGTAGAATGTGGCATCCATATCAGGCGCTATATTCCAGTAGATCGGCGCTGTGATCTCTGTACCGCGATCATCTGAGCGACCAAAGCGTGGTGTTAACAGGCCAGTCATGCGACGGTCATCAATTGGGAAGTTCATGTATGGCGTATAAAAAATCGGCACATCAAAGAACTCAACTTTGACATCGGTCGCCTCACCGCGGCCCGATACATCATCAATCGTGATCTGCTCTGCTTCCAGCATCCAGCTATTGTCGCCAGGAGGACAACTGGTGTAGGTCACCTTATCTAAACGGACACGGTCACCATTATCCTGTGTCTGGATCTGTCCCGCTGTGCCACGCGAATAACGTTCTTTGGTGATGAACGATGCTTCTGCAAAGGAGTTTTCATCGGTATCGAAATCCAGGTGCGCCTGTTCTGCGCGAATCTGCATTTGCGCATCATCATAAGTGACAGCGCCCTCGGCATCGGCCTGATTGGTCTCTTTATTTATGACAATCTTGTCGGATTGTATGGACTGGTCAGCACGCTTGATGGTGACATTACCACTCAGCGTACTGCTTTTGTCTTTTTCGAAAATTGCTTCGTCGGCTTCAAGTTCCGTTGCCGAAGATTCGCGTAGCTGGCGACGCTCTGCGCTGGTCAGGTTATCTGAAGGCGCGACAGCAACACAGGACGGTAAAGCCTTGTTCTGCTGTACGAATTCAGGTTGGGGACGTTCAGGAATAGCCTCGAATTGCTTGTCGGTTGGCGTTTCGGTTTTATCTATTGCTGCGGGCTGAGCGATTTCCTGAGTGGGCTCTTCTGCTTTTTCCGGTTCTGCCTCAGTTATTGCAGCAGGCGGTTCTATGGCTTCCTGCTCACGTGCCACCACAGGGTCTAGAGGTTGTTCAGATTCTGGAGCTTGCTCCGGAACAGGCGGTGGTTCGACCGGGGTAGTTTGTTGAACAACTGGTTCTTGTTCCGTAGCTGGTTCCGGCTGAATTATTGGTACGGTTTTAGGTGTTACTGGTTCAACAGGAGCCTCAACAACAGGTGTCGCACGTAAAGGTTCCGGTTGTGCGAGTGGTGTAACCGTGACATCTGAAGATCTTTTTTCTTCCGGCTCTACTGCTGGGGTTTCTGCAACAGTGGGTACATCTTCAACAGGCGATTTACCGTCTTTTAAGCAAACCCATGAACTGTAGTCCGCACTGGGCTTACATTCCCATGGAGACGCATTTTCAGCAAATGAAACCTGGGGAACCAGCAGCCCTGTGCTGGCGAACATCAGGGTATAGAGCGTTGTCTTGGTTTTATTCACACCGCAGTCCGTTTTCCCGGTTATTTTTGAAAGATGGCGAGAATGCTTCTGATGGCATCCGCGCTAAAAAGAACGGTCGACAGCGAAGTTGGCCAGCCCAGCTAGAGCGTCCTTGTAAGGACTGTTTTCCAGGTAAGACAGGCACACTATCGCACGATCCGCCTCCCCACGTGCAAGTTCGCGAGTGTACGCGATGCCTTGGGTCGATTCAATGATTGCCATGATGGCGTCGATGTTATCTAAACCCCCATTTTCGATGGCATCACGCACCGTATTGGTCTGGAGTTCATCGCCTTTGCGCATGGCATAAATTAGCGGCAACGTCGGTTTGCCTTCCGCCAGATCATCGCCGATGTTTTTACCCATATCCTGGGCGCTGGAATCGTAGTCCAGCGCGTCATCAATCAACTGAAATGCGGTTCCGAGGTGCATTCCATAGTGGGCAAGCGCAGTCTCAAATTCCTCATCCATATGGGTCAAAACAGCGCCCAGACGAGTAGCGGCTTCAAACAGCTTAGCTGTTTTAGACTGTATTACATTAATATATTGTTCCTCAGTGGTGTCCGGGTCATTACAGTTCATTAGCTGCATGACCTCGCCCTCAGCAATCACATTGGTTGTTTCAGCCAGAATGTCCATGACGCGCATCTGGTCGATATCGACCATCATCTGAAAGGCGCGGGAATACAGGAAGTCGCCGACCAGTACGCTGGCCTCATTGCCCCAGATTGCATTCGCCGTGTCCTGACCACGACGTAGCTCAGAGGCATCGACCACGTCATCGTGCAGCAGCGTGGCGGTATGGATGAATTCGATAATCGCGGCAACCTGAACGTGATCTTTACCGTTATAACCACAGGCCTTGGCAGCTAGCAGGGCCAGTAAGGGCCGTAATCGCTTGCCACCACTGTTAATGATGTATGAGCCGAGCTGATTGACCAGAACCACGTCAGACTTCAGACGATCGACAATCGTCTGATCGACTTGCTGCATGTCCGCGCTGACTAACTCCTGTATGTCAGCTTGCGTCATGCCCGGCGTCTGAATAGCGGCAACTTCGGCCATTGGCTCATCCATGAGAAAAGGGCGCATATTCTAGCCATCCACCCGGTGCAAAACCAGTAAATGTATGATTTCGGTGAAATTACTGATATTTAGGGCTATTCTCGTTGACGATGAGGGAGTCAATCGCTAGAATTCGCGCCCCTTTAGGGTGTCCTAACTATTTTTTGACGGAAAGACCATGCAAGCAGTGATTAAAACAGGCGGCAAACAGTACCGCGTTTCAGAAGGCGACACGATTCGTGTTGAGAGCTTAAAAGCTGAAGCAGGTGACACTGTGGAGTTCGATCAGGTGCTGATGTTGGCCGATGGCGAGAACAGCAAGGTCGGTTCACCTACTATCGACGGTGGCAAGGTCAGCGCAAAGGTTGTGGCAAATGGTCGTGGCGATAAAGTCCACATCATCAAGTTCAAGCGTCGCAAGCACCACATGAAGCGTCAGGGACATCGTCAGAATTACACAGAAGTAGAAATTACCGGTATTTCCGGCTAATTGTTATTAAATATCGAATTTTTAGAGGTTTAGACCAAAATGGCACATAAAAAAGCAGGCGGTAGTTCTCGGAACGGTCGCGATTCAGAATCCAAACGCCTTGGCGTTAAGCGCTACGGCGGCGAAAGCGTTCTGGCCGGTAACATCCTGATTCGTCAGCGTGGCACTGCGGTACGCCCTGGAGTGAATGTTGGTTGTGGTCGTGATCACACACTGTTCGCTAAAGTAGACGGCAAAGTCGTTTTCGAAACGAAAGGCCCGAATAGTCGCCAGCAAGTGAGTGTTTATCCTGCGTAAGCGGCATTTAAGCTGAATTTAAAAAGCCCCGCACTGCGGGGCTTTTTTTATGCCGATCTTTTTTTGCGGAATTAATTTAATATCCGACCCCATATTCTTATTGGTTACCACCCATGAAATTTGTTGATGAAGTCAAAATACGCGTGACTGCCGGAAAAGGCGGCAATGGCTGCGTCAGCTTTCGTCGTGAGAAATACATTCCGCGCGGTGGCCCGGACGGTGGCGACGGTGGTGATGGTGGCAGTGTCTATCTAAAAGCCAATGAATCATTGAGCACGCTGGCGGACTATCGACATAAACGTATGTTTAAAGCCGATAATGGTCAGCAGGGCATGGGAAAAGAGCGTACAGGTGAAAGCGCGGATGACCTGATAATCGAAGTGCCGGTTGGTACACGAGTGAATGATCTCGATACCCAGGAAGTCATTGGTGATCTAACAGAACATGAAGAACTGTTGCTGGTAGCCAAGGGCGGTTTTCATGGCCTGGGTAATACACGCTTTAAAAGTTCGACTAATCGTGCTCCGAGGCAATCAAGCAATGGTACGCCCGGTGAAGAACGCGAACTCCTATTAGAGCTGAACGTATTAGCCGATGTCGGATTGCTGGGATTGCCGAATGCCGGTAAGTCGACTTTGATCAGTCAGGTATCGGCAGCACGCCCACGGATTGCCGATTACCCGTTTACGACATTGCATCCTCAGCTGGGTGTTGTGTATATAGAATCACATCGTAGTTTTATGATGGCGGATATACCGGGATTAATCGGTGGCGCATCCGAAGGTGCAGGTCTGGGCATCCAGTTCCTGCGTCACCTACGTCGTACCGGTTTGTTATTACATCTGGTGGATATTCTGCCGATGGATGAAAACGAAGACCCGGTTGAACATGTAAAGACACTGGTGAATGAGCTGAAACAGTTCGATGAAGAGCTGGCGAACAAAGAACGCTGGCTGGTGCTGAATAAGACCGACCTGATGTTTGAAGACGAAGCCGAAGAACGTTGTAACGATATTATTGAACGACTTGGGTGGGAAGGGCGCTCCTATCGAATATCCGCAGCTGCAGGTCATGGTACGCATCAACTGGTTACCGATATTATGGTTCACCTGGAACATCAGCGTGAAGAAGAACAGCTACAACTTGAAATGCAAAAGAAAGAAGCCAAAGCACAAAAAGAAGTTAACGAATAAATGAAAAGCAGAGAACAACTCGGACAAAGCCAACGCTGGGTCATTAAGGTTGGTAGTTCACTGGTAACCAAAGACGGCCAGGGGCTCGATCACGACCAGATTTCTGCGTGGGTGGAAGATATCTGTCAGATGCGTTCCGAAGGACGACGTGTTGTTCTAGTATCATCCGGTTCCGTTGCTGAAGGCCTGTCGCGTTTAGGCTGGACGTCTCGTCCAGAAGCACTGAATGACTTACAGGCCGCCGCGGCAATTGGACAGATGGGCCTGGTACAAGCCTATGAATCCTGCTTTCAAAAACACGGCGTGCATACCGCACAAGTACTGTTCACCCATGATGACATGGCAAACCGTCGTCGTTATCTGAATGCACGCAGTACATTAAATCGACTACTTGATCTCGGTGTGATTCCAGTGGTGAATGAAAACGATACCGTCGCGATGGAAGAAATTCAGTTTGGTGATAATGATCGACTGGCCGCATTAACCGCGAATTTAATTGAAGCCGATGTGCTCGCGATCCTGACAGATCAACAAGGCATGTATGACAGTAATCCACGCGAAAATAAGGATGCCAAGTTACTTGATCGTGTCAGTGTCGATGACGATACATTAGAAGGAATGGCATCAGGTTCAGGCCTGTTAGGTCGTGGTGGAATGATCACCAAAGTACAGGCCGCACGACTTGCAGCACGCTCAGGTACAGCAACCTTTGTTGTTGGTGGGCGTGGTGAAGGAACACTAAAGAGACTCGCGCAAGGTGAGCAGATAGGTACCTTGTTTTGCCCGGCCAATGAGCCCCTCGCAGCACGTAAACAATGGCTTGCTGGTCATATGGTCATACCTGGAAAACTGGAACTCGATGACGGCGCGGTAAAAGTACTGAAGCAATCCGGTAAAAGTTTGTTGCCGGTAGGCGTGAAGCGTGTCATCGGAAAATTCCAGCGCGGCGAAGTTGTTGCCTGTATTGATAATAAAGGCAATGAAGTTGCGCGTGGTCTGGTGAATTATTCTTCTGCCGAAGTCGATGTCATTAAAGGGCAGGCGAGTAGTGAGATACAGAATTTACTGGGGTATGTTGATGAGGCGGAGTTGATTCATCGGGATAATTTGGTTTTGATGTGAAGCGGCTTTCTTATTTTTTTTGTTTTTCTAAGGTTTCAATAAATGTGACTAAGTGAGGGGAGTTCGGGCCTTTCAATATATCTATTTCCCCATGACTGGCCAATTTTAAATTAGCTCTAGCTCGCCCGAGACGCTCTAATAATGGCTTAATTTTGCTATTTACAGTCTCCACGAATGTTTCCATATCTTTAAATGAGGATGGAATTTTATATCCTTTGTTAGAGCTTGATATAATTACATCGCTATCTCTTAGCTTTGCGATAATAGATGATCTCAGTTTTTGCTCGGTTACTTTCCCATAACCTGAATCATGTAAATGTTCCTGTATTGCCTTGGTGGAAATGTAGGAATCTTTGTTTATCCAACGGGAGTGGAATATGAAAAATCTCGCGGTGGCTACCTGTAGTCTAATGTCTTCTTCTGGATTTGATTCATGTTCTTCTATAAATATCTCAGCAGATGCTAGTGAATGCGAGAATATTAATTGGCTAAACTCGTCGGTTGTTGTGTCAGGTGGATAGTATGCCTGGAATTTAGTGGGCCATTCGTCAAGACCAATACATTTTTGTTTAATCAGGGTTAAATAGGATTCGGTTAAGCTTTGACTGGCTTTATCCTCATATATTTTTGATATAGAGCCAACGATTAAGTCTGCTAGTTGAACTAATACATGATCTTTACTTTGTACTAAGTCGAAACTTGCTCTATAGAACATATCTGGTTTGTGATGTTTTTCAATATAGCGCCTGAAGCTATCCTTATATGCTTCGCTTCCATGTTCGTCTGCAATGATGTGTATGTCGTTGAATCCCGAGAATAGCTTTTTATAGACTTTTCCATTGAGGTACTTTAGAAACGATTTTTTATATTTTAAGCCGCTGTCCTTGTTGATTCGGTCTTTATCAACAACGAGGGAGTAGAAAGTGAATTCTAGATCCTTAGTAGAGTTTAGTACCGAAATTCGGCGTTTATGATTGTTTCCAATCCCGCTGGATTTCATCTCTCCGGTCTGAAAATATTTTTTTCTAATCAGCTCTGTACTAGATTTTAAATCCTTGATTTTTTCTTCTGGGATTAAAACCGCAACCAGAATAAAAAACTTTGACGCACCTTTTTTTGTGGTATCTAAATCATGATTTCCGTACTCATCAATATAAGCAAAAGTTTTTTGCATAGGTTTGTATAGTGGTGGCTTGTGATTGTTTGTTTTTAACACACAAATATTAATGTCTAGTATGGCATATAGATGGCTTTTATTATTCAATCTTTTAGCATTTCGCCTGCGGCGGGCGTTACTTTTCTTGGCGCAAGAAAAGTAACCAAAAGAAACATTTCCCGAATGACTCGGCCTATCGGCTTCACTGCGCTACTCGAAAAATTAACCGCCGTCGCGAGCAGCGTCCTGCTGCGCGCTCCTAAATCGGCTCCTGCCGATTTACGGTCAATTTTTCTCCGTTGCTCGTCGAGTCATAGGGAGGAAGGTCAAAAGCACATTCTTTAGGGCTGGTGCCTTTCCGCGACTTATACGCTGCCGTTTATTTTCAGGTTTATTCGGGTTAAGCAAGTACTGTCTGAGCCCTGAGGTACGAAGGGCGAGTTTACGCAGCGCCGAATCAATCTGGAAATAAATGGGAAGTCGAAGACCAGCGTATTCGGAGTAAATGGTTTTCCGCCCTTTTTGCCGAAACAAAAAGGGCTCGCGCTCGTGCAACGAGTTTAATAAAGAAAACAAACGATCAAGCGCGAAACCTCGCCATGCTAAATATAGATTCCCGCCTAATTCATGCGGGAATGACGGGGTGTGATTGGGTTGTGTGAAAGGCACGCTGGAATGGTAGTAGAAAGGGAGGCCGGCCAAACACACGTCGGAGTGACGATGGAGGGATTCCGGCCAAAGGCACGCCGGAATGACGGCGTCCCAGGCGTCGCCACCACAAAACCCAGACATAAAAAAACCGCGCAGTGCGCGGTTCCTTCACAATTCTAAAAAGCTTAAAAAATTAAGCCATCGCACGAATAGTCGTATTCAAACGGCTCTTATGACGAGCAGCCTTATTGCGATGAATCAGGCCTTTACCGCAGGCGCTGTCAATAACAGGAACAGCTTCTTTGTATGCCGTCTCTGCAGTTGCTTTGTCGCCAGCTTCTACAGCGTAAACAACTTTCTTGATAGCCGTACGCAGACGTGAACGCTGAGCTGCGTTGCGCGCGTTGCTGTTGTCGGCCTGACGGGCACGTTTTTTGGCTTGAGGACTATTTGCCACGTTTTGCTCCTGAAAATTCAGTTATTTCACATGCCACAATGGCATGGTGCTCAAAAGGGCGCGTAATATGGGCATTTTCACGCCGAAAGTCAATGTTTTCCGGCCTTTTTTGCCTGATTTCCGACTGAATTCTGCCGGATTTCGGTGCTATCGTGAAAAGCTGACATAATACGCGCCACACGACCGGCGAGCACATAACAGGAAAAATAATTTGGCCGACAAACTCCTCAAATCAGTCTTCAGTTTTTCTTCAATGACTTTGATTTCGCGTATTGCCGGTCTGGCGCGAGATATTGTGTTCGCCAATTATTTTGGTGCGCGGGCAGCGACGGATGCCTTTTTCGTGGCCTTCAAGATTCCCAACTTTCTACGTCGCCTGTTTGCCGAGGGGGCCTTTTCGCAGTCATTTGTGCCGGTTCTGTCGGAAGCCAGGGAGAAAGAGGGCGATCCCGCAGTCCGTGAGCTGGTGGCTTATGCGTCCGGAACACTGGCGTTGTCTCTCTTACTGATTACTGTACTGGGTGTAATTGGTGCGCCTGTGCTGATTTCTATTTTTGGCGCGGGTTTTCTGACGGAGGGCAATGAAGACAAATTCGCGCTGAGCGTCGAAATGCTGCGTTTCACCTTCCCGTATATTTTCTTTATCTCTATGGCGGCTCTGACAGCTGGGATTCTCAATACCTACAGGCAATTTGCGATTCCGGCCTTTACGCCGGTGTTTCTGAATCTGGTGCTGATTATTGCGGCCATTGGTGTATCACCTCATCTGGACGAGCCCGTGATGGCATTGGCCGGTGGTGTGTTTGTTGCGGGTGTGGTTCAGCTTGGGTTTCAGTTACCAGCCGTTTATCGACTGGGTCTATTGCCGATGCCACGCTGGGGTTGGTATCACGAAGGTGTGACTAAGATTCGTAAGCTGATGTTGCCAGCGATCTTTGGTTCTTCGGTGCTGCAGATCAGCCTGTTGATGGATACCCTGATCGCCTCGTTTCTGGTGACGGGCAGTGTCACCTGGATTTATTTCTCGGATCGTCTGGTGGAATTTCCGCTGGGGGTTTTTGGTGTGGCATTGGCGACAGTGATATTGCCGAGTCTTTCCAGAGTGCATGCCTCTGATTCGCCCGACAAGTTTTATAATCTGATGGACTGGGCCATGCGCTGGGCGGTGTTAATCAGTATTCCGGCTATGGTGGGTCTGTTTGTTCTGGCTGGGCCGATGCTGGCAACCTTGTTTGGTTATGGTGAGTTTGGCTTGCGTGATATCGAGATGTCGCGTTTGAGTCTGATGGCTTACACGCTTGGTTTGCCCGCTTTTATTTTCGTGAAGGTTTTAGCGCCGGGGTATTTCTCTCGTCAGGATACAAAGACGCCGGTGAAAGCGGCGATTTCTGCCATGGTGGCGAATGTGATTTTTAAATTACTGTTCGTCGGCGGCCTGTATTACGTGGCATTTGATGGTGTGCATATGGGCCTGGCAGCGGCAACGGCGTTGGCGGCTTATGTGAACTGCGCATTACTCTATATCTGGCTAAAGCGTGATGGTGTGTATTACTTCGCTAAAGGCTGGGGTATTTTTCTGGTCCGTGTATTGATTGCATCTGCGGTTATGGGTGGAGTGCTATGGATGTTCGCAGGTGAAACCGGTGAATGGTATCAGCGTGATCTTTTCAGCAGGGCAGGCTGGTTAACGGTATGGGTAACGGCAGGTGCTGGAGTGTTTGGCATGATATTAATTTTGCTTGGTTTGCGTCCAACGCATATGATGAAGCCAGAATAAACAACCGTATATTTTCTAGTCAGCGGTTAATGATAAGAACAACAGGATAGAGAGATGTCGAGCGTCATAGAATATAAACTGTCAGTCGACGAATACGACGAGGTGAGATTCCCGGTCAGTCTGGAGCTGGATGCGGATGATGTTAAATCGCACACGACGGACAACTCACCCGAATGGACGCATCTGGAGAACAATAAATGCGGACATTGTCCGTTATCTGCTGAAGAGTATGCCTGTTGTCCTCTGGCGATCCGTGTCATTCCCTTTGTTGAGGAACTGGGACATCTGAACTCTGTTGATGAGATCAAAGTCACTGTAGACCAGGGCGAGCGCAGTAAGCAGATGATTGCGCCGGTGCAGGATATTTTGGGCTCTTTGCTAGGTTTGTTTATGGCGACCAGCGAATGTCCATATACACAATTTCTGCGGCCGATGGCGCATTTTCACCTGCCGCTGGCTGACCCGGATGAAACGCTTTATCGGGTGCTTTCGATGTACCGATTAGGTCAGTATTTCAAGAAATCGATTACCGGGCGTGCATACTCTGATTTTGGAGAGCTTGAAGATCATTACGCTAATCTGGTGGAAGTGAACCACAAACTCAGCCAACGCATGCGTGCGGCACTGGGGCCTGATGGCCAGAAACATGATGGCGCAATCAACGCCATTATTTTGCTTGATGCGCTGTCGCAATATGTCCCTGCCTCGATTGGCGAAGCTGTGGAAGAACTTGAGCCGATTTTTAAGGCCTACTGGGAGCATATCGAGGACTGATTTCTCGTCAGAACCCCTCGAAACTCGCTAACAGCGGGCTTAAAACACCGCTATAATGCGCGGCTTTGTCGTTGAACTGGCGTATCCATGCGAATTGTCCGTGACCTGTCTGCACTATCTCGAAATGTGCCGCCGTGTGCGCTGACGATTGGTAATTTTGATGGTGTACATCTGGGACATCAGAAAATACTGAGCTCGCTCCATTACGCAGCAGAGGCGCGTGGCAAATTGTCGAAGTCATTAATGATTTTCGAGCCACAACCGCTGGAGTTTTTCATGCGAGAAAGAGCACCATCGCGCCTGTATCGTCTGGCTGAAAAGGTCAACGCATTAAATGAGCTGGTGCTGGATAATCTTATCGTGATGCGTTTTAACCAGGCCCTGTCACAAATGCCGGCGGAACATTTTATTAGCGATGTACTGGTCAAACGGTTGAATGTGCAGTACCTGTTGATTGGTGATGATTTTCGATTTGGTAAAGATCGGCAGGGTGATTATGAGATGCTACAGCAGGCCGCGGCTGAGCATGGTTTTGAATGCGATAACATCGATAGTGTTGTTGAGTCGGATCGTCGAGTTAGTAGTACATCGGTTCGCCAGCATTTGAATGCAGGTGAGTTACAGGACGCAGGTGAATTGCTCGGTCGACCTTACCGTATGTGCGGACGGGTCACGCATGGTAAGAAATTAGGCCGCGATATTGGCTGGCCAACGATTAATATCCCGGTGCGACGTTGGCGTTCACCACTGGGTGGAATTTATGCGGTGCGGGTGCATGGTATTGAACGTAATGTTTTGAATGGCGTTGCCAGTATTGGTACCCGGCCGACTGTTGGTGGTGATGGCTGGATACTCGAAGTACATCTGTTCGATTGGGATGGAGACTGTTACGGCAAACGTGTAGAGGTTGAGTTTGTTCAGCATCTGCGTAACGAAGAAAAATTTGAAAGTGTTGAGGTAATGACGCAGCAGATTGCGCGTGATGCCGAGTTAGCAAGGAAAGTGTTAGACACATGAGTGACGAGAACAAAAAAGATTACAAGGCAACATTGAACCTGCCAAAGACGGCGTTTCCAATGAAAGCCAATCTGGCGAATCGTGAGCCACAGATGCTGAAGTTCTGGGATGACCTGAAACTTTATCTGAAGCTGCGTGAGCAGGGTAAAGAGCTACCGAAATATATTCTGCACGACGGCCCACCGTATGCGAACGGTGAAATTCATATTGGTCATGCGGTTAATAAAGTCCTGAAGGACATCATCATTAAATCCAAAACCCTGAGTGGTTTTGATGCACCTTATGTTCCAGGCTGGGACTGCCATGGCCTGCCGATTGAACATCAGGTTGAGAAAAAGAAAGGTCGTCCTGGGCAGAAAATTGATCACCGCGCCTTCCGTGATGCCTGTCGTGAATATGCCGGTAAACAGGTCGATAAACAGCGTGAAGATTTTATACGTCTGGGTGTTAATGGTGACTGGCAGAACCCATACCTGACCATGAACTATGACTTCGAAGCGAACATTATTCGTTCACTGGGTAAGTTGATTGATAATGGTCATCTACATAAAGGCCATAAGCCGGTTTACTGGTGTACCGACTGTCGTTCGGCGCTGGCTGAAGCAGAAGTCGAATATCAGGACAAGACATCACCTGCTATCGATGTACGTTTTAACATTATTGATAGCGCGGCATTTGAAGCAGCCTCCGGTATCAGTACAAATGGGCTAACCGTTAGCCTGCCGATCTGAACACAACCCCATGGACATTACCGGCAAACCAGGCGGTGTGTCTGCACCCGGATTTTGAATATGCGGTGAATAAGGTCTCAATCAACGGTAATGAAGAAATTATAGTGTTGGTCAATGAGTTAAGTGAATCTTGTCTGGAGCGCTTTGGTGCTGAGAATGTAGAAGTACTCGCTCGTGTTACTGGCTCTAAACTTGAAAACCTGCAGTTGGTGCATCCGTTTTATGATCGCGAAGTCCCCGTTATTCTCGGTGATCACGTGACAACTGAAGCGGGTACGGGTGCTGTACATACAGCCCCCGGTCATGGTGTCGATGATTTTAATGTGGGCCAGAAATACAACCTGCCAGTCGATAACCCTGTAGGCAATGATGGTTGCTTTGTTAAAGGTACCGAATTGCTGGAAGGCCAGTTTGTGATGAAAGCCAACAAGTCGGTCATCGAGATACTGACTGAGCGTGGCAAGTTATTGCACGATGCCAGTCTGCCGCATTCGTATCCGCATTGCTGGCGTCATAAGATACCAGTTATCTTCCGTGCGACACCACAGTGGTTTATCTCCATGGATCAAAATGGTTTGCGCGATACCGCATTGAAAGCGATTGATGGTGTGAACTGGATGCCCGACTGGGGGCAAGCACGTATTAACGGCATGATCGAAAATCGTCCGGATTGGTGTATTTCACGTCAGCGTACCTGGGGGGTGCCAATTGCGATTTTTATCCATAAAGATTCCGAAGAGTTACATCCAGATACTTTAGAACTCATCGAACAGGTTGCGAAGAAAGTAGAGGAGTCAGGTATTGACGCCTGGCATGAACTGGATGCGTCTGAGCTATTAGGTGATGATGCTGATCAATATATCCAGGTGACCGATACGCTGGACGTCTGGTTTGATTCAGGTTCAACACATCATTGTGTACTGGAGCATAATGATGATCTGCATTATCCCGCTGATCTGTATCTGGAAGGTTCCGACCAGCATCGTGGCTGGTTCCAGTCTTCATTGCTGACAGCGATTGGTATGAATGGTGAGCCTCCATACAAGAATGTACTGACGCATGGTTTTACTGTTGATAAAGACGGCAAGAAAATGTCAAAGTCGGTCGGTAATGTGGTGCAACCACAGAAGATTGTTAAACAGCTTGGCGCTGATGTCTTGCGTTTGTGGGTTGCGGCAACCGATTATCGGAATGAGATGCACGTGTCGGATGAAATTCTGAAACGCATGTCAGACTCGTATCGTCGCCTGCGTAATACAGCGCGTTATCTGTTGGCAAATCTGGAAGGCTTTGATCCTGCAAGTCATCGTGTTGATGCGAACGATATGCTGGAACTGGATCGTTGGGCAGTTGATCGCGCACGCCAGTTACAGGAAGAAATTGTCACCGCCTATGATGATTTTAATTTTCATCTGATTTATCAGAAGGTACATAACTTCTGCGCAGTGGATATGGGATCGTTCTACCTGGACATCCTCAAAGATCGTATCTATACAATGCCGACCGATGCCGTCGCACGACGCTCGGCACAAACGGCGATGTACGATATTGCTGAAGCACTGGTTCGCTGGTTAGCGCCTATCCTGAGTTTTACAGCTGAAGAAATCTGGCAGCATATGCCGGGTGACCGTTCCGAGTCTGTGTTTTTAAATCAATGGTATGACGGTTTGCATAATCATGAAGAACGAAGACTGTCCGATGACTTCTGGTCACAGATTATGGGTGTACGTGAAGCAGTTTCTCGCGAACTGGAAAAAGCGCGCAAGGAAAAGCTGATTGGCTCATCGCTGGCGGCTGAGGTCGATGTATATTGTAGCGACGAAGTGGCGACGTTATTAAATCAACTGGGTGATGAATTGCGTTTTGCTTTTATTACCTCCTACGCACGTGTCCATGCACTATCAGATAAACCAGATGATGCGATGCAGGCTGAAGATCGTGATGATTTATTCGTTAAAGTGATTCCGACGGAGAAAGAAAAGTGCGAGCGTTGCTGGCACCATCGCGATGACGTTGGTTCGCATGAAGGCCATGAAACAATCTGTGGTCGTTGTGTTGAAAATATCGATGGATCAGGTGAAGCGCGTTTATACGCTTAATAAATATTAAAATGGCTTCTCTTTACGCACGTCGCTGGTTGCTATTGTCGCTCATCGTTATCGTCATAGATCAGGTAACGAAAATCTGGGCAGACTCGGTATTACAGTATCATCAGCCAGTGCCAATGATGCCAATGTTTAACCTGACTCTGGCATATAATACGGGTGCTGCATTTAGTTTCCTGAGCGATGCAGGTGGCTGGCAACGTTGGTTCTTTATTGGCCTGACAGCCATAATCAGTTCAGTATTATTTCGCTGGATATGGACGATGCGCGCAGAAGAACGTCTGCATGCGGCCGCGCTATCATTAATACTGGGCGGTGCGATTGGTAACCTGATAGATAGAGTCTGGTTCGGTTATGTTATCGACTTTATCGATGTTTATTACAATACGCATCACTGGCCGATATTTAATGTTGCAGATTCAGCGATAACACTGGGTGTTATTTTATTGATCTACGATTTAATTTTTAATCAACATCCTGATGAGCAAACAAATGGCTGAAATTGTTCCAGGTTCAAAAGTCACGATACATCTTTCGATTACACTGGAAGATGGAACTGTTGCCGAAAGCACGTTTGATGAAGAGCCAATGAGCTTTGTTGTCGGTGACGGCACAATCATTGAAGGTCTGGAGCTGGCACTTTATGGCATGAAGGCCGGTGAAGAAGATACGATTACCATGACGCCAGAGCAGACCTTTGGCTTCCATGATCCAGAGAATGTCCATGACATGCTGTTATCTGATTTCAATGATGATCTACAACCAGAAGAAAACCAGATTATTGCTTTTCATACACCTGCTGGAGATGAGGTAGCTGGCATGGTGAAAAAAGTAGCAGCTGACAGTGTAACGGTCGATTTCAATCACCCGCTTGCGGGTCATGATCTGAAGTATCGTATGAAAATCATCGATGTAGCTTAATGCTCTGGAACTTCGTTCCATTTCCTGAATGGTTGCTTGATACAGGCGGCCTGCATTGGCTGCCAGTCCTGGCGATCCTAATGTATTTCTATGTGCCGTATGCAATCTATCGCATGCCATCTGAACGATGGTTGATTGCCGGTTACTGCGTGTTGACCATTCTAAGTGCGCTGGCGATGCTCTATGTGTTTCGTACTCATGACATGGGAATGTGGCCGTTTCTGGCATGGCTAATGGTGATGCTTTATCCCTCTGTTATTAGCATTATGCGCTTTTATCAGCGTAAGCCGGTTATTTTTAGACGTTGGGCTGTCATCACAATCTCCGGATTTGTATATAGCTATGCGTGGTATATCTGGCTATATGCGTTAGCGAATAGTTGAACGTTTTGTGTTCCTGATATGAAATATTTGTTTATCCTCACGTTATTGATGCTTTCGTTCACTTCGGTAGTCAACGCTGGAAAATTACAACCGATGTGCGATGTTGGAATTGAGTCATTGCATTGGTCTTCACCCGATTACGGCCTGAATATATGCATGACGGTTAATCGCGAGCAGGTTTGCTTTCCGGATCGAGAGAAAGCCTTCGATAAAAAGAACGGTAGTATGTCATTTCTATTTCCAGTTACCTGTCAGAACGAATATTTGTATTCATTCGACTGGACGTTGTTTGAAACCGATGAATCGACTGGGGTGATCTCTGCATTCAGAGGGGGAGATAGCCAGATAAATTACGCCTATATGAATCAGCCTGTTCGTACCTCTCGCCCTTACTTTCCTGAGATTCTATTTTCGATAAATCCGAATGTATCTGAGCGTTGATGAACAAGTATGCCTTTCGATTACATTCTGCGGATATTTAAACATGTCACTATATCTAAGCGTTCACTGACGTTCGAAGACAGAGTGCTGACTATCATTGATGAGCAAATCCAGAGGGAGAACGATCATCCCAATGATGATTACAAAGCCTGTATCTGGGGCTTGTATCGATTAAGAGGGCTGGCTGAAGAGTTTGACTATGAAGGCGAGTCATCCGAGGCAGTAAGGATGAAATTATTATCTGCAATGCGTCAACTACAGGAAAACCATCAGTCAGAGTTCATGGATGAATACCATTCTGCACGGGCAAGTATGGGTAGCGTACTGAATACGATTGCTGCGTTCGAGTTATCGTGATGTTATGTCGTAGATACGACCATCGAGGCCGGTTGTCTGGGTACCCACTGCGAAAGAATCAGTGATATCACCGCCATGACGGCACCGAGATAAAACACGATACTGTGGGACTGTATCCATAGAAATCCAAAAATCGCAGGGATTACAACGGCGGCGATATGATTAATCGTGAACGATACGCCGGCAGTCGATGCGATATCTTTCGGGTCGGCTATCTTTTTGAAATAACTCTCAATGGCAATCGCCATGGCGAAGATAATGTGATCGATCACGTAGAGCAGTGCAGCAATCCAGGCGGTTTCGACCATTGCGTAGCTGAGGAAGATTATAATGAGGCCAATGTATTCTAGTGAGAGTGCTTTATGTTCTCCCCAACGTGCGACCAGTTTGCCGATACGTGGTGCGGCCCATGTGTTGAGGATGTGGTTGAATAAAAACAGCAGAGCAATATCAGAGGCACCGTAACCAAATTTTTCAACCATCAGAAAGCCGGCAAAAACGACGAAAATCTGTCGGCGCGCGCCACTCATGAATACCAGGGCGTAATATAGCCAGTAGCGTTTACGCATCAGTAGATGTTTGTGCTGGGGAACAACATGAGAGAATCTTGGAAAGCTTCGCCAGGCGTACAAGGCGATCAGTATCGCGCCGGCACCAGCGATAAGATAGATCCATTCATAATTGATATCGAATAATTCGATGCTGACCCAGATACCGACAAAAACCAGTATGGCTGCATAGGATCGTGCCGCAGACAGATTACCCAGAGTAATCGCGGTACGTTCTTTCTCGACCCATTGTAGTGCCAGCGATTTTTGTATCGTAAAAAAGTAATGGAAGCCGACCGACATCAAGAATGTAGTGGCATAAAAGGCATATTCCTGTGGGAAGAAACCGGTTAGTGCCACGCCTGCACCAAGTATCAGGATGGACAGAATGGCGAAGGTCTGTTCTCTCAGAAAATAAAGAATGAGCACCGTCGTGAAGGCAAGGAATCCTGGTACTTCACGAAGGCTTTGTAAAAAACCAATTTCAACTCCAGTGAAACCGGCGTTTTCAATCGCAAAGTTATTCAATAAGGCTTGCCAGGTCGCAAAGGCGAGAGAAGCGGCAAAGCTCATCCACCATAGAAAGCGTTCAGGCTGAGGAGCCTGTTGTGCTTTATCTATGATGAACAGGGACATGCTTATGGATCGATACGAGTCACGCCGCTTTCTGCACCCAGTAATAGAACGTCTGCACCGCGCTCGGCGAACAGCCCAACTGTGACGACACCTGGAATCTGGTTGATTTCATGTTCCATAGCAACGGGATCGATGATATCCAGACCCTGCAAATCCAGAATTTCACAGCCGTTGTCGGTGATGAAACCTTCACGCAGTACCGGCTGGCCACCGTATTTCATTAATTTACGTGCAACCATGCTGCGAGCCATGGGAATGACTTCGACAGGTAATGGGAATTTTCCCAGGCGATCAACCAGTTTTGAGTCATCTGCAATACAGACAAATTTCTCACTCGCTGCAGCTACAATCTTTTCACGGGTTAGTGCGCCACCGCCGCCTTTAATCAGATGCAGGTGGCGAGTAGATTCATCGGCGCCATCGACGTAGATAGACATGCCATTGACGTCATTCAGGTCATAAACTTTGATTCCATGTGCTTCCATGCGTTCGGTAGAGACAACCGAGCTTGAGACTGCACCATCGATTTTATGCTTAACTTCAGCCAGATAGTCGATGAAAAAATTGACTGTTGAGCCGGTGCCTACACCGATAATCTCGCCTGCCTCGACGAATTCCATGGCGGCCTCTGCTGCCATTTTTTTGCCTGCATCCTGCGACATGACATTTCCCTCTTTGTATTCAAAAGCCGCAATGATACCCTGTGTCGAATATGTCTAACAGACATGGGCAGCTATAACAGCAATGGAATCCGGCGTAACCACAATGACTTTGAGTGAAATCGTAGAAAATATAAAGCGCGCCAGAGTCTACGATGTGGCGGTCAAGACATCACTAGATCACATGACGTTAATGTCAAAGCGCCTGTCGAATAATGTCTATTCCAAACGCGAAGACCAGCAGGCGGTGTTTTCGTTCAAGATACGTGGCGCCTACAACAAAATTTCTGGATTGACGTCGGCAGAGTGTGAGAAGGGAATTATCGGCGCTTCTGCGGGTAACCATGCACAAGGTATCGCCTTATCAGCCACACGCATGGGAATCGATGCCACCATCGTTATGCCTAAAACAACGCCAGATATTAAGGTGAATGCCGTAGAGCGATTAGGCGGTAATGTTGTGCTGCATGGCAACACATATGATGACGCATCGGCACATGCCTATGAGCTATCAGCCAAAACTGGCGCAACCTATATCCATCCTTACGATGATTATGAAGTCATCGCAGGCCAGGGAACTGTAGCTCAGGAGATATTAGAGCAAATGGATCAATTACCCGATGCGATATTTATTCCTGTCGGTGGTGGTGGACTGGTTGCAGGGATGGGTGCATGGATTAAGCATCATCATCCCGAGATTAAAGTGATCGGTGTTGAACCGGTGGATGCGCCATCAATGCATCATGCATTAATACAGAATAAGCGTGTCATTCTTGATCAGGTTGGCATTTTTGCAGATGGTGTTGCCGTAAAACAGGTCGGTGAAAAGACGTTTGATGTATCACGCCAGTGTGTTGATGAAGTTATCCTGGTTACGACAGATGAACAGCATGGTAACGGCCTTTCAGAATAATGTGGTCACTGGTCAAGCTATCGCCGAATCCCGTCCAGGGGGCAAGACCGGCACATGCGCGCTAGTCGTTTTGTTTCTTCAGGGTCTCCGCGAATATCTCGACGGATTCCTTCATGGTCCGGGTCCGGTCCCATGTTTGGCGGGTCTCGGCGGCCAGCGGCGATCGCGCCAACAGCCGGAACAGTTCTTCTGCGCCCCGGTGAAAGCCAGTGGTTGCGCCCACTTCCGCCAGCGTCTCTGCAATTTCCACCATTTCCGGATGCCAGCGTTCCGCATCGGCGGCCAGGAAGCCGACCCAGTTCTCCATATCCTTGGCCCGCACCGGATTGCTGCCTGAAACTTCTCCCATGAAGGCATCGAACAGACCATACCGCTCCGCCGCGATAGCCATGGTTGCCTGCAAGGCCCAAGTGCCCTTGTTCAGGCCGGCATAGAGCATCTTCAATGTCGAGGCGCGCCCGGCCTCCAGCCCCACAAACCGCCAGGCCATGGTCTCTGTCGTCAACCGCTCCAGGTGCTCCGCGTCCGGGCCGGACACATAGAGCCGGGGTGCTGCCGCCTTGCCGGGCGTCAAGCCGATAATGCCGCCGTCGATATAGGATGCCCCGGCACCGGTAATAATCCGGCCGATAACGGCGGATGTTGCTGGCGAAATGGCGTTCATATCGGCAAATGGCGGACGGCGGTTCGCCGTGGCCATCGCCTGCGCTGCCTCTTCCGCAAAGCTCTCGGCTGCTGAAGGCGGCATGATGGAGACGACTAGATCCGCCTCGGCCATGATTGCTTCCAGGCTGCCGGCATCCTCCAAGCCCGCGCTCTCGGACAAGCCACGTGTGCGCTCGCTCCGTCCCGTCAGGTTGGTGAGCACACGCCAGCCCGATTCGCGCAGCGCCCGCCCAACCCCATGGCCCATATCGCCCGGGCTCATGACTCCGATCACGTCCAGCTTCATAGAATGGCTCCTTCCGTACTGTTTTGCCCGGCACTTTACCGCCAGGCCGCAGCCTGCAAGGCGTCAGTTTTCTGGCGCCCGCACTGGCTAAGGCTTAAGACTACGCCTCATGATCGCTTTAGTCGAAAGCCTTGTCGCGCTTGCGCTGCTGCTGCTGCTGTCGAGCCTGCTCGTACCGCTGGCGCAGCGGCTGCGCCTGCCGCACAGCGTGTTGCTGGCCGCGGTCGGCTTGGCTGTCGGTATTGTCGGCATTGGCACTGGCAGCCTGCCCTCGCTGTTGGCAGGCGATGCGGCGGGCAGTCTGCAAGCCTTCGGTCTCAGCGCGCACGACTTCCTGTTGCTGTTCCTGCCACCCCTGCTGTTTTCCGCAGGCCTGCACGTGGATGTGCGCCTGCTGATGGACGAGGTATGGGCGGTCTTGCTGCTGGCCGTCGTCGCCGTCCTCGTCACAACCGGGGTTGTCGGTGCTGCACTGGCGGGTATTGCGGGCTTCGACTGGGTCGCGGCCTTGCTGCTGGGTGCGATCATCTCCACCACAGACCCCGCCGCCGTCGTCGCTGTTTTCCGCGATCTCGGCGCGACCAAGCGGCTGCGCGTTATCGTCGAGGGCGAAAGCCTGCTGAACGATGCCGCCGCCATCGCGCTGTTCGCCGCCCTGACAGTGCTGGCGCAAACAGGCGGGCAGGACTCGGCAACCAGCGTCGCCATTGCCGCCTTGCCCGATTTCGCTGTCGGCGCGCTTGTCGGCGTTATCCTGGCACAGTTGGCGTGGCTGGGCTTTGCTGCGCTTGGCCGGAATGCGGTGCTGGAGCAGACATTTTCGCTGGCCATACCTTATCTTGCCTATGTGGTGGCACAATATGTCTTTGGCGCGTCTGGCGTGGTGGCCGTGGCCTTTGCCGGTTTGGCCATTGCCGCCGACGGGCCATCGCGCCTGCCACCGGCCAACTGGCAGACGCTGCTGCGGTTCTGGCACTGGCTGGAGTTCGCCTTTGTCTCGGTTGTCTTCCTGGTAGCCTCCATCCTGGCGGCGCGTTTGGTGCTCAGCCTGTCGTTACTGGATTGGCTGTACTGCCTGCTGGTGTTCGTGGCAGCGCTCACAGCGCGCGCCATCGTCCTCTATAGCCTGCTGCCTGCGCTAACCTTCTTTGGCTTGGCGGAGAAGGTCGATGCCCGGTTCAAGGCCATCATTCTGTGGGGCGGCCTGCGAGGCGCGATTACGCTGATCCTGGCGCTCGCCGTGATGGAGAATGTCAGCCTGCCGCTGGAATTCCGGCAGACCGTTGCCGGCGTGTCTGTCGGCTATGTCTGCCTGACGCTTTTCATCAGCGCGCCGCTGCTGCGCCCATTGCTGAACTTTCTTGGCCTGGACCGCCTGAGCCCGGCAGAGGAGGCCATGCGCGAACGGGTGCTGGCCGTTTCGGAAGTCCGCCGGACCCGGCAACTGCATCTGGCGGCCCGACAACTGGGTCTTTCGGAAGAAACCCTGGCGGCGGCGGAAGCCTCGCTGGATGGCAGCGAAGACGGGGAAACCGGCCCTGCACTGCCGGCAGAAACCCGCCTGAACATCGCGTTGGTGGCACTGGCCACGCGGGAGCGTGCCCTCTACCTGCGCCATTTTGCAGAGCAGATGGTCTCCCTGCGGGTCATTGCCCGGCTGGTAACATCCGCCGACCGGTTGCGCGACGCCGCCAGCAGTGGCGGCAGCGCGGCCTACGAAATTGCCGCCAACCGGGCGCTAGGCATTGCGCCGCGCCTGCGCTGGACGCTTTGGCTCTACCGCTGGCTTGGCATTCAGCAGCCATTGGAACGGGCGTTGGAGGATCGCTATGAATTCCTGCTGATGCGCCGCCGCCGCGTATTGCACGAATTGCGCGGCTTTGCCCAGGGCACCACCGCCCGCTTCTTCGGCAATGATATCGGCGAGAAGGCTTTGGCGATGCTGGAGTCGCGGGCGCAACTGGTGGATGACGCCCTGCGCGCCATGACCCTGCGCTTTGGCGATTATGCACAGGCCCTGGCGCAGCACCAACTCACCCGCACTGCGTTGCGTCTGGAACGGGCCGAGTATCAGGCCCGGCTGGATGAGTCGCTGATCACCCAGGAAATTTTCGATGCGCATGAGCGGCGAATAGCCAAGCAGCAGCAGCGGGTCGAGGGGCGGCCAAACCTGGAACTCAATGACAAGATGATCGCAATGATCCGCTCCGTTCCCCTGTTGAGCTCCCTCGGCGAAGCGGAAATCGCCTGGATCGCAGGACGCCTTGTCCCCAGGCTGGCAGCACCTGGAGAAACCATCATCAAAGCCGGAGAGCGCGGCAAGGCGGTCTATTTCATCGCCGCAGGCAATGTGGAGGTTCTGCTGCCGAACCGCAGCGTCAGGCTGGAGCCTGGCGGTTTCTTTGGTGAAATGGCGCTGTTGCAGGACCGGCCCAGAGGCGCGGATGTCGTCTCCGCCGGCTATACGCACCTCTTGGTCCTGCGGGCCAGTGCGTTTCAACGGCTGTTGCGCCAGCATGGCGATATGCGCGCAACCATGGAGGAAACAGCGGCAGCGCGCGATGCCGAAAATCAGGAAAGCGGCAAAAGTTAGCCAAGGCTAAACTTTGATCAATGCTTGCATCTCGGCCCCAATACGGGCAAACCAAGGTCCGATTGATCGCTGAGAAAATCCGAGCCTTATGTCTAATACGCGACGCCTGCGCGACGCTGGCCGTCAAGCTGCCAGCTTTGACCGCATCCGCCAGGCGCATCAAACCGAAATGGCCGAAGACTATGTGGAGTTGATCAGCGACTTGATCGCGGTCAATGGTGAAGCCCGCGCGGTCGATCTGGCGGAGCGCTTTGGCGTCAGCCACGCCACGGTCAACAAGACGTTAGCGCGCCTGCAACGCGACGGGCTGGTGATCTCCCGCCCCTACCGCAGCATCTTTCTGACCGACGACGGAGAGGCTATGGCGGTGGAATCCCGCCGCCGGCACCGCATTGTCCTGGAATTCCTGAAAGTGATCGGAGTCAGCCCCGGCACGGCGGAAAGCGACGCTGAAGGCATGGAGCACCACGTTTCGGACGAAACGCTCGCCGTGTTTGAGGCGATCACTGCCAAGGGAATTGATAAAGCGTGAACTCGCTGCTGCTCACCGGCCTTGCCGCAATGCTGGTGCAACAGGCTTTCGCCACCGTCGCCAAGATGACGTTGCCGGTTCTGGGGCCGCTCGCCGCCGCCGATATGGGGGTTGAGCCATCGCTGATTGGCGTATTCGTCAGCATCACGGGGGTATTCGGCCTTTTCACAACCCTTTCTTGCGGCAACTTCATCCGCCGCTATGGCGCGCTGCGCACCAGCCAGATTTCGCTGCTGGTGGTTGCCGCAGGGCTGGGCGTCACCGGCATCGGCTGGCTGCCCGCCATGGTCCTGGCCGCCGCCTTGCTGGGTTTGGGCGCCACGGTCGCGACACCGGCCTCCAGTCATATCCTGGCTCGGCACTGCCCGCCAAAGGTTGCGCCGATCGTCTTTTCGATCAAGCAGACCGGCGTGCCTGTCGGCGTCATGCTGACCGGCCTGATTTTGCCACCGCTGGCAGCTGTCTATGGCTGGAGCGTTGCTTCGATCGCGGCTGGCGGCGCCTGCTGCGTGTTTGCAATTCTGCTGCAACCCATCCGCAGCCGCTTCGACAATGACCGCGTACCTGACCAGAAATTGCACTGGGGCGATGCCTTCGGGACCCTGACGAAGGTGCTGCGCGATCCCTTGCTCCACCCGATGGCGGCAGCGGGCTTTGCCTTCATCGGACTGCAAGCCGTGTTTACGACGTTCACCGTGACCTACCTGGTCGAAAGCGTCGGCCAAACGGTGCAAACGGCTGGCAGCTATTTCGGCCTTGCCATGACCATCGCCATTCCCGCCCGCATTTTGTGGGGCTGGGTTGCCAGTGGCCGCACCCCTGCACGCTATCTGCTCGCGGGCTTCGGTCTTTCCATGTTCGTGGCAGTCGCCGCCATGGGGTTGATGACCAACGCCTGGCCAGCGGCGGGCATTGCCGCCGTGCTGTTGGCCTGTTCAGCTACAGCGGTCAGTTGGCACGGGGTGTTGTTGGCGGAAGTGGCCCGTTTGGCACCGGAAGGGCAGGTCGCCAGCATGACGGGCGGTGTTCTGGCGTTCGGCAATGCGGGACAGATTTTGCTGCCGTCGGTCTTCAGCGGACTGCATTTCCTCAGCGGCACCTATTTCATGGCCTTCGCGATCTGCGGCTTACCCGCAGCGCTGGCCGGTATATGGCTGTTGCGGCAGCGGGTGCAGCCTTTACCGCAAGCATAGGGGCGGTTGTTCCGATCAACCCTCGGCCCATTCTCCGCCTTGCGTAGGAGAGCGGCGGAGTCTGAGAAGATGCGGGCCTACCGCGAAGTCCACCCCGGCGCGATCAATTCGGCGACCCGGGTCTGGCGGCCGGCAAGCGCCACCTCACGGAACTGATAGACCACGGCGGCAGTCGGTGCGTGCATCTGCCGGTCGGCGATGTGCAGGCGGATCATCGGGTGTGCACTGCCCTCAACCGGCAGCATCTCGACAAAGCTGTCGTCCAGCGTATCAGCCAATGGGATGCGGAAAATCTGGGCGACTTCGGACGGGTTGGCCACGGCATCAACATCGGCACCGGCCCAAACAACCACCGGCGTCATGCAATAGCCCGACCGGGTGACATAGTCATCCAGCACACCCAGCACATGGTCTGGCTCGACGCGCACGCCGATTTCCTCGTCCATCTCGCGCAAGGCCGCCGTGATGGCGTCCTCGCCGGGGTCGAGCCTGCCACCCGGCAGCGCCCATTGGCCGGAATGAGCATTCAGACGCGGTGCCCGGCGGGTCAGAAAGAACGCCGGGCGTCCCTCCTCGTCCGCGGTGACGGCAATGGCAACGGCGGCGGCTTTCAGGCCCTCGCCTGCGCCGGGAAGCCGTTCAAACGCCGCCAAATTCGCGGTAATACGCTCCCGCAGGCCATCAAAGCTATCCATGTTCGCAGTCTCCGCAGCCCAAAAACGCCATCAGCACCGGCAGGTAGGCCTGCGGCTGCATTACTGGTCCCATATGCCCCATATCGGCAATCTGCACCAGCCGGGAGCCTTTGGCGGCCTGGTGAAGCCGCAGAGCGATCCGGTGCGCAGGCGGCGGCGCATGCTCACCCACGATCAGGCACAGGCGCTCGCCCAGGCCTGCATAGGCGCTGGCGGGCGTCCGGTCTGACGAGACCGCATCGGCCTCCCGCCGGATCACCGGCCCCATTCTCAGCAAGCCCTGACGCACCGGCTCCGGCAATTTGGCCCAGGCCGTGCCGTTCCAAAGCGAGATGAAAGCGGCAATGCCAGCCTCGCGGCCGCCCCGGTCATAGGCTTGCACCAGCGCCGTGTTGGCATCCCGGTCGATGGCGAGCGCCGCTTCGTCCTGCGGGTCGCCCGTCGCAATTGCGCCAAAGGCAACCGGCTCAATGGCGGCGAGTTTGCCGATCTTTTCCGGCGATTGGATCGAGGCCTGCAACGCCATGAACGCCCCCATGGAATGGCCGACAATATCCACCGGCCCTTGGTGCTGCTGGATCTGGGCCTGAACCAGCGCAACGCGCTCGGCAATAGCGGGAGCTGCTGGGTCAGTGGGCGTTTTGCCGTACCCTGGGAAGTCCGGCACGATCACATGCCGGTATTGGGCAAAAGGCTCCGCCAGACGCCGGATAACGTCGGCGCCCGTGCCGCCCGCATGCAGAAACAGCAGCGGCGCACCGGCACCGCCGCGCCAAAGACTGACGCCATTTTCGATGGAATGGCTGAGAGAAGTCATGAGATTGCCGAGCCTGGAGGATGGCCAAAAGGCACAATGTAGAAGCTTTCTACTTCCGAGGGGAGTCTGCGGCCGTTGCCACTCTCCCTCTCCTTCAAAAATAGGAAAAAATACTTGCTATGCAAAGAAACACAACCATATGGCGTATCTCAGGAGACAAACCATGGCCAATTCCCAACCTATTTCTAAGACAGTCACCCCCCTGCCCGCCTCAAGGCTTTCCGGGCGGCAACGCCTGTTCTGCCGCCGCATCGCTGGCGGCGCTTCAGGAGCGGAGGCTGCACGGCAGGCCGGATATGCTGCATCGGTTGCCGCCCAACAGGCGTGGCGTTTGTTGCAGAATCCCAACATCCTGGGCGAAATAGCGCGGGTTCGCGCAGAACCCGCGTTGCGCTCTCAGGCTGAACTGGACCGCCTGCTTGCCAAGGTGGAAGGTGTCTTTGCCAAGGCCATACGCGACGGCCAGTGCAGCCCCGCCCTTCGTGCCGTGGAAATGGAGGCGTTGCTGCGGGCCAAAGGCGCGCTGTCACTGCCGGATGATATTGGCCCGGCAGACCTCATGGAACCACAGGAGGAACCCTAACGGTCAGATCCGCCTCCTAAACGCGGCGGCGGCGTGCCCCTTTCAACCAGGCGAGAACGCCCAGGCCGCCGGACAGAACCAAAGCGGATGCGGGCAACGGCACCGCCGGTGCAACCCCAGGGTCGGTATTGAATGTTATGACCGCCCAACTGTATTGATTCGGCCCCAGCGGACCTTCACCAGCATAATATGGGCCAGAAGAATTCAATACCTCGACGGTGAAAACGTGCTGCCCTGGCGTTAAGCTATAATTGAACAGGTTATTATAGCTATACTGACTTCCCGGATTATCAACAAAATCCCAGGAAACCTGCACGCCATTGTCACGCAACAGATAATTGGATTGCTCAATTGCCGAATAAACCTGGATAAAATCCAATACAATGCCGCCAACGGGCGCTGTTATCACCCACTGCGTATCTCCCAGTCCGGGTGCCGGCAAACCGGAAAAATCCGAACCGCTTGCCGTAATCCCTTCAACGGACCCCGTGTCGCCGGTCCAATAGAACATGGTTTGATCGGTTGAGTTGACCGCAAAAGGATCGGGCAGAACCTGATAGGCCTGCGCAGACCCTGATGCCAGCAATGACACAAATGCAACGATGCCCAGCAATTTCATTGTCGAACCTTTCCAGCAGACCGCATACAAGCTAACCAGGGAGCAGAGTATACTGCAATCTTAACGAGAAATGAAATGGGTTCGATCACACCGGATTAGCCAACCCGACCGAGGCCAGAGCCTCATTCTGCCGCGCGCCTAGGGCGGCCGTATCGAAGTCGCCGATCAGGTCGTGGAACAACCGGTACCAATTCACCTCGGCCTTCAGGTGCATGAACACACTGCCCAGGCCAACCGCCGCCCGGTCCATCATGACGAACTCACGCGGCGGCCGCACACCACCCAGCTTGCGGAGTTCGGCGTGGACTTTCTCCGCCACCTGGGCGCCATAATTGCCGGTGTCGCTTTCCTGAATCTTCTGCACTTTGTCTTGCAGCAGGGGCGAATAGATGAATCCTGCCCACATATTCAGGACGGATATCAGCTCTTTTGAGGGTTTCTCGAACCCCCAGGTCTCGTAGGCATGGACGGCCAGCGCCTCGTCGCCATCGCGGATGGCCTTGTAGAGGTCGATCACACCCGCCACGAAGGACGGCGAGAACACCCGGATACAGCCATAATCCAGCAGGTTAACGCTGTTGTCCGCCCGCACGGTGTAGTTCCCCAAATGCGGGTCGCCATGGATAATGCCGTATTCGTAGAAGGGCACGTACCATGCGCGGAACATGTTATAGGCGATCTGGTTGCGCTCCTCCGCCGGGCGCTCGGCCGCCTCCAGCAGTGGAATGCCATCCAGCCATGTCATCGTCAGCAGGCGGCCGGTGGAGAACTCAGCCACGGGTTCCGGCACATGGACGCCCGGCTCGTCCCTCAGCATCC
>CALODD010000084.1:0-10647 GCA_942491945.1 uncultured Gammaproteobacteria bacterium | reverse complement strand
GTTGAACATGGCGATAAAATCGTTTTTATGTATACTGTAAACCCTGGCCCCGCTAGTCAGAGCTACGGCCTACAGGTAGCCGGCCTGGCTGGTGTTCCCAAACACGTCATCAAACTAGCCCAACAACGTTTGAAAGAACTAGAACAACAATCCAATGATCTAAATCAGCCTCAGATGACACTATTCCAGCCCGAATCAGAAACACGGGAGAACCCGCTCCAGACCATCATTGAAAATGTTGATATTGATGAGCTTTCGCCACGTGAAGCACTCAACATGCTTTATGCAATGAAAGAGGAACTCACCTGATTAATTACTGCTAGCGTATTTCCACATCAAACGGCCCATAAACTTTGGTACTACCCCAGGCTTCTTTCTCAACTAAGCGGTACTGATATGCACCTGCTTCATTCGCACCAGGATCAGCCAGGATATAATCGCCCCCCATCGGAGCATGAATCAGACCAGGAAGCATTCTGTTATTTAGTCGCACCCAATCACTGTCATCGCGCCGACGCCATACGTAGAAACCTATCGTCCCCTGCTCCTGCAGAGTATTCCAGTAAAAAACCGCGACCTTACCATCCCCATCTGGATCAAGATAATTAATCAGTGCACGAAGAATAGACTCGATATCGGTATCCACCGCTATTGAAGATGCTAACTGCGGATCCCAGCTAACCAGCATTGCAAGTAACTGTGGTGCGCTCATTTGCTTAATACCCAGGGCATCCAGGTAATTCATGACATCAACATTCTTTAATATCGCGCTATCGATAGTGACTGAAGTCGTTTGGAAATTAAAAACTATTCGATAGTCCTCTACTTCGCCATCCGATGCCAACCCTGTAGCATCAGAGGCACTCAAGCTATCAGTACTTATTCGAAAACGTGCGTATGTCGTATATTCAGCATCTTTGGGCAGATTACTCCATTGAAAGTTTAACGTTGTACTTGCCAGACTAGTTGCCTGGCAACTTCCATCACTTGTATCGAATGCTCCATCAACTGCGCCACCGGAAGGTACATCAAGCCAACCACAGACAGTGACATTACTACTCACTGGATTCGAAACTGTAACGGCTGCAAATATACTTTGATTAGTACCCGCAGGTGAAGAAAAGCTAACACCCAACTCGTCATCATCACTGTTGTTATTATCACCATCTGCAGCAACCGTGGACTGACTGGCTGATTCGGCATCACCCTGTGTACTACCTATATATGGCTGATCCTGCTGGGTGAACGCCCAATATGCGACTTGCTCATTAGTATGTGCATGCTCGCCATCAGTAACCGTTTCTTCTTCAATTGCCAAATCAATCTGACTAGTTGCGAGAGGATTAGCACCATATAGTACGGCCCATCCGCCATCGCCACCATCCACAGCTTCAGCCGTCGCGACTGCAAAATCATAAGTCTGCCCGAGTGAATATGAATACGGCGGAGTGTTGCCCACACCTAAAACACTATCGGCACCCAACGCAGCTTCATAATTAATTCCACCGTAACTGCCTGAGCCTGATTCGACGATGATGTAACCCAATGTTTCATTAGCACGTGTACCGGTGAACTGGCCGATATGTTTACCCACACAAATTCCATCGGCCATTCCCGCCTGAAAGGGTGGATTTGCCCGATCATCACAGTCATAACTCCAGAATACGCTGAAATCACTATCGTTCTGTGTCATTACCTGGCCGAGTACGACAGGATTGACATAGTTACCGGAGACATCGGCACTCACATCCTCTCCAGTACCATTCCAGCCACCTGCACCATTACCCGATGTATTGGTCGATAGAACCGTATGTGCTTCAAATTGCCGACCATCCGGAAGTGTATGCAAGCCTTCTTCTGCAATCAGGCAATGAACATCTGATGATGTCGGCGGTGAAGCCGTGTTGTTTAGTGGCCTTTGTATACGCACGTCAAATGTATTCGCAGAGGCATCGACATTATGTACCCGAACGGTTGCTTCCGGATCAGTAGAGGATTGAAGATTATAGGTACAGACAACAACTGGTGAAGTGTAGTCGTTATCCAGGCTCATGGTGTACCAGCTACCATCACCAAACACATTGGCCGCAGGGATAACATGGTACTCAAGTTCCGTTGTTCGTGGGGTCAGATGAGAGGCGTCCCCATATGAAGCCGGTGCATCACCAAAATCAACATTAAGGCCATTCGTATCCAGCTCACCCGTTGGCCCCGTAAATGCGATGATGCTGGCCGCTTCAGTGCCCCCATGCTGGCGCTCCGTGTTGCTGTCCTGATCTTCATCAACGGTTAGACCAACCTGCAGTTGCTGACTACCCAAATCATTCAAGAGACAACGTCTCGCCCAGCCGCCGTCACCCCCGTTGAGTGTTCGTAGACTGGCAACCACAAGTGGGAAATCCGATATAGCTGGTGTTACCGGAAAGGTCAGAATAGAGGACGCATCGTCATAACATTGATTTCCAGTCGTGCCACTATCCCATCCCTGAATCATGACATTAGTCCTGGCTGCGCTAAAACCAATCGTATCTCCATTCTGTGCGACAAACGTTCCATTACCACCATCCGGAAACGCTAACCAACCGATGGTCTCATCATTATTCAAACCACCAGCTGGCACATTGTCATCAACCTCAACCAGTCCAACGGCAAAATCAAAGGTTCCGGCATTCATATTGTCAGCTGTCGTTACGACGAATGGCGAGGAAGTACCATTCATTGAGCTAGGCGAACCTACGGTAAGATTCGATTCATTATTCATCGTCTGTACCTGTAGAACTGTGGCCGGCGCTGCCGCAAAAGCAGCCCCAAACGAATGAGTCTCCCAACTCTCAGTTGGGCCGCCACCGATATTATGTTGAACACGCGATGTATCGTAACTGCCGGCCTCGATAATCACGCCAGTATCCAGTTCATGCCGTCCCTCTAGTACCGCAACATAATGAATCGTCATAGCCGCATGAGCACCATCACAGGCGAAACTGGCAGATACCGGGGTACCACAATCAGAGCTGGCCGTTCTTGGTGGTTCAACCTGGATGATTTCAAAACCGGTATTAGTGACCCCACGTATTCTTACTGTCGCGGGTTCACCCTGATCCCCATTAAGGTCTGCACCCTCGTTTGTTGGCAGCACAAATACGACCACATCACTACCTGCAGGAAAGGAAGCATCAAATGTAACTGTGGTGAAATTATCACCAGTACCTGTAGTCGCCGGAAGATAGACACTTGAGGCCTCAATAACGTGAGTTCCTATCGAGCTTGTACCTGAGGGAATCCCACCAATAATTAGCGATACCCGATTAAGTGTTCCAGTCGGCTGCCCTGCAACAGTGTCACAAATGCCCAATGTCCAGTTACCTGAGGCATCTTCAGTGTCATAGTTATCAAGTTGAGCTGCTGTTTCCGGGGTAAAGATATTTTCATAAAACGGCGCAGCAACCACATGATCGCCATTTATAGCCGTAATATTACTGGTGGCATCACTATCCAGTTCAACATCAAAGTTATTACTTGTACCACCGACCTGGGAAAATAATTCCAGCGTAGTACCTGATGGTGACGTTAGTCTCACAATCAAATCACTTCGGCGATTGTGAGAAATATTCAAACTGACGTTCAGGTCATTCACCAGAATACTATCTGGTACATTTATTATGGAATTTGTGTAAGTTGGACAACCATTGTCAGGGATTGCTGATCCGGGAGTTACTTCATAACTCGATATAGCCGCATGGCTGGATGAAATAAATAGAAATAATGCTAAAAAACGCAGACAAAATTGCGATATATAATACGCAACCGCGAGGAGCTTAATGTATAAACAGTTCCTATGTCCGTTGTCCATAGAAACTGCTAAAACTGAACTTTCCAACTCAGATACTCATGTTTAACGATATGTCAGATATTATACAAACCATCAGATTTTGTTAATTGTATATACACACTGTATTAAGATTAATTAACATGAAATCTACTGACGATCATAAGCAACACATTGATATAGCCCTCAAAAATCTGGCAAAAGATAATGAACTCCAGCTGGAAATCACTGGCACCTGTATGGAACCAGCAATCAGCGAAAAGAGTAAAGTACGCATCAGCCCACAACGGACTTACTGGCCGGGAGATATCCTGGTAATACGAAGTGGTGATGGACGTTTACTGGCGCATCGCCTACTGGGAATTTACCCATACAGAGGAAGAGTTAACTACATTACCCAGGGCGATAATGTTGCTATCGTCGATATTGCGGTGCGTAGATCAGATATTATCGGTCGTGTTACCAGTAGTGATCCTGGAGGCATGGTTATAACTATTCCATTACTCTCTCGATATAAAGCGCTCTGGAAATTCGTTAGATTTATCTTCAAGAGGCTTATCGATAAGTTTTCGAGCTAATAACATAGAACGATTTCTACTAGCCACAGTTCTGACATTCACCACAGCCCTTATTCGCGTTTTCTTCTACGGCCAGACAGTATACCGGGGCACCATATTGTTCAAAAGGCTTACCCTGAAAACGAGCACCCGCATCCAGAGCTCTTGCTCTTGCCCGTTTAAACAAAGGTGAATTATTCCAGATCTCTTTAATCGAATGGTCATGCAGATTTCCTGCACTCTCCTGCAAGTGCATACAGGCCTGGACATTACCATACGGATCAATATCAACCCCCATAGTGCCAACACCACAACTCGCCGTATCCTGAGCAGGTTTTGTAGTTTGACTCCCTGTTTCGCTCTGACACTCCTGCAGGCTTTGCGCTGCATTTTTATCTTTAAGAATGCGAGTGATGTGCTCCCAGGTTTCAGGTGCGGGCTGAATAGACAATGGTGCAGTATCACCATTATCTCGTGGTCCAACAGGCCCCTGGAACGTCAATGACACAGATAGCTCATCACATAGCTCCAGCATGTCTTCAATCTGATGTTCATTCCATGAAGTAGGAGTAGAAATCACACCTACCCTCAAACCTAGGGTGGTCGCTGTTTTAATATTTCTTAGTAGCCGTTCAAAACTACCCTGCACGCGTGTCTGACGATCATGTACTTCGGCAGTAGCCCCATGCAAGCTAACATCAACCATGTACGGATCAACTTCTTTAAGTAGCCTTTCACAGTTTTGCTGGCTGAGAGAATGACCATTCGTTCGAATGCGAAGAACGAAACCGAGTTCTCGAGCTATGTGTCCAATATCAAAAAAATGAGGATGAATCATTGGTTCGCCACCAGTCAGCATCAGAAACATGGTTTGCATGTCAGCCAGATCAGTCAGAACTTTCTTATATTGATCGAGTGTTAGTGGCTGACCAGCTTTTTCCCGGTCGTTATAACAATAAAAACAATCCAGATTGCAGCGATATGTTAATTCCAGAGATGCTTCATGCAATATACGCTGCTCTCGAATCCTGCCTAAAACATCCGTTCTATACATGGCTATATTTAAGAATCTGTTCGGAATCGAGCTCGGTAAGATAGTGTTCTAAATCTTCCGTCGCCTGCTGTAGATCAACATCAAAGCTACTGGTAATGGAATCAAGTAAATCACTACGTGTTTGTTTATTTTTTAGCTGCTGAATGATATGCAAACCAACTTCATTGACGACAATTACACGCCCGCTATCCAGATGAACCACGACGCCTTCATCACCAACCGCACGGTGGCACATGCGTGAAGTTAATTCGATATATTCATTTGTAGGCATTTGTTCCATATTCTAGTTCTCTCGAGACTCAAACTGCTGCCTGACTGCTTCGATAATATCAGTAACATCATCATCTTTCCTACTAATCAGTTGTATCGTGGGAATACATTTTAGTAAATTACTGACTGCATCGAACAAGGCCTCAAACTCATGTTCATCCTTGTTGACAAACGGACATGTTGTTAAAAGATGAGAAAAAGCGAATGGAGGATCAACACATTCAGTCTCAAGTCGTTCACCTTGCTTAAGAAAAGCTATTCCGGCAAGAGGATAATATTTTTCATCGACAACGGGATCAAGCCTGCTTCCAAACTCTCCTGAGAAAGGAACCGCATACGCTTCATACCCACCTTTAGACGGTAAGACCAGATTTATGTCATCGCTAAGTATCAAGATATTTTGATCAAAAGCCTTTCGAGCCAATGTTGTTTTGCCTGCATTGGAAAAGCCGGGAAACAAATATGCAGCTCCATCAATAATGAGTCCTGCACTATGGAGTAATAACCCACCCTGTTTTAAGACGTAATGCGCTGCCAAAACACGAAGATAATTTTCGAAAACTATGGGGCTAACCAGATCCTCTTCGTTAATTACAGACAAGTTTGACTCTTTAGCCTTCAATCCATCAGAAATAGTTGCTATAAAATTCACGCCTGTCACTTGGACCATGCTGGTATTAAGCGTTCGATCAATCTTCAATGCATACTGACCATCTATAGTAATATCATTTTGATCAATATCTGGCATAGACTCTAAACGAGACATATAAGAAGTTATATCACAATCATCAGGCTCACAGAGATATGACTGATAAGCGTTACTAAGAGTCTCTCTCTGGTGAGTTGTGAGCCCCTGAAGGTTCACACTCAGTGCGGGTAATTGAAGAGACAGGGATTGATTACCCCAGGATCGAATCACGTGAGCCTTATGATCCTGCATTGATACAAGGGCCAGGGATAAGCTTACCAAACCCACCAGTTGGGGGATCGCATTTAACACCGCCAGAAAGCTCAAGTTTTTCAGCACTTATTATCCTAGGTGCCGTGTAAGAGCGTATGCTAGATATAGTGCGCTTATCTTGCTCGCGTTGATCTGTATCTTTATTATCCACTATTTTTAATCCCAAACGATCGAGCTTATGACGCATTCTTAAACTTTAACGTATATACACTGTTGGATCACCTATCACACTGTATATACGAGGCATAAATTCAGCACGAATTCCATCAGCCTGTTTTGCCTGACGTAGCGCCTCACCAACAGTGTAAGTACCTTCTTCAGTAAATAACTTACCCGCTAAAGCTCTACTTAACACCTGTGCTTCTATATCATGCGAGAGACTATTAGCTGCAACAGAAGCAATGGCTCCACCTGTCGGGTTTAATACTAGCTCGCCGACAAGCGAACGTATACCAGGATGTGTATCGTTACCCACTGCGCATGTCAGCGCAGAGAAAACAGGATACACCGTATTATTAAGATTTGCTGCATCAGCCGAGGTCATAAACCCTTCGTTACCTAACTGCGTCACTGAGCCATGACCATCGTAAACCACATAATCAGTATTCCACGTAGGTGCCGCCGTAAAATTTGCTCTAACATTGACCTGCGGATGAAATAATTCAGTCAACATATCAAAGCCTAAATCATTTAGCAGATCATCTCCCAGCTGAGTCATATTCGTGTCAAAACGACCACCCTTATCGGGATTGTCTGCTACTAATACAGCCTGAGTTGCACCAAACGCTGGTGGTGTAGATGCCTCATAAGCTTTGAGTTTTTCGAGGTATGCCATACCTTCAAGATCACTAGTAATCGGTAATCGTCCAATCGCGAATGGAGCATTGTCTGCGTACCCAAGTAACGTTGTGTCTGAACTGACCACCTCCCATGGAGTACCGGTCATTGCAATGGGTACAAAACTATCGGAATACCCCTGACGATCTTTTTGATCGAACGTTCCTTTACCCAACAGAATTACTGCTGATGGTGAGACCTCCCAGTTTTCAACAACATGCCTCATGAACCTTGCTAAAGCCTCAGGATCTTCTCTACCTGCACTAAATTCATTATAGATATCGTCTATCCACGCAATCTTTACTGCGCTATAACGATCATCTCTATACTCAGCTAATGCAGTAGCAGACTCCGCAAAATCTCGTGGTGCTATGATCAGGTAATCTGCCCTGTTATAACGTTTCGTAAGCCTGGCTCGATTATCTCGTGTCAAGTTTGAAGTCATGACATTACCGAAATCTGCAAGAAAAAAGTCGCCACCTTCAGCAGTGAAACTCGCTTGCCAGCCACCATCGCCATCAGGTTGAATACTCAAATCCTGTCTCAGTACAGCCTCGCCATTAGGCGATTCGACGACAATAATATTGTCACTAGCAAAACCCGTTACTGTATGTACACCAGCTGCCACATCATGCATCCACAACTGGCCATCATGCGCTGCGGGGCTGCGTTCATAATCAATTTCTACACGATCCAGCCACTGGCCGGGATAAGTACCGGGAGCAGCACCACTAATGAGAGTAAATGTATTATTACCTGATTGATTTAGAATCGACTGGTCGAAATCGGCAACCAGAACTACTTGCTCGAAACCATCCCATGTCACCCCTGTTCCGACGGCCACACCATTAATCTGAGCTGACACACTGTGATCATCACCAGGATATACATCAGTAAAACCTCGTATGGTGACACGTACCTGAGCTGTACCTATGGCTGAAGGGTTTGGAATAAGCAAATCCAGGTTAATCTGGGTCTTAAACGCGCCATATAAATAATCCCACCACCAGTAATCAGCACCAGGATCGTTATATACAGACCATGTCGAATAGAAGAAATCGGGCTCTTTTTCAAACTCTAGTGTATCTCTGAATGGCAATCCAGAACCTACAGTAACAGAACCTTTGCCTTTAGCCTTGCCTTTAGCTTTACCTGGATTTGTGACCGATGCACTACTGTTATTCCCCCTAACTACAGCCATAGGGTTCCCAGATCGATGCTTAGCATTCAATAGAACTTTATAAGCATTTTCATCTGAGTAAAAAGTATCGTAGTTCTCCGCGACGAAAAGCAAGCTATCTGATTCCTGATCATAATGCCAGGAAATAGGATGTCGTGATTTTTTAGAGTCCAGTTTTTCCGCACCAGTTAATATTAAATCACCTTGCAATGCCATCCGACGGAGCTCATTGACAGAGATGTTTAACGTATCCGCCATTTCGGTTATTGATGCGCCGACTAGCCCTTCACCTTTGGTATGCAGCCAGATAGCTTGTCGGCTATTTTGCCGGGATCGTATATTGTCAGATCCATCTCTTCTGGCTATTTTTTCATCTATTTTCGAGTTTTTCTCCTGCAATCTGACTATGCGTTTATCAAGTCTACGCAAGCGACGCTCCAACTTCTTTCTCTCAGAATCTGATAGTAGGCCATCGGTTAATTTTTCTTCAAGCGCCACTTTTCTATTCAGGACATGTTGTAACCGTTCTTGAACACTGGCCTGTCGTCTTTCAGATTTAGGCAAATCAAGTTTAGGGGGTTGCTTTCTTCGAGCTACATAGCCTTCACCCATCGCTTTCCATGAGCCCCAACTATCACTGCGTGAATTATTATCTGCCGCAAATGAAGGAGCAGAAAACGTGGATAAGCAACTTATAAGCGCAACAGTAACCATCTTCCCCATAGAAGACAGATTTATAAAATGTGAGATTGAATGCATCATTTTATCTCCACATTAAAAGGTCCATAAGTTCGTGTATCACCCCATGCTTCCTGCTCAATCAAGCGATACCGGTATATCCCAGCTTCACTTACGCTTGGATCAGCAAGAATATACCCGCACCCATTGGCGCATTAATCATACCCGGTAACATACCATTATTGACGCGTACCCAGACATCACCACTCTGATGTCGTTCAACATAAAATCCCACCGTACCGCGTTCCTGCAATGTATCCCAGTGAATTACCGCAACCTGTCCATCACCATCAGGGTCAAGGTAATGACTTAAAGCCGCCAGTATTTCATCAAAACTTGCACCTACTAAACTCGCCGCTAATTCTGGATCCCAAACCGCCAGCAATTCTAGTAGCGCTTCAATACTCATATTATCGACCGCTAACATTGTTAGATAATCAGCTGCGCTGACGTTATTTAACTCAACACTACCCATCGTCACTTCTGTCGTATTGAAGTTAAAGACTAAGCGGTAGCCTTCCGTTTCACCACTTTGTCGATTACCCGATACGTCCGAAACCACTAAGGCAGCTGCAAAAGTTATAGCTGGCATAATGGCCATAACAAGTAAAAACAAAAATAACAGTGTTTTCTTAAACGAGATCATCAGTCATCATCCCTCGCCACTCGAAAACGCGCATACGTCGTATATTCTTTATCAGTCGGCAAATTAGACCACTGGAATGTACAAGTGAAATTATTACCACCGTTGTCTGTACAGTTCGTGCCGTTTACCGCAAGGCAACTACCCTCATTTGTATCTAAAAAGTCACCATCAGGATCTGCACCACCGCTTGGGAGATCCAACCAACCACAGACAGTAACTGGCTGCCCTGTATCATTTTGAACTATTACATCAGCAAAAATACTCTGATTACTGCTTGCCGGTGAACGGAAGGTTACACTGTCCTCATCATCTGTACCATCCAGGTCATCAGCAGCACCTATACCGTTCCAGGTCGCAGATTCTTTATCCGTTGCCGTATAAGAAGCATCTAAGTTTTGATAGCCCAGATAAAGCTGGCTACTTGTACCGTGCCTGGAAGCACCATAGGATGCAGGTATATCGTCATAATCAGTACCGACAAAACCAAAGTCGTATTCATTCACGGTACTACCTTGAGCAGGTAACGCAGTCACTCCAGATGCATCATCGGAATCTACTGTGTCATCACCACCTTCATC
>CALODD010000083.1:0-14594 GCA_942491945.1 uncultured Gammaproteobacteria bacterium | reverse complement strand
AAAGGTATGATCGGGATTAATACGCCACACGGCGGCAAATCTTGGTGTAATTTTAGATTCAACGTCGCTGTAATCATCAAATCGAATACCGCTGGTGAATGTTAATGCATCATTGAAGCGATACTCATCCTGAACTAGCAGGCTTTGGGTATGACGATGATGTGAAGTTTTGGCGGGTGTGGTGAATTCACGAAAGGGGGAAGGTGCGCCACCCGCAACAGTTAAATTCAGGAATTGATCAGCATCATCAACATCCTGATAGGCATGTTTAAATTCAGTAAAGACTCGATGTTTTTCCCAGCCAGTCCATATCGCATTAATAGTGAGCGATGAACGATGCTCACGAAAGTCGGTCAGCGCGACGATATCAGCACCTGTACCACCGAATACCTCGGGAGTGCCAACAAAGCGTCCATCATTTGCAGTTTTATGCTGGGTCCAGTCCAGTTTGATTTGAGTTTCAAGATCTGCAGACAGACTGGTTTTGTATTTCGCTTCAAAACCAAGAATCTCCGAATTTAAAACCAACCGTTTATGCGGAGGGGGCAGGCGATCGTTGATACCAAAATAATCACCACTCTGTTTATTCATCCAGAATGCGGCAAGATCAAACTTACCCATGGTGGCATTAAAAAGTGCAGACCTCGATCGATAAATTTGATTGGCCGGGCCAGGAGCATAACTGCGGGTGCCTGCAGCGACCGAATCAGCGCCGGCATGAGTGCTATCACCATCTGAATTAAAGCCGTGCAGAGAGACATTACCGCTTAGTCCTCCATGCTTAAATGCCCAGAGGCCACCGATCTGGCTTGAGTGGTTATTACCCATGCCGGTAAAAATCAGTTCTTTATTTTTCTCGGTGACCACGTTAATGACGCCGTTATATGCGTGTTCACCGTATAAGGCTGATCCGGGGCCACGAACAAATTCAATCCGTTGCACGGTTTCCAGAGGCAGATCAAGCAAAGGGTCAGCGGTTGCTGAAATACCGGAATTAAGCGCCATGCCATTAAGCATTAATTTAACCTTGCCGGATGAGTAAGTTTTGCCGATGCCTCTGACAATGATTAGCGGCGTCCCGGTTTCATCCATCGAAATTAAAACACCGGGTGTGGCTCTCAATGCTTCCAGAACGGTACGGTAACCCTGTTCTCTAAGTGTCTGACTCTGTAATATGCTGACAATACCGGGAACATGGTCAGCATTTAAGCGGGTCTGGCTGGCAAGAGTCGTTTGCTCTTCCAGCAGCGCCAGTAGCTTCTCTTCTTCATGAGTTTCTGCCCAGGCAGGCGCGCACATGCCTAGCAGCAGGCAGCTTAGAGGCAGAGTGATAACACGCTTTTTCTTATTGTTGCGTTTGATCATGCTATGCAAGTAGTGCTACATAAAAATGTAGGCCGACTATTGTATAGTTATGCTGCCAGTATAATTTTGTAAAAACTAGCTAAATGTAAAAAGATGTAAACTCATGATTGGGCTGATTCAACGAGTAACACGGGCGTCTGTGCATATTGATGGTAAATCGGTTGGCGCAATCAATAGCGGTTTGCTAGCACTCATTGGTGTTGAGCGAGAAGATACCGAAGCCAAAGCCGATAGACTGCTACAGCGAATACAGGCCTATCGTGTGTTTGTAGATGAGTCAGGACGTATGAATCTAAGCCTGAATGATATGGGCGGTGGTTTATTACTCGTTTCTCAGTTCACCCTGGTCGCTGATACAAAAAAGGGTAACCGGCCCGGTTTTTCCAATGGTGCTTCACCGGAACTCGGCAAACAGTTATTCGACTATCTGGTACAGCAGGCCAAAGCGAGTCATAACGATGTTGCCAGTGGTGTATTTGCTGCAGATATGCAGATCGAGCTGGTGAATGATGGCCCAGTAACGTTCTGGCTTCAGGTTTAACCTATAGAAGGTATTTGGATTGATCGTTGATTAATAAAGATCATAGGGATCAATATCCGTCGACCACCTGACTTTTTTTGCTTCCTTTGATTCGTCGAGGAAGCCGACCAGTGGCTGGAGTAAGGCATGTAATGACTTACGCGATTCGGATTTTAGTAGTAACTGCATCCGATAATGGCCCGCTTTTCGTTCCAGTGGCGCCATCGCTGGGCCGAGCAATTCGACCGCATGCTGGAATTGCTGACAAAACGACATAATCTGCTGCATGACGATCTCGACCTGGGCAACGTTACTGGCCTCCGCACGAATCAACGCCAGGTGCCCATAAGGCGGCATGCCGGTAACAGCGCGTTCCTTTAACAATTGTTCAGCAAAATGGCTGTAATGTTGTGATTGCAGCGAGGTGAAAAAAGGATGTTCTGGATGCCAGGTTTGAATATAGACCTTGCCGTGTCTGGCTTCGCGTCCTGCCCGCCCAGCGACCTGGGTGATCAGCTGAGCCATGACTTCCTGTGAACGGAAGTCCAGACCGTACAGGCCGTTATCTGCATCCAGGATGATGACAGTACCGACCTGAGGGAAGTGATGGCCCTTGGCGAGCATCTGGGTGCCAATCAGAATCCGGTGCTGGCCAGAACGGATATTACGAATAATCGATTCAAAGGCATTCTTACGCCGGGTACTGTCTCGATCAATGCGAACCGCACCCGCATCGGGATAACGTTCCTGAAGAAACTCTTCCAGTCGTTCGGTTCCCTGACCCAGCGGATAAAAATGTTCATGTCCGCAATCTGGACAGGACTGTGGCACGGGGGATTCATGATTACAGACATGACAGCTAAGACGACTATTGCGCTTATGCCAGGTCATGCGAATATCACAGTGAGTACATTCAGCGATCCAGCCGCAATGATCACAGACCAGCGCCGGTGCATAACCACGACGATTAAGAAAGACTAGCACCTGCCCCCCGGCCTCAAGCTCCGTGTCAATTGCATTAAGCGAGAGTGATGTCAGTCCCCCCTGGAGCTTTTGATTCCTCATATCTACATGAAAAATATCCGGTGGATTGGCCTGGGTAGCCCGTTCATTGAGCGTCAATAGTTTGAAGCGACCTTCATTTGCATTATTGAGTGACTCAAATGATGGCGTAGCGCTCCCCAGTAGAATGGGAATATCGAGCGAGGAAGCACGCTTGATGGCGACATCACGGGCAGAATAACGGAAGCCGTCCATCTGTTTGAAAGACGAGTCGTGTTCTTCATCAAGAATAATCAGGCCTGGTTGGGCCAGAGGCACAAATACGGCGGAGCGCGTACCAATGATAATGCGCGCTTCTCCAGATGAGGCGGCTAACCAGGTGTTTTGTCGTTCACCATCACTTAAACCTGAGTGCATGAGTGCGATAGGGACATTAAAGCGTTGTTGGAAATGCTGGCTTAACTGAGGTGTTAGGCCAATCTCTGGAACCAGTATCAGAATCTGTTTGTCCTGATCCAGCAAATACTGAGTCAGTTGCAAATACACTTCCGTTTTACCGCTTCCGGTGATGCCGAAAAGCAGGTGACAGCTAAAGTGATGGGCTTGTTCTTTTAGTTGCTGTAAAGCACTGACCTGAGCCTTATTTAAGGAAAGTGGATCTCTGGTATCAGTTCGAGCTTTCAGAGTTGATATATCGACAGCCTCTATAAGGGACTTATCGAGCAAAGCGCGTAATCCCTGTCGCCAGTTCTCGAATGCCTCATTAAGTTGCTCGGCGCTGCAGGGGTTATTCGCTGTAATGAAGTCATAGATTGCCCGTTGCCTGGGAGAGCGAGCCAGACTCTGTTCGGCATCAGGGCTATCGGTCGTACGCCAATGGTCTGCTGTTTGTTTCGTTGCCGTCTTACCCTGGCGCAGTCGAGCCGGCAGCGCTGTGGCAAAAACATCGCCAATCGGATGTAGATAGTAATTTGATGACCAGCTGAGAAGCTCAAGCAGATGTGGGTCGAGTAGAGGTGTCTCATCAATTACCTCTTCGATGGGTTTCACTGCAAAGTCAGGTGGATTTGTGTGGGTTGTAATCAGAATCCCGATGAGTGACTGTCTGCCAAAAGGTACTTTGATCCGAGAGCCCGGCATTGGTGGTGAACCATTCCAGTCATCTGGCAGACGATAATCGAAGACCTGACGTAACGGTTTAGGAATCGCGATTTGTAAGTAGAGGGTTTTCACTATGTCATTTCAGTTATGACAGGAATAAAGCTAAACGCCTGTCCTGCTTGATAAATTTGTCTTATCCACAGAACCTGTGGATAAGTCAGTGGATGACGTGCGAAAAACAGCCTCAAAATAGGTCTCTGACTTGATTTTTGTTAAATTGTATAAAAAATATACACATTGAATAATTCTTTTAATATCAATAGGTTATGTTGTTAAAGACTGTGTGTCTAAGCCATGATAGCGTCAGTGTCATCGTTTTGACAGAATATTAGAAAACAGTGAATAACTTTGATGAAATTTATTTTTAGTTGAAAAATCGTTGACATTTACCGAGTGCAGGAAAAACCGGTCATAGCGGCTTAAAGTTAAATTAATTTCTAGCTTTTCTGGCTAAGCATGATGTCAAGGGTAAGGTAGATATTATTTTCTAGTGTAATTCGTCGTGACATTAAAAGTCTTATTAACTTATTGTTTTATATGCTATTTAGTAACTGTCTCTGTTTTTGGACAGGGTCAAATTTAGAGTTATCTAATATATGGATTGGAACAATCTTTATTGACGGACGTTCATGTAAAGTTGAAAAAACTGTAATTGAAAACATTTATCGGGATATATAAAAACCACAAATGTGGGTAAGCGCGGTATAAACCTGTGGGTAAGTCGATATTTATTATATATTACAATATGTTACAGGATTCATCGGAGTTCTCTTTCGAGCTGGTTCATGTATGGCTTGAAGCCGCCCCACCATCTGCTATGCTGGCTAAATAATTAAATATCCGGATTCATCATGCAGACACACACGACTGTTATCAGACCAGAAGATCTTCAGCGGTTGCAGTTATTTAAAGGGGTCGATCTCGCGACTCTGGAGGAACAGCTTGCAGGCTGTACTGTACGAGAGATTGAAGCGGGCGAGACTTTGATTGCACGTGGTCAGAGAAACGACAGCCTTTATTTACTGATTACGGGCAGGCTTCGTATTTATCTCGATACGATGGGTGAAGCACTTACGATATTAGAACCTGGTTTAGGTGTCGGTGAGATATCAATCATTGATAAGTTACCGACCACTGCACATGTCGTCACGGAAACTCGTAGTCGTCTTCTCGTGATTCCAGAGACCGTGCTTTGGTCGATGGTTACAAACTCGCATGGTGTTGCTATCAATATGTTATCCCTCCTAGCAACGCGACTCAGGGACTCAAACTCTAAACTGGCCGAAAGCCAGGAAAGAGCGCGTAAACTGGGGAACATTGCTGCGATTGATCCGCTGACGGGTTTGTTTAACCAGCGTTGGGTCGAAGAAGAACTGGCCGAGCGTATTACGGTTTCACGAGAGGTGGAGCAGGATTTGTCGATGGTATTACTCGAAGCGGACGAAATGGATCAATACGTTAGACTGTATGGTGAGGATGGGGCTGATCGTGTTTGTTACAGTTTGGCGGAAGCTCTTTTGAATGATATTCGTCCTGTTGATACCGCTGTCCGTCTATCAGAACGTCAATTACTGGCATTGTTACCCGATACGGATATTTCGACGGCTATTCAGGTCGCAGAAGATCTCCGTCTTGTCATGAAACAGACACCTGTTCAAACAGTGGATGGTTATGAACTGCCCTCTGTAACCGTATCAGCTGGCGTTGCTTCTGTGATGGCTGACGATACGGTGGAATCTATACTTGCACGTTTGCAAGATGCCCTGAACAAGATTCAGTTTGGTGGCACTGATATGGTGGGGTCAGGCAAAGAAGATGCTGCCTGATTATTCTCTATTCGGCTGACGTCTTCAATGACAGTGCGTGTACTTCACCCGATGTAATCAGGTGATTAACTGTCGCATAAACCATTTGATGCTGCTTCATCGTATTTAGGTCTTTAAACTGATCGCTAATGACGGTGGCTTCATATTTATAGCCATCGCCCGCTACTTCGACTTTCGCGCCGGGTATGCCTTCTTCAATTAATTTTTGAATATCTTCTGTTGGGAACATCTCATTAATTCCTGAAATCTAATGGTTATGAATCCTAGCGGTAGTCATTAAAAAGTCATACTGCCTGAATAGGATAGAGTTGATAGATAGATTACTTCAAGGGCTCTTAAATAAACATTGCATTTACTCTGGTTATCTGGACAATGTTTAAAAACCACAGGACGCGCTATGTCAGTAGATTATAGTAGTACCCTGAAACAACAAGTACTTCGCACGGATGCCTCCGGCATGCCGCTAGAATGGATTTCCTATCAGGAAGCCGTTCGACTCTACCACCTCGAACTCGTCGCCTATACCTGCGGCACACCGCTGTACGAAATACATGGCGGTATTAATGCGATTACCGGTGAGCAAAGTGTCATCGAGGTGAATTCCATCATCGCAACGCATGGCAATACACGGGCATTACAGAAAGCACGTAAGCGATATACCGCGCCATTGAATAACCCCGCATTATTTAAGCGCGATGCGCAGACCTGTATGTATTGTGGTGGTCATTTCAGAGACAAACTGCTATCCAGAGATCATGTGACACCAATCAGTCAGAATGGCCAGGATGTCTGGACCAATGTGGTGACATCATGCAAACGCTGTAATAACCATAAAGCAGGGCGCACACCAGAGCAGGCTGGTATGGAACTACTGGCAATTCCCTTTACACCCACTCATGCCGAGTACGTCTATCTGCAGGGTAAAAAGGTGCTCGCGGATCAGATGAAATTTTTACTGGCGCACTTTCCCCGTACCAGTCCTTTGCATGATCGTCTTAGCAAAGAGGTCACATCATTGAGTTGATTCCTTATAATCTCGGGCTCACAGATCAGGAAAGCCAGTGGATTTAATCGAATCAATATCAGAGCGTATCTCTCAGGCGACTAACACATCGTTTATTGCTGTAAATCAGCAGTCCATTGGCGGTGGATGTATTAATACCGCTTTTCGACTTGAGGGTCAGAACGAAAGTTATTTTGTAAAGACAAACAGAGCTGGCCTGTTGCCTATGTTTGAAGCCGAAGCCGCAGGATTGACAGCGATGGCTGCTAGTCAATCGATCAAGGTGCCCGAGCCCGTCTGTTATGGCGAAGCTGACGGCCAAAGCTATTTAGTGCTGGAGTACATCGAGTTTGGCGGTCGAAGTAATGAAGCCCTACTCGGTGAACAACTGGCAGGTATGCATCGCTATACAAATAGTCGTTATGGATTTGATATCAATAATACGATTGGCTCCACCTCACAGTTCAATGAATATGATGAAGACTGGGTGAGTTTCTACCAGGAGAAACGACTGACGTTCCAGTTGAAGCTAGCAATGCGAAACGGTTGTGGTTCGCATTTTATAGATCAGGGAATGCGGCTGGTAGAACAAGTGCCCGTGTTCTTTAAAACATATACACCGGTAGCATCAATCCTTCATGGCGACCTGTGGGGCGGAAACTATTCGTATACTAAAGATGGCACTCCGATTATCTTTGATCCAGCGACATATTATGGTGATCGCGAAGCCGATGTCGCAATGACCGAGTTATTCGGTGGCTTTGGACCAGGATTTTATGATGCCTATAACAATGCATGGGCATTAGATGAAGGTTATCCAGTCAGGAAAGTGTTATATAAACTGTACCATGTTCTGAATCATTTTAATTTGTTTGGGGGCGGGTATTTGTCGCAGGCACAGGGGATGTTGGATCGGTTATTGGCGGAGGTTTGAGGTGCCGTCATTCCGGCATGATGTTAGCCGGAATCCATATTTAGTTTCTCAATATTTCGCGCTTGATGGTCTGTGCTATTTCTTTGTTCTCTCTATAAGCGCGACTGGCTTTTGTTTCGGCAAAAGCCAGCAAAACCATTGCTCCCAATACGCTGGTCTGAGACTTCCCGTTTATTCCTGAATTTATCCGGCGCTGCGTAAACTCGCCCTGCTAAAAACCAGCAGGGCTCAAACAGTACTTTCTTCATCCGGATAAATTCCGAAATAAACGGCAGCGTATAAGTCGCGATGACGATATTTAACTTTGTACATGGGTTTATATACGGCTACAATCGCCACAGGGTGTGTGAAAACATAGCTGCTATAATTTAGCCATCAATCATCAGCAGAGATGGCCCATGAAACGCTACATTACTGGTATTGATCGAAGCCAAAGTACGTTGTTTCCTGAATCTTTGGAAGAATACATAACCGAAGATAATCCAACTCGTGTCATTGATGTCTTTGTCGATGAGCTAAACTTGGAGCAGTTAGGTTTTCAACGAGCGCAACCAAGCCATACTGGCAGACCAGCGTATCACCCCTCGACATTATTAAAGCTGTATATTTACGGTTACTTCAATCGTATCCAGTCCAGTCGTGGGCTTGAGCGAGAAACACATCGTAATATTGAACTGATGTGGCTGCTCCGTCGTCTGACCCCAGACTTTAAAACCATCGCGGATTTTAGAAAGGATAACGGCAAAGCCATCCGAAACGTCTGTCGTGCGTTTGTTGAATTATGTCGGCAGCTTGACCTCTTTACCGAAGCGGTCGTTGCTATCGATGGCAGCAAATTCATGGCAGTGAACAAGCGTGATAGAAACTATACACAAGGCACGATGAAACGCCGTAAGCAACAGGTGGAACAACACATCGACAAATACATGGCGCTACTCGATAAGGCTGACAGAAAGGTCGGCTCATCGTCAGGTCATAGCGTCAACCAGGTCAAGAAAACACTGACCCGCCTGCGGGCAAAAATGAAAGCGCTTGATGTCCTTGAAAAAGAAGTGAAGGGTCAACCTGACAATCAAATATCCTTAAGTGATCCTGACTCTCGATTAATGAAGACACGAGGTAACCAGCGAAAGGTTTGCTACAACGTACAAACGGCGGTAGATACCAGACACCATCTGATAGTTGCCCATGAGGTGAACAATCGGGTATCAGATAGAAGCCAGCTGTCCAACATGGCGCAACGGGCCAGTGATGCAACCGGTATCGATAAACTCACCGTTCTTGCGGATAAAGGCTACTACGCAGGGCCTGACATCATCGCCTGTCAGGAGGCTGGCTTTCGTCCTTTACTACCAAGAACATTTACTTCAATTGGTCGGTGCGTGGGCCGATTTACCAAACAGGATTTTGACTATGACCGCGTTAATAACCGCTATCGATGTCCAGCTGGCGAATGGATGCCCTATAAAACCACGATTATCGATGCGAATGGCATGAAGCAATATAACTATCGAAGCCGCGCACCGGTTTGTGCGGTATGCCACCTCAAGAAGCAATGTACGACGGCGCCTTCGCGTCGAATCAAGCGTTGGGAGCATGAAGATCGGCTGGATGATCTGGAAACTGAGTTACATAAAGAACCCGATGCCATGCTGATACGAAAACAAACGGTAGAGCATCCTTTTGGTACGCTCAAAGCCTGGATGGGGGCAACACACTTTAAAATGCGGCGACTCAAACACGTGAGGACAGAAATGAGCCTGCATGTGCTGGCATATAACCTTCGGCGCATGATCAGTATTATGGGTGTGCAGCCCCTGATAGAGGCCGCCAAGGCCTGAGTCATCAGGTCTTATCAGGCCACTGTTATTGAGCTGATTAAGACGCGCATTCCCCATGCAGGGAAATTTTACTCACGCTGCGAAATATACAGTCATAAATGTACTGAGGAACAAAATATAGCATTTGGTTGATGTTTACGCTGATCACGGTAAAAACCGCAAATCATCAAACACAATCCCTTCAGACGCTCAATGCACCGTCCCAGGTTGCGACAAACCGGCCAGATATAAGTTTTTTAAAGACAAATATAATGACCTTATTTGCCACAACCACTACCTCCGGTTTTATCGGCGCTACCGACGTAATGGTGTCATTACCGACGCAAAAGGAGATCTGTAATGTTTCGATACATTGATTATACAGAGCATCGCATAAAAGCTAAGCGTCTTTGCAAAATGATTTTTTGCCTGATGGCCCGGCACGGATACAACGATAGCAAGTTAATGGTTGACCAGCTTATAATTTATCTTCGGCGGCACAATCGGGTATTGAGGGGAGTTTAATGTACGGTAAAATCTTTGAGTCGATTTATAACGGGACGTTAGCTGATAACTGGCAGGCATTAATCACATTTCAACAGATGATTGTGCTTTGCGATGTTGACGGGACGATAGATATGACACCGGCAGCGATATCCAGGAGGACAGGGATCCCCATCGAACACATTGAAGACGGTATTAAAGTTTTGGAAAGTCCTGATCCTTGTTCGCGCACAAAAGGTGAAGAAGGACGTAGGATAACACGCATTGATGAGCATCGTGAATGGGGATGGTACATTGTAAACCATCAAAAATACAAGACATTACAGACGCAGATAGCAAGAGAACAGAACAGGTTGAAAACAGAGACAACGATTAGGAGATAATGTGTCCCGATAGGCAACTTTTTTGTGCGTATTGTGGAAAGCCAGCAACAGGTCCAGACTATGTTGTACCAAAATGTAATGGTGGAAGTGACGACATTTCCAATATTGTCCTGTGCCCTGTCACTTAAGATGCAACCATGGCTGGAAATCAGCACTCTCCTGCTGCCAGAATTTATAGATGACTCCTTTACGGATTGGATAGATATTGATCTTAATAAAAAACAATCCGATTCTCAATAAACACATCGACTGTCACGCAGATGTCACAGGAGTCTCACAACAAGTCACGACATACAGATACAGATACAGATAAAACATATTGTGGAGTTAGCACTCCCCGCCGAGAATACAACAAAGAAATCATTGACTACCTCAACAAAAAAGCCGGGAAAAATTTTCGGCCAAATACCAAAGAAACAAAACGGGCGATTAAGGCAAGATTTAACGATGGATTCTACCATTGATGATTTCTTACGGTCATTGAAAACAAATGCGCCAAATGGAAGTCAGATGCCAAGATGGTTGATTATCTGCGCCCAATTACACTTTTCGGGACAAAATTTGAAGCATACCTAAACGAGTGCGGCGTTAAAAAGAGGGAAAGCCAATGGATAAAAATCCAGACATCTTAAACGAGACACCAGGCATGTATGCCCTACGGAACAGGATCAGGGCATGGGTTGATTTATCCCCTGGTGAGTTTTGTCTTACAGATCTCGAGCGCGATCTGCCGATACGCAAGGGGGATGTCAACGACATCATTGACCAGAGATTCGAGCGCATTTGGACGCTTGAGCAGTTGGTAGAATCAGGCGAGTTGCAACGGGTTGGTTCTAGGCGTGGGTGGTATCGGCCTACAAATCTGGAGTGTAAGCCGATGGATTTTAAAAAAGTCGATGACATGCCGGTAAATATTTTCTGGCCTTTTGGGATTCACCAACTGGTTGAGCTTTACCCCGGCAATATAGCAACGATTGGAGGGCAAAAGAACGCCGGTAAATCTGCCTATCTACTAAACCTCGCAATGGCTAACCGTGACATCCAAGAGGTCCACTACTTTTCAAGTGAGCAGGGACCGGAGGAAATGTTCGTCAGACTTTCTTTGTTTGACAAAATGACCATTGACGAATGGAGCAAGGTCAAGTTTTACGAGAGGGCATCTGATTTCGCGGAGGTTGTTAAGCCTGGGAAGGGCCGACTTAACATTATAGATTTTCTTGAATGTACGGACGAATTTTACAAAATGGGGGGTTTAATCCGTGACATTTTCGACGCTTTGCATGGTGCTGTTTGCGTGATTGCCATCCAGCAGAACCCAAACACCGACGATCCGATTGGTGGACGGCGCAGCACAGAAAAGTCGAGGCTTCATCTGAAAATGGCACCAGGTGAGTTAACGATAAAGGTTGGCAAAAACTGGGCGCAACCGGGGATAAACCCAAACGGGCTTTTTCTAAATTATAAATTGCGGAACGGATGTGATTTTCAAGCAATACCGAACCCAGAAGATAAATCTCAAATCTGGAGAAAGGAACAAGATTGAATACCGCATTGTACGCCATAGGGGTGATTGTTGTTTGTGTACCAGTTTTGATTGTGCTGTATGCGTTGGTCAGATTGTGGTGGGTGTGCCGGAGCCGGGGGATTTTATAACCTTTTACGCGGAGATGATATGCAGATCGTAACGGACATACCTGATCAGATAGCGCAGGACATCATGCTATCAAGGGCTGAGTTGAGTGACAGGCACGATATTTCTGAAATGGAGGCACGATATTACAAGCAGCTTTTTAACCGTGGGAACGCTGTTTACTCTCACCACATTGGAGCAAACCCAGAGTCAGGCAAAACAAAACGCGCCCTTGTTTTGGCAGATATGCACTTCCCCCATGTTGATTGGAAGGCACTAGATGCAGCCCTTGATTACGGCCACAAAAAGCGCTGTGACACGGTTATTTTGAACGGCGATGTAGGAGACAACCACTCTGTGAGCTATTTCAAAAAAGACCCACAGAGCGTCAATTACCAACGCGATATTGACAACACGGTGGCCGGTCTTGAGTACATCAGAGAGGCATATCCTGATGCTGATATGTACGAGATAGAGGGCAACCACGAACTACGGCTCCGGTGGATGTTGTGGACGAAAGCAAAGGCGTTGTCAGGCTTGAAAGTGTTGGAGATCCCCAGCCTTTATAATTTAGACGAGTTCGGAATTAAGTATGTATCTGTTTCGCAACAGATGGAGCATGAAATAGAGCCGTTCCACATCGGAAAACTTTACATAGTTCACGGACACGAGATTAGGGTTTCCTATTCTGCCGTAAACATCCCACGGCTTTATTATTTCAAAACCCATTGCAACATACTCGTCGCCCACCATCACGCCACACAAGAATTCATAGCACGAAAGCATAATTTTGAGCATGACGGCGCATGGTCTATGGGTGCGCTTTGTAAATTATCCCCTGAATTTATGCCGTGCAACAACTGGAACCACGGGTTTTCAATAGTCGTATGGGATAACAACGACGATTTTTCTGTTCTTAACAAGAAAGTTATCGGCGGGAGGGTTGTGTGATGAAACAACCAAGCGAGGTACAAGTTGGTGGCGGTCATTACAAAGACATGGAGATACAGCCTTGGCACTTTTGCCAACGAAACCGCATCCCATACGGTGAGAGCAACGTGATTAAGTACGTCTGCCGTCATCGTAACAAAGGCGGCGCGGAGGATTTGCGAAAAGCGATCCATAACATTGAGATGATTATCGAGGACGAATATGGCGACGACTCAGAGCGCGATGTCGTCCTTAAGCGCCTTGCTGAATGTGGTTGGTGTCACAAATGACAAAGCGAGAGGCTACTGACTTTCTGGAAATGATACTTGGAGGTCCGGCGATATGTGCTTGACCAGCCGATAACATATCAAAAGACACAAACATTAAACACGCTGAATCTGATGGGCCACGCCTGCCAGGAGGTGATAGCTGGCGATGTTGATAAAGTTCACAAACAATATTTAGCGGGGTGACGGATTGAATATACTTGCACTTGATCTCGCAACGAAAACCGGGTGGGCGTTCTGGCATGAAGTTTCTGGGCATGAGTCAGGCGTTGTTAATTTTGCCCCCCTGAAGAATGACCCAGGATCTCGGTTTACGAAATTACGGGAGTGGTTCAAGTGGATCATTAAGCCGCACCCAGAGGCCGATCTTCCAGATGTAATTTACTACGAGGACGTTCACCTAAGAGGCAAAGGTAGTGTTGTTCTCGCCGGTCTTGTTTGCCACATGCAGGAGATGGCGAGTTGCCACGGGATAGAGTGCAAGCCCGTTCATTCTGGGACACTCAAAAAGTTTGCAACAGGGAACGGCAAGGCGACCAAAAAGGATATGATTCACGCGGCACAGCGTTTAGGATATTTCCCCAAAGACGATAACGAAGCTGATGCACTGATGCTCATGGAGTACGCAAAGGCGCAGGAGATGATTGCATGATCCAATGCCCAGAATGTGAGCTATACCAAAACTGCCCAGGCCCAGATGATGAGCGCTGCCCCAACCATGAAGACCTAAAAGACAACGACGATGGATTCACCGACATTGAACGCGAGGCGCTGTTTGTGGAGTACGATGATAACACTAATTACTATTATTCAGGAGGTAATATTCCACCCTCACGCGATGAACAAATTTTAGAGCTTTATTTTGTCAGAAGAAAAACACAGGTTAAAATAGCTGAAAAGCTAAGTATAACACAGTCTTGCGTTTCCAAAGTAGTATCCAAACACCGCCCAATTCTTATAGATGCAATCAAATCGTCGGCAGATAACTCCTAAATTTGGAATATCCACGCATATATATAGAAAGACAATTTTTAGGCCGCTGACTCGATAGGCCGCAGTAGGAGCAGCCTCGCGAAATCCTACTGAGACAATAAAGCGTGGGGCAATTAAACTAATGGGCGAGTTGATTAAATTTGGTAATGATCGCGTTTTGACTTGCACCCAATGCACAGGGCAGGCGTGGCATATATCGTTAGATCAATGCGGTGAGGTGCAGCTTTTTACGTGCT
>CALODD010000082.1:0-14944 GCA_942491945.1 uncultured Gammaproteobacteria bacterium | reverse complement strand
GATTCCATCCATGAATAGAATGATAGCTAGCATAAACGGCATCCGTTTTTATATGCCAGCTCTGTCAGACCTCAAAGAAGATCTTAATGATGCAATGCAACACGATTTACAAGATAACCTCGAGAGCGAACTAATTCGGTTTGACGGATTAAAGAAAGGTGTGAGTCTTCAAAATATTTCATTTACTTACCCAGGATCATCGAAAAAATGTCTACATGATATTTCATTGATTATTAGTAAAGGTGAGGCTGTAGCAATTGTTGGGCGTTCTGGGTCTGGTAAAAGTACTCTTGTTGACCTGATTATGGGGTTGCATAGTGTGCAAAGTGGAAATTTAGTTATTGATGACTTGCCAATCGATAGAGTAAGTAAATATTGGCAGAAAGATATTGGTTATGTTCCTCAGAAGATATTCTTGGTTGAGGGAACGATACGCGAGAATATTGCCTTTGGCGTGCCTGCAGCCGAGATAGATGATGAAAAAATTAATTTAGCTATTAATGAAGCACTATTAACTGATTTTATTGCTGGTCAGGTAGACGGGACTTATACCAATGTTGGAGAAAATGGGGATCGTTTATCTGGGGGAGAACGGCAACGCATTGGGATTGCCAGAGCATTATATCACCAGCCGGATGTTCTCGTGCTCGATGAGGCAACAGCATCATTAGATAATGAGTCTGAAAGAAGTATTACTTCATTGATCCATAATATAAAGGGTGATAAGACCATAATTATGATTGCTCATCGACATGCATCCTTGCAAGAGTGTGATCAGATATATGTACTAGATAATGGGAGATTGATTGAGAGTGGTGATAGCGATGAATTACTCAGATCCAAAGGTATCTTTTACAGTATGTATCACGACCACATTAAGCATTCGGAAATGTAATATATATGACTATAAAGCGTACAATATTTAATGAGATAAGTGATGCCCTAATTTCAATAACAGGTATGCGTAGACCTTTTCGATTTTATCGCGCATTCGCTTCACGTATTGATGTGATAAAAAAAATCAATGTGCGTGGTGTGGATATGGTTTTTGATGCTAACGAAGAGTTGCATCTGCTTAGAGCTAACATACTCAATACGAAAGAACCTGAGACTCTGGACTGGATAGACGCGTTCCAAGATCGATCTGTATTGTATGATATTGGTGCGAATGTTGGGGTCTTCTCATTATATTCTGCGTTGAAGAAGAAGTGCAAAGTTGTCGCAATAGAGCCAGAATCACAGAATTACGCCTGTCTCAATAAAAATATTCATCATAATCACCTGGATAACGATATAGCCGCATTGAATATTGGTTTATATGACAGGACGGCCGTTAATGTTTTAAACCTAAATACGATGCAAAGTGGTGCCGCCAATCATTCCGTTGGTAATGCTGTCACCTGGGCTGGTGATAAATACGAACCCGTATTCAGGCAAGCGGTATTGTCTTTTACCCTTGATAGCTTGATTGAATACTTTGTTCTGGATATACCAAACTACATAAAAATCGATGTGGATGGAAATGAAAGCAAAATACTTGAAGGGGCGAAAGAAACATTGTCTAACCCGGAGTTGAAGTCAGTATTGATTGAGATGCGTGCGAGTGATGCTGAAATGCCAAAACTTATGGCATCGTATGGTTTCACTGACATGAAAATATACCGAGCCAATCTTCAGAAAGGGGAGGATGATTTGACAAATACCATATTTTCGAAGGCTTAAATAAAACTATGAATAAAGGAACCTTAAAGCAAAAGTTGACAACAGGGGATTTGTCCCTGGGGTCATGGATTACATTAGGTCATCCTGCTATTGCAGAAATCATGGCCAGGGCAGGCTTCGAGTGGTTAGCTGTAGATTTAGAGCATAGCGTTATTACAATTCGTGAAGCAGAAGAATTGATTCGCATCATTGATCTGTGTGGTGTTTCACCACTTGTGAGATTAACCTGGAATGATCCCAATCAGATAAAGAGAGTAATGGATGCCGGCGCACATGGAGTCATCGTGCCAATGGTCAATTCTTCGGAACAGGCAGCAGCAGCAGTTTCTGCGGTTCGCTATCCATCTGCGGGTAAACGCGGAGTAGGGCTTGCTCGCGCACAGGGCTACGGCTCATCGTTTAATGACTATCTTGAGTGGCAAGAATCGAATGCAGTAGTTATTGTACAAATAGAACATATTGACGCAGTGAACAACATCGACGAAATTTTAGCAACGGATGGTGTAGATGGTTACATCATTGGGCCATATGATCTCAGTGGCTCAATGGGTATGCCAGGTGAACTAACACACCCTGATGTAGTTAAAGCAATGCAACAGGTAAAAGATGCCGGTAAGGCGAATAATATGCCTGGCGGTGTGCATATTATCGAGCCCGATACGGAACAGTTATCCATGCGTTCACAAGAGGGATATAAGTTCATAGCCTATAGCCTTGATATACGCATGCTCGATGTAGCAAGCCGTCAATGTATTGATACCCTTAAGGAGGATTAATAGTGAAAGTTGTAGCCATAATTCCCGCTCGTATGGGGTCGTCGCGATTTCCTGGTAAACCACTGGCGGATATAAATGGAATGCCAATGATAGGTCATTGCTATCATCGAACAAATTTATGCCCTGAATTACTAGGTACATGGGTAGCTACATGTGATCAAGAAATCTATGAATATGTAGAATCTATTGGTGGTAAGGCTGTTATGACGGCTGATACTCATGACCGTGCGACAGATCGGACGGCTGAAGCTATGCAGTATATCGAAGAGGAACTAGGTGAGAAGGTCGATGTGGTTGTCATGGTTCAAGGTGATGAGCCGATGGTCTTGCCAGAAATGATTACCTCTGCAGTTGATGCAATATCAGATCCTGATGTTAATGTTGTTAATCTGATGGCAGAGATGGGAACCACAGAAGAATTCGAGGACCCAAATGAAGTCAAGGTCGTCGTCGATCTAAATAATGATGCTCTGTATTTCTCGCGTGAACCCATTCCTTCCCGGAAAAAGGGTTTTGATAAGGTCAGGATGCTTAAACAGGTTTGTATAATCCCGTTTAAAAGAGATTATTTATTAGAATTTAACGCTATGGATGAAACTGAATTAGAACGTGTTGAATCAGTCGATATGATGCGGATACTTGAACATGGCGGTAAAGTAAGAATGGTGTGGAGTGATGCCGATAGTGTGAGTGTTGATACTCAAGGTGATCTGGAACGAGTAACAGCATTAATGCGTGATGATGAGTTAATGAAAACGTATTTGTGATTATTAAGGTATCAATATAGTGTCTGTCTATCTTGTTACTGGTGCTGCAGGCTTTATAGGTGCGGCATTAGTAAAACGTCTTGTCGATGATGGTCATCGAGTTCTAGCTATAGATAATTTGTCTACTGGATTTCGTGAGAATGTCCCTGACAATGTCGAGTTGATTATTGGTGACTGCCAAAATCCAGATACGTACTCCCAAATTAATGAAAGTAAATTTGATGCAATATTTCATATTGCTGGACAAAGTTCAGGAGAAATTAGCTTCGATAATCCGGTTTATGATCTCGGCACAAACACACAGTCGACATTATTATTGCTTGAGCTGGCTCGTGAAACCAAATGTAAAAAAGTCATTTATGCCGGTACTATGTCAGTGTATGGCTATCATGGTGATGAGCCAGTTGATGAGCAGGCTAACTGTTCCCCACGGTCATTTTATGGAGTTGGAAAGTTAGCAAGTGAACACTATTTGCGACTTTATGAACTGGAGTATGGTATCCAGACGACGAGTTTACGCCTCTTTAATGTTTATGGTCCCGGACAAAATATGGCTAATCTACGCCAGGGTATGGTCAGTATTTTTATGGCGCAAATGATCGAAGGCGGTCATATACACGTCAAAGGATCTCCTGAACGTTACCGAGACTTTATATATATAGATGATGTCGTCAATGCATTTCTGGCGTGCCTGGATAATGAAGCATGTTCAGGTTTGAATATAAATATTGCTAGCGGCATCAAGACAACGGTCGGTGAGTTGATTGAGATCATGGTCAAACTGTATGGCCAGCCTGTTACAATAGAGTTTAGCGGCAATACTGCGGGTGATATACACGGTATATTCGGTGCTAATACCAAGATGCATGACACTCTCGGATTTGTACCTGCTGTTCAAATAGAAGATGGCCTGGAACGTATGTTGAAAGCCGTAATTTCGGCGAGAAAAAATAATGACAATGACTGAAGATAGTTCACCACGCGTACTAATTACCACAGTACCTTTCGCCGAAGAAAATACTTTGCCTCGTGATTTACTCAATGAAGCTGGCATTCCATTTTTAGTTAACCCTATCGGGCGAAAATTAGTAGAAGAAGAATTAGTCGAACTGGCGCGTCCGTTCGAAGTGATTATCGCTGGTACTGAACCCATCACGGCAGAAGTAATGGATAATGCTCCAGATTTACGTTTAATTTCGCGTGTAGGTATAGGCCTTGATAGTGTAGATTTACTGGCAGCACGCGAGAGGAACGTTGCTGTATCTTATACGCCAGATGCACCATCTCCAGCGGTTGCAGAATTGACGATAGGTCTGATGATATCGTTATTGCGTTCTGTGCATGTATCCAATTCGCAAATGAAAGCAGGTAACTGGTATCGATATTTTGGACGCCGCATTACAAATATTACGATCGGTATTATTGGCCTGGGTCGGATAGGTTCTAAGGTGTTAGGTCATTTAAGTGCTTTTGGTAACCCCAGGATTTTGGTTAACGATATTTTGCCGAATGCAGAATTAGATGAACAATTTAATATAGAGCGTGTTTCAAAGGAAACCATTTATCGAGAAGCAGATTTGATTACATTGCATCTGCCGCTGACAGGGCAGACCCATAATATGATAGCTAAAGAGCAGCTGGAAATGATGAAGTCTGATGCGGTTCTCATTAATAATTCCAGAGGTGGAATTATTAATGAAAATGACTTACATGATGTTATGAGTGATGGGCACCTGGCAGGTGCTGCAATAGATGTATTTGAGCAAGAACCATATAACGGTCCATTGCAAGATATTGAACGCTGTTTGTTAACTGCTCACATGGGTTCTATGGCACTGGATTGCCGAGCTAAGATGGAAATAGAGGCAACAAAAGAAGCAATCCGGTTTTTCTCTAATGAAGAGATGCTTGGATCAGTTCCTGAAGAAGAGTATGCCGTCCAGGAGGGGTTTTAGAGGTGCGCAAGTTATTACGAATTTTATTTCGTTTTCTGGGGATAGATGCGCATTTTTTTCGTGCGCGTCCTTTCACGGATAATATTTGTCTCGACAGGAATATGCTGGAGTGGATCTATAACAATGAAAGTGAGCGAACCTTATACGATGAAGCAATGCGAAAAACTGGTATGGAGTGGTCTGATAATTTTACAAAACAATGTCGCCACTACACGCTTCAAACACTAGCAAGGCAAGTTGTTTCCAGGGAGTTGAAGGAGCATTTTGCAGAATGTAGTTTGCTGGAAAGGTGGTTCCAGTTATCGGTTGGCAACAATCATTGCAGATAGTCAAAAAAAGTTACACATATTCGATTCTTTTGAGGGGGGGCTGTCTGATAAAACAAGTCAGGATGCGAATGCTCGGATAAATATGTCAGAACAGCAAATTGAACATGAGCGTCAGATATTTTCTTCAACAGAAAAGGAAGTGCGAGATAATTTGTCTTCATTCTCTTTTGTTGAATATCATTCAGGGTGGATACCAGAGCGTTTTCCTGATGTATCACAAGAGCAATTTTGCTTTGTGCATGTGGATGTCGATTTATACGAGCCAACTAGAGATAGCCTTCAATTCTTCTGGGAAAGGCTGGTCGATGGCGGTGTGATTGTTATCGACGACTATGGTTATACACAATTCCCTGGTGCGCGTAAAGCGGTCAATAATTTCCTGAGTAATAATCATGTATCTTTATTTTTGGATTCTCCGACCGGTGGGTGTTTTATACAAAAATGAATACTAATGATAATAAAAAAGTATTAGTCATTGGTGGCTCAGGTTTTATGGGAAGCCATACTGCTGATAAATTATCGGAACGAGGATGTACTGTCACTCTGTTTGACCATAAAGAGTCGCCATGGCTACGAGATGATCAAACGATGATGATTGGCGATACACTGAATCATGAACAGTTGAATTCGGCAATGCGTAATCAGGATATTGTGTATCATTTTGCTGGAGTGGCTGACATTGGTGAGGCAAGCCAGAACCCTTACCAAACCATAGAAAGTAATGTTATAGGTACTACCGCAGTATTGGAGGCTGCGGTTGCAGCAGGTGTTAAGCGGTTCATGTATGCGTCAACAATGTACGTATATAGTCCTTTCGGATCTTTTTATCGTGCTAGTAAGCAGGCTGCTGAAACAATCATTGATGCATATGCAGATAAGTACGGTATCCAGTATACATTTCTACGTTATGGTTCTTTATATGGCCCGCGTTCACAGGATTGGAATGGCTTGCGTAACTGGATTACACAAGCAGTAAGCAATCAGCGTATAGATTACAGGGGTACTGGCGCCGAACGTCGCGAGTATATACACGTTGATGATGCTGCTAATTTGAGTATTAAAGTTCTAGACGAGCAGTATGCGAATAGTGCCGTCACAATCACTGGATCTCAGGTTCTTACATCACAAGAGTTAATGAAAATGATTGAGGAAATCTGTGGTGAAAATATAGAAGTTAGTTATACCGAGAAATATGAGAGTAACTATCATTATATATCGACACCGTATCGATATACCCCGAAACAGGCTCGCAAGTTAATTCCAGAAGAGTTTATCGATATTGGGCAAGGCATCCTCGATCTTGTCGAAGAGATACACAAAGAGCAGGCAGATGACCAATAATGTCTAAGTCACCACAATGTCGTATCTGCGGGGCTACAAGATCATCACAGAATATTCGTGCACCACATGTCTTTGGTGGTGAAGAGCAATATAATTTTTGGTAGTGTGATGAATGTAGTGCAGTATATTTATACCCTGTGCCTACTGAAGATGAAGAAAAACGTTTTTACGCGAAAGAGTTCGAGAAATTTATGGCTGTCCGGTCTGGTGATGAACGTGACTGGACTAATACTGAGAAACATAAAAAAACTAATCAGGATCAGGTTCAACGTCGTTGGAAGTTCATGAAAGAGCTGATTGTTCCTGGAAACACGGTTCTGGAAATTGGATGTTCTTCAGGGTTCATGCTGGATGCTTTTAGAAATGCCGGTCTGCAATGCTCAGGAGTAGAACCTTCAGGAGAATTTCTACCTTATCTGCAACAGCAGGGACACGAAGCGTGCGAGAATCTTTCTGATATAGATTCATGTCGACAATTTGATTTGATCGTACACTTTTTTGTATTCGAACATATTCGAGATCCTGTTAAATTTTTACAGGATATATGGGCTTACCTAAAACCAGGCGGCACGATGGTCGCCGAAATTCCATGTGTCAATGATGTATTGACTTCTGTCTATGATATACCTGAATTCGAGAAGTTTTATTGGTCTATTGCACATCACTACTATTATAGCCCTGAATCATTGTCTTATGTTCTTGAACAGCTTAATTATCCTTACCATTTAAAAGCAGAGCAACGTTATGATTTATCTAATCATATGTACTGGATGATGACTGGGAAACCCGGTGGTCAGTGCCGGTTTAATGATATGTTTGGAGAGAGAGTAGTCGAAGCTTATCGTCAATCTCTTATTGATAGCTGGAACTGTGATACGATCTTTCTTTATATAACGAAGGATTGACGTTGGGCTCACTGTCTGAAATTAAATCTATCTTGAATGATCGTGAGGTTTTTATATTTGACTTCGACGGAGTGTTAGCGGATTCAGTCGATATTAAGACTCAGGCATTTAAAGCACTTTTTTCTGAATATGATGAGTCAATTCAGTCCGAAGTGGCTTCGTATCATGAAAATAACAAGGGTGTTAGTCGCTTTGCCAAACTTGAATACTATCATCGCCATTTGCTGAAAGAGTCTCTAGATGATGAATTTATAACTAGCAGGGCACAGCAATTTTCTGAATTGGTAGTAACGAAAGTTGTAGCCGCAGCCGAGATACCTGGAGCTGAAAACTTTCTAAAGACATGGGCTGGTAATCGCCGGTGTTTTGTCGTTTCTGCAACGCCGGAGGAAGAAATTATAAATATAGTTCAGCAGCGTGGCTGGCGACAGTATTTTGTAGATATATATGGATCACCCGATAATAAGAAAGCCAATATAGAGAGGATGTTCGAAACATACTCAATCACTCCTAATCAATGTGTGTTTTTTGGAGATGCGAGTGCAGATTGTCAGGCGGCAAATTCGGTGGGTTGCAAGTTTATTGCCGTTAACTATCCAGAATATGATTCACTTTCAATACCTGATTTTTTACCTCTTCTATAAACAATAAAAACTACATTTTGTAAGATATGGTAGATACACTCGACCTGCGCTGGCGAGGGAGATTAGGCGTTAGTCTAACTCCTCGATTCGATGCGATTGCATGGCGTATGCGTGACAGTTTCCATGCTTCTATATGCAAACTATCCGAGGAGCATCAAGATGATATTGACTGGTGGTTAAGTAGCGCGTTGTCACGCAATATATTCGTCAGCCCATTATATTATAGATTGTGTGCCATACAGCTAGCGCATGAGTTACTTTCCAAAGGTATCCTGCCGAAACGCATTCTGGTTGATTCATTGATAGTTAAAAAGTATATCTCGGATATGTCAACTGAGGCTGATGTATTCCCAGAAATCTTACTGGATAGATATAAGAGTATTCCTTTTTCAATACAGTCAGTCGCAATATTTATGCGCTCATTCTGGTTATGGTTACTAGTAAGAGTATTTGTCAAAAAAACACGTGATGTATTTAATATTCCATTGATTCTTATCGATACATTTGTCTCACCAGGGTTTTACAATAAAGATAGATATTATCCTGGATTATTGAAGAATCTGGAGCCTGCCGACTATGACCGGACGCATATGGTTCCAACTTTATCAGATCATTCACCTCTGAATTACTTTTCAGCAATAAGCGCCTTGCGCCGTAATCATAAAGTCAAATGGCTATATCGTGAACATTATATCAATCTTGCTGATTTAATATACGCAGTCTCCTGGTGGCTGAGAGCTCGACGGTTATCCGTTAGCGATGTGAGTGTAAGTGGGGTAAATTTGGGTTCCTTAGTAAAAGAGGAGCTTAATGAACGTCGTGAACTTGGGGCTGCATTTACAGCACTCGTAAATATGCGTTTTTTTAAAAGACTCTCTGATCAAAGTGTCGAATTATCGACAGTTGTAGATTGGCATGAAAATCAACCGGTAGACAAGGGGTGGAATGCTGGTGTGAATAAGTATTATCCTGATGCAACATCACTGGGTTATCAGGGGTATGTCGTAACGCCACATTATCTTGTAATGTATCCTCTTGAATGTGAATTAAAAGCAGGTTTATTACCGAAAAGAATTAGTGTAATCGGTGAAGGATATATTCAAGATCGTAAAAGGTACTGTCCTGAAATGAATATATCAACTGCACCAGCATTTCGGTTTGATCATCTTTATAGTCAGGATGTTATGCTTGCTGTGGCTGGCGGTCCTTCAATAACTATTGCATTACCAAAAGATGAAAATCTTGCGAATGGCATTGTTGCACTCCTGGTTGAAGAGTCACCTCGGAGGAAAAAGTGGTCATGGAAACTAAAAGCGCATCCTACTCACAGTGAGCATCTTGCTCGTTCATGGGCTGATAACTTACCAGTGAATGCCAGACTATGCGATGAAACTATTTCAGAATTATTACGTAAATCAAGTATCTTGATAAGTGCTGCTTCCAGTGTATGCCTGGAAGCAATAGCATGTGGAGTGCCTGTTGTCATAATTGCTGGAGATCGTGGCCTGATCCATAATCCGATTCCAGAAGATGTCGATAGAAGAATATGGAAAACCCATAACAGTGATCTTAGTGATCTTATTGAATCGGTATCAGCGCTATTAGACTTCTTAGATCAGGAAAAAGCAGAAGTACAGGGAATAGCAAAAAACGTACGTCTACGTTATTTCAAACAGGTTTCTAAGGAGCATGTTTATTCATTTATGGGTTTGCAATGAGAACTAGTGCAGTAATACCAACAAAAAATAGACATGAAGATATTCAATTTGCAATTGAATCAATATTCAGTCAGTCCATGTTGCCAGATGAGCTCATAGTTGTAGACCAAAGTGAAGATGATAAAACAAAGCATGTAGTAGAGTCATATCAGTATCCAGATATATCCCTCGTATATATCCATGAAACAAAGATATCTGGGCTTGTTGAGGCAAAGAAGGTCTCGGTGAATAACAGTTCGGGCGATGTCGTTCTATTTCTTGAAGACGACGTTGTGCTATATGAATCATATATAGAGAACATGGTTGATGCCTTTTTAGAACATCCAGAGATTCTGGGTATGTCTGGAATTATGATGAAGGGCGCTAATGCTAATCGTGCTTATGAGATGTTTTTTAATGTTTTCCATAGAGGCATATTTTTTGACCCGAGAGTGGGTGTGCATGGTAGGCCCGGAGTGAAAGGAGATTTGATCAATAGTAATTATTTGAGTGGGGGAATATCTGCATTTAGAAAAGAGGTGTTCACAAAAATTCCTTTCGATACAGTCAATGGCTTTCATATGTTAGAAGATATTGATTTTTCCACTAGAGCAGTAAGACATTTTGGCAAAGAGCGTTTTTATATTAATACAGCATCATTACTCGACCATAATTTTTCTCCCGTTGGTAGGGCAAACCAGAGAAATAGATATCATCGTAAAATGATTGAGTATCTAACCTTTTATAAAAAACATCGGCAGTTAGGGGAGGGTGGTATGGTGTCACTTGCTTGGCTTATGGCAGGACTTCTCCTGGAGGGAATATTCACAGCGATCCGGATACATAGTCCTTCTCCTCTGATAGGGCTTTATACAGGCACGATTCGGGGAGTGAATAAAAAAGTTATTGATTTAAAATTGCAAACATGAATATTGCAATAACTGGCGCCACTGGGTTCATTGGTTCACATCTTCTAATACGCCTACTTCAAAAAAACTACAGGGTTCGTATACTAACCAGAAAATCTGCCCATAAACATGCAGGTGTGGAAGTATTTGTTGGTGATTTATCTGATTCGGGCTTTGATGTTGTAAAATTTTTGGATGGAATCGATGTGCTTTTTTATTGCGCAGGTGAGTTACATGATGCAGATAAAATGCAAGCAATCAATGTAGATGCAGTGGCTCGTATTGCTGAATACGCATCAAAATTCAGTTTGCATTGGATACACTTAAGTAGTGTAGGTGTTTACGGGAGTACTCCTAATCAGTTGGTTGATGAGGATACTGTAGAGAATCCACAGAATGAATATGAGCGGACTAAACATTCTGGCGATAAAATAGTCCAGAATATCGAGAAAGATAGCTCGATGTGCTGGACTATCGTTCGGCCAGCAAATGTATATGGCAATGGGATGCCGTCATCACGTTTGTTGCAGATGTATAAGTTGGTAAAAAATACTGGGTTTTTTCCGCTGATCAATAAAAATGCTATGGCGCACTTTATACATGTTGATAACGTGGTCGATGCACTGTTGCTATGCATGAAAAATAATGTCTCTCATTATAAAGTCTATATAAATTCAGAAACCAATAAGATGTCCGATGTGGTAGAACAGTTATCAGTGATTGCTGAGCGGAGTGTCAGGATGATTCCGATTCATCTATATATTATGAGACTGATAATTTATATTCTTATGTTTTTCCCGTTTCTGAAAATGAAGAAGTCGCTTATTGATGTATTGATTGATGAGACACGTTATAGCAGTAGTAAGATCAACAAAGAACTCATGTATGAAATACGTACACCTATTGATAAGGGATTAAAGATGTTTATCGGTGGTGCTATTGAACAGTAGTGTAGAAAACAGATTAGATGGTGTTAATATTATTTTTGTAACGACTATTTCATATTTCATGGTTAATCAGTTGTATGGCATGATTAAATTTCTATTAAGATCGGGGGCTAGCGTCACTCTGGTTTCCTCTCCCGGAGTCGAATATGAAAAAGTAACTGATCATCCACGGCTGACAGTTATAACCATGGATATCCCCAGGAAGCTCTCTCCTATTAGAGATCTTTTAGCGCTAATAAAACTCTACAATTTATTGCGTAGTCAGGATTTTGATATAGTACATTCGGCCACACCGAAAGCAGGACTCCTGTGTGCGATAGCGGGAATTATCTCGCATATTAAAATACGTCTACACACCTATACCGGACAGCCATGGGTGACTAGAAAAGGCCCCATGAAGCATTTCATGATTGTATCTGACCGCTTGATTTCTATGCTAAATACTCATTGTTATGCTGATAGTGTAAGTCAAAAGGAATTCCTGATAGATAAGAAGGTGGTAAGTAGTAATAAAATTTCAACCTACTCACATGGTTCAATTGCGGGAGTAGATATTGCGAGATTCGATATACAGAAATGGTCTAGCAGTGATATAAAAAGAATTCGCCAAAGTTTAAATCTGGATAGTTCTGATTTTGTTGTCTGCTATGTTGGAAGAATCACTGACGAAAAGGGTGTAAACGAATGCCTGGCCGCAGTTGACAGAGCGCATAAAATATATAGTGATATTAAATTGTTACTTGTAGGGCCGGTAGATGATGAGTCAGGTCAAAAAATACTTTCTTCAGCACAAAGTAGAGAATGGGTGATTCACGTCGATTTATCAAGTAGACCCGAAGACTATCTGAGTGTTTCAGATATTATCTGTCTGGTCAGTTATCGAGAAGGTTTTGGAACAGTTCTTATCGAGGCGGGCGCTATGGGGGTTCCTGCAATAGCATCTGATATTGTTGGGATTCGTGATGCAGTCGAGCACGGTGCTACCGGTTATCTAGTGCCAGTTAAAACAGTTTCGCCTGTATGCGATAAAATTATTGCTTTTTATGAGGACAGGGCACTGCTCAAGACCATGAGTAGAAATGCTATGCATCGGGCTAGTAGCAAGTTTGATTCTGAATACGTTTATAACAAAGTAGCCAATGAATATGTCGGTCACCTATCTCCAGTTTAATGTAAGCTATAAATAAACTCTTATCCATATGCGTAACATATTTTATGACATTGTCGCAGTAGTTCTAAGTGTTACTATAATTATAATATTCGGATCTAAAGTGATAATACGTGAAGAGACATTGACCAATGGATTATTTTGGCTTTATCTATTGTCACTGCCTCAAGTATTGATTAATTACTATTTGGGTTTGTATAGCGTGATTTGGGGGTTTTCATCGACCCGTGAATGGTTGAAGCATGTGGGTTCATCTTTGGTCGCTGGATTACTCGTGTTTACGCTTTTTATGGTCTACGCAACTAGTTTTCTTGCAGCAAGTATATTGGCTTCTCTGTATGTTGGGTATTATTTTCTCTTCTCCTCTTTGCCCCGCCTTTTATATAAAGTAGGAGGTAGTTATATCGCTGACCATAGTCAAACACACATTAGTGATCAGCAGAAAAATGTTGTAATAATTGGAGCAGGCGAAGCTGGCGAGCAAATCGTCAGGAAACTGTTGCGCCATAAGAAGAGTATTTATCGACCTATATTGATTCTAGATGACGACAAATCAAAGCATGGCAAAAATATACATGGGGTATATGTTAGAGGGAATATAGACGATCTTGACCAATATATCATTTCAAATGATCTTTCTCTTGCAATCATCTCAATACCGACATTAAGCCAAGAGCAAATGCAACGAGTAGTCGATATATGTGAGTCATCTTCAATCGAGTTTAGAACGCTACCTCCGATAGCTGATGTAATTGAGAATACAGTATCTATCGAAGATATTCGTGACGTTTCAATCGATGATCTGCTTGGTAGAGACCCAGTCATTATTGATAGGGACGCAGTAAATAAATCTATAGAAGGTAAAGTTGTACTCGTTACTGGAGGGGGGGGGTCTATTGGATCCGAACTCTGTAGGCAACTTGTGCAGATTCAACCAGATAAATTGGTTATTGTTGATCAGAGTGAATTTAATTTGTTCAACATAGAGCGAGAGCTGGTAATGCTCGAACTCGATCTTTCTCTTGAGTTTCATTTAATTGATGTCACAGATAAAGATAGTATTAAGCGACTGTTTGATGGCCTGAAACCAGATATCGTTTTTCATGCTGCGGCTTATAAACACGTCCCAATGCTGGAAACAAACGTACGCTCAGCAGTCGTAAATAATGTATTTGGAACTCTAAATTGCATAGATTGTGCCCATGAAGCAGGTGTCGAAACATTTGTTCTGATCTCCACAGATAAGGCGGTCAATCCAACTAATACTATGGGCCGTACCAAACGATTTGCTGAGTTGCTATGTCAATCTCGGTTTGCAGAAACTAGTACTAAATATGTAATTGTCAGGTTTGGTAATGTACTCGACTCGGCAGGCAGTGTTGTGCCAACATTCAAAAAACAAATAGCCAGTGGTGGGCCGCTAACAGTTACTCATAAAGATATTACCCGCTACTTTATGACTATACCAGAAGCGTGTCAGTTAATCCTTCAGGCAGGATCGTTAGGTAATGGAGGTGATATTTTTGTTCTCGATATGGGTGAGTCTGTAAAGATAGATGATTTGGCGCTAAAAATGATCAAACTTTCCGGGCCCAAAGCTGAACAAAATATAACGATTGAGTATATTGGCCTTCGGCCTGGAGAGAAATTATATGAAGAGTTGTTTTATGCCTCGGAAAATTTAATGCCGACTAGTCATCCAAAAATTAAAAGAGCACTTGGAATTGGTGTGGACAGAAAGCAAATAATTGAGAGTCTAAATTCCTTGAATAAAAGTTGTATAAA
>CALODD010000081.1:0-7082 GCA_942491945.1 uncultured Gammaproteobacteria bacterium | reverse complement strand
AACCCATTCTTACCAAGAAGACAGTCCCTTTAGTCAGGTGGTTATCACATACTGCACATCATCTTCGACCATCCTCGTGTGAAATGGTACAACCGGATTAAGGTGGCATCCCAGCTTATTGCAAATTTCTAACTCTTCACCACCATTCTGACTAATCGTTATCATGTCAGTGAATGCCGGATGATGAAATAATGGGGGATAATACCAAGCGCGCGATGCGATGCCAGCTTGAGATAAATAATGCTCAATATCCGATGCTAACTTATTGACAAGAACCGGTAATGGAAAACTTAATCGCTCCCCCTAACCCATCTGCGTAACTACTTCTGCCGTTACACTATGTATCTGTTGCCTATAAAGGGAAACAATATGCTGATGATTAGTACTTAATTTATTTTGCCGAGATAGCTGAAGTAAACCAACAGCAGCGTGGTATTCGCTCAGTTTGGCATTAGTGGCACGCTGATGATTCGCCAACCCTCTTTTTTCTAGACCGAAATTACTCAAAACTCTGATACGGTCAATAGATTCATTATCCCCAGAAGCGACTACACCGCCTTCTCCTACGCCAAAAGGTTTTGTAGCATGCAGACTGTAAGCACAATGAGTTGTTTCGCCTACATTCTGTGAAGCAAGCGCTGCTGCAGCGTCAATTAATACTGGAATACCTGTATCAGCCGTAAACTGATCCCATTGAGCTTCATCATGCGGCACACCAAAGGTAGCAACCGGCATTACAGCATCAATATTCGTATATTGTATTACACCTCGGGCAAGTTCAGGAGTTAGCAACCAGCTATCGTTATCGATATCAGTGAATACAGGCTCAAAGCCCATACGAGTTATTGCTGTTGCAGAGGCAACAAAGGTAATACCGGGCAACAAGACACGTGCGCCGGGTTTTAAATTCAAAACAGAGAGACCTAGCTCAAGTGCAGCGGTTCCTGAATTAACCGTAACCGCATGGACATCACGACCCGAACGTTCGGTTAGCCAGTTAGAAAGCTTGCCCTCATATTCCTGAACAAGTGGCCCAAAGTTTGTATACCAGCGATTCTCGTCAATCTGTTTTAGATAAGGCAATAACTCCTCTGCCGAAGGCATGTCCGGCACTAACAGAGGAATTGTCACTCCTGATTCAGGCATTCGTTTTATCGTATAGAGACGTCATCACACAACAATATTAACCAGCTTCTTCGGCACCACAATGACTTTTCTCACAGTTTGGCCATCGATAAATTTCTGCACGTTGTCATTGGCCAGTGCTTCGGCTTCGATTGCGGCGTTATCAGCGTCAGCCGGCACTTTAATTTTCGCTCTTACTTTACCTTTCACCTGTATTACCATCCCGACGGAGTCCTGCACTAACGCAGACTCATCCACTTCAGGCCATGGCGCATCGAGGATATCGTCACCAAAGCCAAGTTCATTCCATAGATAGTGCGATGCATGCGGAGCGATTGGTCCTAATAATCTCAGGACCAGACCATAACCTTCAGCCAGCAGCGCTTTCTCGGCATCCGAGTCACCCAGCTTATACAGGGCATTAACCATCGACATACAGGCCGACACCACTGTATTGAATTGCTGGCGCTCATAATCGAATAACGCCTTCTTCAAATGAGTATGAATATCACGGCGCGCATCTTTGATTGCATCATTAGACAGCAAGCCCTGATCCAGTTGTTGGCCTAAGCCTGAATGTTGATTCGCCAGCTTCCAGAGACGCTTCATGAAACGTGAAGCACCTTCAACACCTTCATCTGACCATTCGAGCGATTGATCGGGTGGCGAGGTAAACATCGTATACAGACGCACTGTATCTGCACCGTGCAAATCAATTAACGTTTGCGGGTCGACACCATTGTTCTTCGACTTGGACATTTTCTCGATGCCGCCAAAGATCACTGGCTGTCCATCGGTCTTTAATATCGCACTAACAATCTTGCCTTTATTATCCTTTTCGGTCTCAATGTCAGCCGGGTTAAACCAGTCTTTCGAGCCATCGTCGTTTTCACGATACCAGGTTTCGGCAATCACCATGCCCTGGGTTAGTAACTTGGTGAACGGCTCATCGTTATCAATTAAATCCTCATCGCGCATTAACTTATTAAAGAAGCGCGCATAGAGCAGATGCAGGATTGCATGTTCAATACCACCGACATACTGATCAACCGGTAGCCAGTATTTGGCTCGATCATCCAGCATCGACTCATCGGCACCCGGGCAACAATAACGCGCGTAATACCAGCTGGACTCAAAAAAGGTATCGAAGGTATCGGTCTCACGCTCACGACCATCACCAAGATCGTAAAACTCTGGCATACGTTTCAGCGGAGAACCCGAACCATCAACAATCACATCCTCCGGTAATTTCACGGGAAACTCGGTCGCGGGTTCGCTTCCCGCTTCCGTCTTGATCATTGGAACTGGGCAGCCCCAGTAACGCTGACGCGAGACACCCCAGTCACGCAGGCGGAAATTCACCTGCTTGCCGCCCTTACCTTCTTTTTCTAAATGTTCAGCAATCGCATCGAAGGCCTCTGCCGAAGTCAGTCCATCGAACTGGCCAGAATTTGCCAGCACGCCTTTTTCAACATAGGCAGCTACTTCGATACCACATTCAGAACCATCACTGGAGACAATCACCGGCTTACGAGGAATGCCGTATTTTTCGGAGAACTCCCAATCGCGCTGATCATGGGCTGGAACCGCCATCACGGCACCTGTGCCATATCCCATGAGAACAAAGTTCGCTGCATAGACGGGAACCACATCACCCGTAATCGGATGGACCGCATTAATACCGAGGGCAATACCCTTCTTTTCCATGGTCTCGATTTCGGCTTCAGAAACTCCGCCCTGCTTACATTCTTCTACAAAGGCAGCAACGTCTGCATTACTCTCAGCCGCCTGCAATGCCAGGGGATGTTCTGCCGCAACCGCCATATAGGTCACACCCATCAAGGTATCGGGTCGGGTGGTAAAAATTGTCAGTTTTTCATCGGCTTGATCAGAATTGGCTTCCAGCCCAAAATCAGCCAACACACCTTCGGAACGACCAATCCAGTTGCGCTGCATGGTAACGACCTGCTCAGGCCAATCTGGCAATTTTTCCAGGTCGTCCAGCAATTCCTGGGCGTAAGCCGTAATCTTCAAGAACCATTGCTCGATTTCACGCTTTTCGACCAGTGCGCCAGAACGCCAGCCACGACCATCAATGACTTGCTCATTTGCTAGTACAGTTTGATCCACTGGATCCCAGTTCACGGTGGCTTTCTTGCGATACGCCATGCCTTTCTCGACCAGACGGGTAAACAACCATTGCTCCCAACGATAATAATCGTCGTCGCAAGTCGCCAGCTCTCGATCCCAGTCATAGCCAAAGCCCAGTGATTTGAGCTGGTTTTTCATGTAATCAATATTCGAACGTGTCCAGGCGGCAGGCGCTGTCTTGTTCTTAATTGCCGCATTTTCTGCCGGCAGGCCAAACGCATCCCAACCCATCGGCTGCATGACATTCTTGCCCAGCATGCGCTGGTAACGGGAAATCACATCGCCAATGGTGTAGTTCCGCACATGCCCCATATGCAACTTGCCGCTGGGATAAGGAAACATTGAAAGGCAGTAGAATTTTTCCTTATCGGGATCTTCTGTGACCTTAAAGGATTGATTATCTTCCCAGTATTGCTGGGCCGCAGTCTCGACCTGCTGGGGGTTGTATTTTTCTTCCATGAACCGGCTAAAACGTTAGGTAAAACAGGCCGTAAGGATACAGCACTCAGGGGGCTAAGCGTAGCCAGATTATTGATTCCGGCGCCGAGACCAAAGGAAAATCAGTGAACATAAGAAGAAGGCAATCAAAGGATAATCGCCAATTGTAGCGTACACCGTTTCACCCCGAATAGGTCGTATACTGCCTTCTAGCACCCCACGTTCTCCTTCGAGTAAGACATCATCAAGCGACCCATCCGGGCGGATAATGGCGCTGATACCGGTATTGGTTGCTCGCAGAATATAACGTCCGGTTTCAAGGGCTCGCATCTGCGTGATTTGGAGATGCTGAAATGGAGCTAATGAGCCACCGAACCAGGCGTCATTACTAATATTCACCAGATAATCTGCTTCTGGCAATGAGGCTATTACATCTGAACCAAAGGCAATCTCATAACAGATAAATACGCCTGCCTTATAGTCACCCGTATTCACCAATGGCTGAGCCTGTTCGCCTGCGGAAAAATTCGACATTGGAATTTCAAGAAAACCCAGGACAGGATCGAGAAGAAATTTAAACGGTAGATATTCACCAAACGGCACCAGATGTTGTTTGAGGTAAGTCGACTCTTCATCACGATTTGCATTACCTAATGCAACCAGGCCATTGTAGTAACGCTTCCCGTCGGCATCGCGTACCGGCATACCCGTCATCAAGGTCGTGTCCGATAACTGCGCTGCGGCGTGCATGGTTTCAAAATATGACGTCACATCACTTTCAAACGCAGGAATCGCAGTTTCTGGCCATATGATGATGTCTTTATTCCAGTGCTGCTCTGTATTTTCTCGATACCAGTCGAGCGTTGGCTGGCGCTGGTTTTTTCGCCATTTAATCTGTTGCGGGATATTCGCCTGCATCAACGCTACTCGCTGCGCCTCACCATGCGTTTGTGTAAACGTAGGAATATCAATCAGCGGAGGCAAACCCCATACAAGCACAATTAATACTATCGCTAAAATACGCTGCGAAATACTGACTGCTTTCAAAAACACAATAAACAGGCTGGCAGCGGTCAATGCAGCCAGGAAACTAATACCTAGTACCCCAATCCATGATGCGTAATCATCCAGTGGCGTACCCACGAACGCATACCCCAATTGCAACCACCCAAAACCGGTAAATAACCAGCCGCGCACCCATTCCACTACCACCCAGACCAAAGGCACAACAAGCAGATAAGATAGATAAGTTTTCTCAGAAACCAGCTTTCGAATTAGCCACGCAGCCAGCGCCGTGTAGACCGAAAGGATGAGAATAAAAAGCAGGGTAATACCGACCGCTAATGGCGTCGTTGCATTACCAAATAACCGGATACTGACGTATACCCAGGATACACCGACACCGAAATATCCTAAGCCGAACAGATAGCCCCGCATCGTAGCGCGCTTTATAGATACCCCTGAAATAGCATGTATAAAAGCGAACAAAGATATGAAGACAAGCGGCCACCAGCCATACGGAGAAAACGCCAGAGGCATAGCTGCACCTGCTATCAGTGCAACAACATCACCTTTCCAGTTAGACAGGGTCATTTCTTAATTAGATGGTAAGGAATAAATTATTCCTGATCGAAGTTAAGCTCTTCCTGCTGCAGATATTGCATTTGCAACATATATATCCGGCGATTATCGGCACGCAACACCTTAAACCTACATTTACCAATCACCGTTTCTTCCTGACGACGCGGCATATGACCCAGATGATGCATAATCATTCCACCAACCGTATCGAAATCGTCATCAGCATAATCCATATGAAAATATTCATTAAACTCATCAATACCGGTTAATGCGCGCATCACATACAAACCATCATCATGCTTAAAAATATTCGCGCCCAAATCCGTATCATGCTCGTCATCAATGTCACCAACGATTTGCTCCAGCACATCTTCAATCGTTACCAGACCACCGACCGCACCGTACTCATCAACAACAATCGCCATATGATTACGGCTAGAGCGAAATTCATGTAGCAGCGTATTTAGACGTTTACTTTCAGGTATATAAATAACAGGGCGCAGATATTCACGAATATTAAAATTTCCTTCCGAGCCGCTCGCAAAAAATTGTAGCAAATCTTTTGCTAACAAAATCCCAGACACTTCATCCTTATCATCCGTCACGACAGGAAACCTGGAGTGGCCTGACTCGACAATAACTTTTAATAAGTCTTTGATCGGCGCATCACGATGCACAACCACCATCTGGGCACGAGGAACCATCACATCGCGTACGTCTTGCTCCGACACATCAAGCGCGCCTTCTATCATTGCCAGCACATCAGCATCCAGCAGGTCACGCGATTGAGCATCTCGTAACAAGGTAATTAATTGTTCGCGATCCTGCGGCTCGCCCAGTAACGCCTGGCTAATCCGTTCAAACCAGTTTTTGTCGTTACTTTTATCTTTTCTGTCTTCCATTTACTCTGTTACCACTTCGTAAGGGTTTTTAATATTTAATTGTTTTAAAAGGTTTATTTCGAGTGTTTCCATTTCATGCGCCTGATCATTTTCAATATGATCATAACCCATTAAATGCAACATGCCGTGAATCGTTAAATGCGCCCAGTGATCGCCTTCAGAAACACCTTTTTCATTTGCTTCTCGACGAACAATATCGGCGCAGATCACTAGATCACCAAATACAGGAATGCTTTCTAATTGCTCAGAAAACTCGTTATCACCATAGGGAAAGGAAAGCACATTCGTAGGGGAATTTTACCGCGATAATCGAAATTAAGTTGCTGACTTTCTTCAGGGTCAACAATACGTACCGTAACCTGTACGCTATCTAATGAAGTATTCGAAGCATGATTAATCCAGTGATTGAAGTCACTCGACGGGGGCACCTCATCATCGGCGCCTTCTGCTTTTAGATTCGCACGCCCATCCTGTACAACCACCTCAATCGCCATCGGTATTCTCTGGACGATTAAAGTGCTCGTAGGCGTCAACGACACGTTGCACCAGAGGATGACGCACGACATCGTGTGAACGGAAAAAGGTAAAGCTGATACCGTCAACATCTTTTAACACATTGATTGCCTGCTTTAACCCAGACTGCGTTTTGTTCGGCAAATCGATCTGTGTCACATCGCCAGTAATAACCGCCGTTGAACCAAAGCCAATACGCGTTAGAAACATTTTCATCTGCTCTGTCGTCGTATTTTGCGATTCATCCAGAATGATGAATGCATCATTCAATGTACGGCCGCGCATATACGCCAACGGTGCGATTTCAATGACACCACGCTCGATAAGTCGCGTGACTTTTTCGACTCCCATCATTTCATATAAGGCGTCATA